>CACXFT010000095.1 GCA_902767045.1 uncultured Prevotellaceae bacterium | reverse complement strand
GTCACTATACAAGAATAATTGTGAAGAATGTAACCAAATAATAGATTCATTAGGGTATTACGAAGCAACAAGAACAGTAGATGTGACAACCTTACCGTTTAGTTTTGAAATTGATGGGCATTGGTATTTGCTTGATGGTTTTGGGTTTAATGAAAATGAAGAATTCTATGCTCTGGTAGCAGATTTGCATACTGGACCGCCAGATCTGTTGGAAGTTGATGCTACCGCCATTCCTGACAATATTATAATTGAAGTACTTTCTGTTCTGCAAAGAAATATTAAATAAGTAGAAACAATATGGAAACATTTAAACATTATGTGGGCTTAACAGATGCCCAAGTGCTCGAAAGCCGCGTAAAGTTTGGAGCCAATGTGTTGACTCCACCAGAAGAAGATTCTTTATGGGATCAAATTAAAGAAGTATGTAAACACCCTATTGCTATCACGATGGCATGCCTGATAGTTGCAACAGCTATTTTGGCTGGAATTCTTGCTGGTAGCATGGGGGCTATGATATGGGTGATGCCCGCCATTGTTGTGGTTGCTACATTACTTATCTTGATAGTTGGCTTCTTTGGCGGTTTTGGTGACCCCCTATTTAAAATTCTGATTACTGCGTTTGTACTATCAATGGGTATCTCCATCTATGAGTACGAATGGAATCCTGTGCATGAAGGCGATTGGACTGTCTTTTTTGAGCCAATTGGTATCATAGTAGCTTTGGTACTTGCAACAAGTATTGCCTATTTCTTGGAGAAGAAAAACGAGAAGACTTTCCAAAGCCTTAATCAGACAAATGACGAAGTGCCTGTTAAAGTTTATCGTAATGGTCACATGTGTGAAGTTCCTCGCATGGATATTGTTGTGGGCGATATTGTAAGGTTAGACACTGGCGAAGAAATTCCTGCTGACGGTGAATTACTAGAGTCACAGAACCTTATTGTCAATGAGTCTTCTTTGACTGGAGAACTTCAGGCAACAAAAACGACCAATCCAGAAAGATTCGATGCTAATGCCACCTATAAATCCAACGAGATAAAGAAGGGTACAACTATTATTGAAGGATTCTGTACTGCTGAAATTAAGAAAGTTGGTGATGCAACAGAGAGCGGTGAAGTTTACAGATCGCTTAATGAAGGCGATGAGGTAAAGGTTGGTTGGCTGCTTAAGGATAAATCTAATGATAGTATTATCGGAAAGTATAATACCGAAGATGAAGCTAACGATGCACTTGAGGAATACTTAGGCGAGCATGAGGATGCTGACGTTGTTGTTGAGCAGCCCCTTATCGATAGAATGCGAGTAAGAAAAGGCAGCGAAACTCCTTTGAGCAAGAAGCTAAATGGACTTGCAGACTGGATCACAAATGCCAGCTATGTTCTTGCTGTATTGATTATTATCGGTCGAATTGTTTGGTACTTTGTTTCTTATGACACAGACTTCTCATCAGGTGACTTCTGGATTGATTTTGTTAGCTATCTATTGAAGACAATTATGATTGCTGTTACATTGGTAGTAGTCGCTGTTCCTGAAGGACTACCCATGTCGGTAACTCTGAGTCTTGCATTCAGTATGAGAAAGTTGATGAAGAGTAACACATTGCCCAGAACAATGCATGCTTGCGAAACAATGGGTGCTGCTTCTGTTATTTGTACAGATAAAACTGGTACGCTGACAAAGAACCAGATGGAAGTGGCAGAATCCAAACTTGATAACGTGGACGAAAAATTGTTGGCAGAAATGATAGCAGTTAACTCTACAGCAAACTTAGACTTTGCCAACAAAAATGCAGTTAAAGTAATCGGTAATCCAACGGAAGGGGCTCTACTTTTGTGGCTAAATAAAAAAGGCTACAACTACCTTGACATCCGAGAGAATACAGCTGTAATAGAGACTTTGCCATTCTCAACGGAGAATAAGTATATGACGACAATCGTCAATTCTTCCATACTTGGAAAGAAAGTAGCTTATGTGAAAGGTGCACCCGAAATACTTCTGACAATGTCAGATATTGATGCAACTACTAAGGCTGCTTATGAAGCTGCATTGACTGATTATCAGCATAAAGCCATGCGTACACTCGCACTTGGTTATGTTGAACTCGGAAACAATGAGTCTGTGATAGAAAACGGCAAACTGAAGAACGTCAAACTCAAATTTGTTGGTGTCTTTGCCATACATGATGACATTCGTGAAGGAGTAAAGGAATCAATACAAGAGTGTATGAAAGCTGGTATCGCAGTGAAGATTGTAACTGGTGATAATCCCGTTACAGCTGTTGAGATTGGCCGCAGACTTGGACTTTGGACAGAGGCCGATGGTGAAAAGAACATTATTACGGGTACAGAACTCTCAAAACTGACAGACAAGCAACTTGAAGAGCGAGTGATGGATCTGAAGATTATTGCTCGTGCAAGACCTATGGACAAGAAACGCTTGGTAGATGCCCTTCGCCGTTTAGATCAGGTTGTTGCAGTTACTGGTGACGGCACTAATGATGCTCCGGCCTTGAATGCTGCTGATGTTGGTCTGGCTATGGGTAATGGTACACAGGTGGCCAAAGACGCTTCTGATATGATTATTCAGGACAACTCATTCAGTACTATTGCCAGTGCTGTGATGTGGGGACGTTCACTCTATAAGAACATTCAACGTTTCTTGCTGTTCCAGCTGACTGTTAATGTAGCGGCTTGTTTCTTGGTTCTCTTTGGAGCCTTCCTTGGAACGGAGTCTCCTTTGACTGTGACTCAAATGCTTTGGGTGAACTTGATCATGGACACTTTTGCTGCTATTGCACTTTCTGCCTTGCCTCCGCAAAAATCTGTCATGGATGAAAAGCCACGCGACCCGAAGGCGTTCATTCTTGATAAGTCAATGCTACAGAATATTTTCGGCGTGGGAGGTTTCTTCTTCCTTATGCTCCTAATGTTGCTTATAATCTTCCAGCATACTGAGATTACAAGCATGAAAGACTTGTTGAACTTCTCTTTCGGCGAAAGAAGTCATGTGACTACTTATGAGTTAACTCTGCTCTTTACCATCTTTGTGATGACTCACATGGGCTATATGTTCAATGCTCGTGGGTATAAGACTGGTGGCTCTGGCTGGAATCTAAAAGGATGCGATGGCTTCCTGCTGATTGCAACCGTTGTTACCCTTGGGCAAATTGCTATAGTTCAGGTACCATTCTTGAATGACTTTTTCAATGTTCAAGCGTTACCTCTATTCGATTGGATTATTATCTTCATCATGGGCTTTATGGTGACTGGAATAAGAGAAGTTTATTCACTTATAAAATAATAGTATTAATATCTTAATTGTTGAGACAATGAAAACTTTAGAAGAACTGAAAAAAGAACTGCTGGCTGATGGTGTTATCGATGCCGGCGAGGTGAAAGAACTGGAAGAAGTGCTGTATGCCGATGGCGTGATTGATAAAGAAGAGACTGACTTTTTGTTTGAGTTGAACAACGCTGTGTCTGGTAAGCAGAATGCTCCTGAGTGGAAAGAGTTCTTTGTAAAGGCTATTACTTCATTCGTGCTGGATGATGACAAGTCTAATGGTGAAGTTGACGATGAAGAAGCCAAGTATCTTTTTAATCAGATTAAAGGTGACGGCCAGATAGATGACAACGAAAAGGCTCTGCTGGAGAATATCAAGGCAAAGTCAAAGAACTTTCCTGCTTTGTTAGCAGAACTTCTCTAATTTCTCTCTTGGGGCTTTTACCAACAAGAATTGTTAATCCAAGGACTTTAAAGTACTCCATGTACTTGAGTCCTTGGAGACAATAAGCTTAATAACTCGATTTATTCAATAAATATGAAGCGTAAGGTTGCTATCGGTATTTTTGTTGTTCTCTTCTTGGGATTTTTTTTCCTTCTTTTTTTTAAATGAAACATCTAATGCTGAAGTTGAATACACTGCAATCGAGATTCCTGTTATATCGGATAAGAACACTCCACATGTGCAAGTGCACAACCTGGCTTACACAGCTTCTTACAACAGAGAAACGAGGTGCCCCAACTGGGTGGCGTGGCATTTGACGGGAGAGCATGCCGACGGACCTTGCAAGCGACTGAACAACTTTCATGAAGAGGAACGGCTGACGGGGATAAAGGCAACGTTGCATGACTATAAAGGGAGCGGGTGGTCGCGCGGACACATGTGCCCGGCTGGCGACAACAAGTGGGATAAAAAGGCTATGTATGAATCGTTCAGTCTGGTGAATGTGTGTCCGCAGAACGCTAACCTCAACAGCGGACTTTGGAACAGCTTCGAGAACGATTGCAGGAAGTGGGCAAGGAAGTATGGCGATATATACATTGTGTGTGGTCCTGTGTTCATGAACCGCGAACACGAAACCATAGGCAAAAACAAGGTGGCGGTGCCCGAGGCTTTCTTTAAGGTGGTGCTTTGCATGAACGGCTCTCCGAAAGCCTTGGGGATTATAGTGAGGAATACGGATGGAAACAGGAAACGAGACCTGTACTACAACACGGTAGACCAGGTGGAACGCATCGTGGGCATGGACTTCTTTCCGGCATTACCTGACGAGATTGAAGAAGCGGTGGAGAGCCAGGCTGATATAAATATGTGGTGATGATGAAACAAGTTTGTCTTTTCCTTGCAGCGATGTTGCTGCTCTGTCTGGCTCCCATGCCATACGGATATTTTCAGTTTGTGAGGTTTGTGGCCATGGTGGCTTTCGGGCTTATGGCCTATCGCTATTATCAATGCGGCAAAAGAAATGCGGCGGTTGGTTTTGCAGTGCTGGCTCTGCTGTTCCAGCCCTTTGCCAAGGTTGCCTTGGGACGTGGATTGTGGAACGTAGTTGACGTGGTGGTGGCAGCTTTGCTGGTAGCCATCTGTTTTTGGGGACGTCGACGTAGAAGAGGTTGCGACGAACAAGAGCAAAAGCCTCTGCCGTCGGCGTTGATGGAAGGAGAAGAAGTGGAGATGGACATGGGGTGCCAGCTGTTGCCAAACGAATTGGTTTATGTGGCCAAAGAAGAAAAAGGGGAATTGGAGAACTTGTTTGAACAACATCCCGAGGTGTTGGAGGAATGGGGACAGACGATTGGCTTTCAGATTGTTTATTTGCCTCTGCTGTTGAAGAAACTGAAAGAGAAGCGGGTGCTGCGCTACAGGGCTCCCTACCTGACAGATGCTGAACTTTCGGAAGTTGCAATAGGAAACGATTTCTTGTTGAAGTTCTTGGAAAGACCTGCCGATAAAGATAAGGTTAAACAGGGCTTCTTGCGCACGGAGAACGCTCACAAAGGAAACGAAGGGGAGGAAAAGGCAAAGGGACGTTTCTATCCGTTGACTTCGAAGGGCGATGTGCCGTTGAGTGAACAGTTGCAAAGAATTGGACGGCAGATTTCTTGGGAGAATGCCCGCACCAAGAAACGCATTGAAGCCGATGGCGGCGAACAGAACGAATTCGACGACTCGCCTGCCAACCAATTCGATGGCTCGTTTGCTGAACAATTCGATGACTCGACTACCGATCAGTTGATTGAAGAAGTTCGTGAACGGGTGGCCCAGTTGCGGCAGCGTGGAATTGCAGAATATGTGCTGGAACAGCTCATCCATCCCGATGATCGGTTGAGTCGTATGCTGATAACAAAGGATGGGCGCATCCTGCTTCCCGATTACAATCACATGGAAATAAAAATGGAACCGTTGGTGAAAGCTGTTTACCTGTTGTTCCTGCGCCATTCGGAAGGAATTGTTTTTAAACAGCTGCCGGAATATCGAACGGAACTGACGGAAATATATTCTTGGCTGAGGCCTTCGGGCTTAACACCACGGGCGTTGCAGAGTATAGCGGATGTTACCAATCCAACGAATAACTCCATCAACGAGAAATGCACGCGCATTCGTGCGGCCTTTGTGGGAGAGTTTGATGAATATATGGCGAAAAGCTATTACATAGACGGACCCCGTGGGGACGTGAAAAAGATTGCATTGCCAAGAAACCTTGTGGTGTGGGAGTGAAAAGATTTCTTCTTTCGTTACATAGAAATGGTGTTACCCAACAACCCACTCTTCTGGCACGCGGTCTTTGGCTCGGAACTTCACGCCCACCTTCACCACTCGGCGGCCTTCGGTTTCATAGGGGAAGGAATAGCCCTTCTCGTTGATCTGCTCTAAGGCTTCGCGCGCCGTACCTTTTGTCTTCAGCTCGAACACATATAAACACAAACGTAGCATAATGTGCCAATTGCCACACAAGGTCGGTTTTGTCTATATAGATATAACCATCTCTTCTCAAACGAGAGAATGTTTGAATTCCTATCGGATATCGTCTTGTTGTCATCATGGGCTTCTCTTTCTCCTCTTTTTGTGTACAAAGATACGATTAAAATGATAAAAAGCAAAGGAAATAGCTTTTTTCTTTTGTTTTTCAAAGGCAGATGCGGAGTTTTTTAGTACTTTTGCAGCCGAAAATAAAATTGATGGCATGATTTATAAGTACGATTTCCTGGTGATTGGAGCGGGCGTGGCCGGCATGAGCTATGCCCTGAAGGTGGCACGGGCTAAGAAAGGGCGCGTGTGCATGATTTGTAAAACGGCACTCGACGAGGCCAACACCTCGTTTGCACAGGGGGGTGTGGCGAGTGTTACGAACCTTGAGCTCGACAACTTCGAGAAGCATATCGAAGACACGATGATTGCGGGCGACTTCATCTCGGACCGTGCAGCCGTGGAACAGGTGGTGCGCAATGCGCCCGAGCAGATTCGTGAGCTGGTGGAGTGGGGCGTGAACTTCGACCGCCGTGAGAATGGCGACTTCGACCTGCACCGCGAGGGCGGCCACTCGGAGTTCCGTATCCTGCACCATGCCGACGACACCGGGGCAGAGATTCAGCGCGGACTGATGGCGGCGGTGCGGGCATGTCCTGATATCGACATCAAAGAGAACCATTTTGCTGTGGAGATTATCACACAGCACCACCTGGGGGCTCGCGTAACACGGCGCACACCTTATATTAATTGTTACGGGGCATACGTGCTGAACCCCGACACCGAGAAGGTGGACACCTACCTCTCGAAGGTGACGGTGATGTGCACGGGTGGCTGCGGTGCCGTTTACCAGACCACTACCAACCCCGTGATTGCTACAGGCGACGGCGAGGCTATGGTGTATCGGGCCAAAGGAACAGTGGCCGACATGGAGTTCGTGCAGTTCCACCCCACAGCACTCTACCACCAGGGCGAAACGCACCCGGCATTCCTCATCACTGAGGCCATGCGCGGCTATGGAGGCATTCTGAAGCTGCCCAACGGTGAAACGTTCATGGAGAAATACGACGAACGACTTTCGCTGGCTCCGCGCGACATTGTGGCCCGTGCCATCGACAAGGAGATGAAACTGCACGGACTGGACCATGTTTGTCTTGACGTGACCCATAAAGACCCGGCTGAAACACGCCGCCACTTCCCCAACATCTACCAGAAGTGCCTTTCGATAGGTATCGACATCACACTCGACTATATTCCCGTGCGACCCGCAGCCCACTATATGTGCGGCGGAATCAAGGTAGATCTGAACGGCTGTTCGTCGATCGACCGCCTCTATGCCATCGGCGAATGCTCGTGCACCGGACTGCACGGCGGCAACCGACTGGCCAGCAACTCGCTCATAGAGGCAGTGGTTTATGCCGATGCTGCCGCAAAGCATTCACTCGACCATGTAGACCTTTACGACTTCAACGAGAAGGTGCCTGAGTGGAACGACGAGGGCACCATGACCAACGAAGAGAAAGTGCTTATTACACAGAGCGTGAAAGAGGTGGGCGAGATTATGTCGAACTATGTGGGCATCGTGCGCTCCGACCTGCGACTGAAACGTGCCTGGGACCGCTTAGACATGCTCTACGAAGAAACCGAAAACCTTTTTAAGCGGGTGAAGGCCAGTCGCGACATCTGCGAACTGCGCAACCTCATCAACACCGCCTACCTCATCACCCGCTTCGCCATAGAACGAAAAGAATGCCGAGGCCTGCACTTCACCGTCGACTACCCCGTGCACGCCTACGACAAGTAACATCGTTGAAGACAGAGTAAGGTTTTTAGACATAATAACATACTAACGAAGATAAGACATAGTAACATATTAACATAAAAAAGACATAGTAACAAACTAACAAATATTTATGTTAGTATGTCACTATGTCTTTTGTTAGTATGTTATTATGTCTAAAAACCTTACTATGTCTAAAGAATCAGTTTCTCGCCATTGAAGAGATTCTCGCCGTCGGTGGGTGGGTCGAGAAGGTTGAGGCTTCGCAGGAAAGTGCTTGATGAAGCTTTCTGCAATGCTGTTCATCTTACTTGCTTGTGTGTTCGATATAGCTCAAGATGATTTGCGCAGCATCCTCTTCGGTAAGATCGTCCATTGAGATAACGAGCTGGTAGTTGCGGGTGTCGTAGCGCGAGGTGTCTTCATATTTCTTGATGTAAGCCTCGCGGGTGGCATCCATTCTGGCAATAATGTCGCGGGCCTCCTGCTCATTCACCTGCTGACGGCGCATCACACGCTTGACGCGGTGCTCCATCGAAGCCTGGATGAACACGTTCAGGTGGTTGGGCCATTCGCGGAACACCATGAACCCTGTGCGGCCGGCCACCACGCACGATTCGTGTGCTGCCAGGTCTTGCAGAATGTGCTTCTCTGTTTCAAACATGGTGGCATTGTCGAGCTTCACCTCTGCTTCCATGGGCATGGTGGCACTGTTCACGAGCGTTTGATAGTAGTTGTTGATGTCGTTCCACCACGATTTCTTTTGCGCCTTGATTTCTTCGATGCGCTCCGTAGAGAGTCCGAACTTTTGTGTGAGTCCGTCGATAACGGCCTTGTCGCAATACTTCACTCCCAACTTCTCGGCCACGATGCGGCCAACGGTGCGTCCACCACTCCCAACTTCGCGGTTGATGGTGATAACAAATTTCTCGTTCTTGTTCATACTTTTTTTTAAATGATATTGTTTATTGTATTTGTTTTATAGTTTCACTGCAATGGTGCCCATGAACCATCGTCCTTGTTGGGGTATGAGGTTGGTGTTCATGCCGCTGCGGTAGTAGCGGGTTCCCAGCAGGTTGTGTATGTTGAGTCCAAGGGTGATGATTCCGAGCGTATATTCGCCTCCAAGGTTGGCAATCACGCGGGAGGGCATCTCTTTGCGCATGATAATGTGCTGCATCGTTTCAATGGCTTGCAAACCATGGTGTTCGGCCTGTTCGTAGTTGCCCTGGTAGTAATACACCGTGGCCGTTTGAATGCTTCCCACCGCCTGTATGAGTTTCACCAGATCGGTGTTGTAACTGTTTTGTCGGCCTTCGAAGAGCAGGTGCCCGTGCAGTCGCAAGTGTGGTGTAGCTTGCCAGCTTGCCACCAGGTTTCCCCTCAGTGCAGGTGTGTTGTTGTTGGCATTGATGTTGGTTGAGTAGTAGCTCTTCAGCTCGTCGGGCAGGTCAATCCCCATCAGGTTCGAGCGGAAGGTGCGGGTCCAGGTGAGGTTGGCATGGCAGGTTACCACAGCCGATGGTTTATAGGCAGCCATCAGTTCCACGCCAAAGGTTTGGTTCTTGCTGGCATTGCGGTAGTCCATGATGTTGGTCATAATCAGGTCGTTGGCCCGGTTATAAAATCCGTTCACCTCGAAGTCGAACCCGCGCAGCCAGCCGTTGCCTGCAAAGGAGAGCTGCAGCGAATGTACGCGCTCCGGCTGCAAGGTTCCGGCCATATCGGCATTGCCGCCCGCCATGAGAGTTGCCAGCAGGTTGGCCTTGCGATAGATGTAAGGTGCATCCACAAACGATTTGCTGTAGCTTAGTCTGGTGCTCCACTTGGGTCGCAGCAGAATGAGTGCCACCCTGGGCGAGAGTTCGTTCACGCGCGTGTCGTCGTAGCGGTCTTTGTAGTCGTAGCGCAGTCCGGCATTGAGAATGAGCGACTGCCACTGGTGTTTCAGTTGCAGAAAGGCATCGGCGCTGTTCTCGCGTCCCTTGCCGGCATTGCGCAGCAGGGGGTCTTCGAAGAAGGTCTGCTCAAAGTCGTAGCCAATCTGGTAGCGGATGTCGTCGAGTTGAAAGTGCCCATACTCGGCTCCGAAGGCAATGCTTCCTTTGTGGTTGTTGCCCAGGTGGTAGGTGTAGTTGCCATTCAGCTGTGCTCCGTAGTCTTGCTCCTGTCCGTTCACATAGCGCGATATGCCGCCATAGTTGGCAAACACCTGTGTTACGTCGTCGGGCAGTCCAATGGCCGTGCCCAGTGTAGGCATGGGTTCGTCGTTGATGGCCTGGTAGCGTGTCAGGTCCGACTTGTCGTAGCTTACTGCCGCCTTCCACTGCACGTTGCCCGTGGTCCATTGATAGCTCAGGTTGGCATGTTGCGATGCAGTGCTGAACCCCGGTCGCAGTCCGTTGTAGGTGCGGTAGCGGTCGTGGTCGTAGCTCAGTGCCAGCGAGGTCATGGTGAACGGTGCCACCACCTGCGAGAAGTGTGTGTCGTAGAGAAACTGCACACCCCTCCATCCCAGCTGTATTCCGGCATCGTAGGTGGGCCTGTTGCCTATGCGTCCAATGCTCACTTCGTCAACCGGCATGCCATACGGACTCTCCCCCTTGCGTTCGTTGGTTACGTTGAATTTCTCCCCTTTGCTGCGGTAGGCACTGCCCCACACCAGCAGGTCGAGGTCGAAGTATCGCTTGCCGAAAACGGCATCGGCCCGCAGCTGTCCGTAGTTGCCTGCTCCGGCCTTCATCTGCAGTCCGTCAACGTCGGCTCCCTGTTTGGTAATGATGTTCACCACGGCTGTTAGCGCCACGCCACCGTAGAGCGACGAGGCCGGTCCGCGCAGCACCTCTATCTGCTTTACCTTTTCCAGCGATATGCTGAAGTCGGGAGCAGCCGTGTTGGTGGCATGACTGTTCAGTCGGTGCCCGTTCAGCATCACCAGTATTTTCTCTTGCGTGTTGCTGTATATGCCACGCATGGCTATGTTGATGTCATCGTTGCAATCAATGATGTTCATGCCCGGCACGTATGCCGCCAGCACCTCCTGCAGGTTGCGCCCGCCGCAGTCGCGAATCATCTGTTCGGTGATGAGTGTGGTGGGCACCGGCACTTCGGCCAAGCTCTCAGCCTGGTTAGAGGCCGTGGTGATGGTGGCCGTCATGCCCGCCTTCGTGCGTTCTATGATGTCGGCAAAGGCCGGTGGGTCTTGAGCCGTTGGTGTGTAGTAAGGGTTCTGTTGCAGCAGCAAGGTTACATATTGCTCGGTTTTCTGAAAGTTGAACCTTGCCAGCCAGCTCAATGCAATGAGTCGCAGAGCCTCTTGTCGTTCGTTGCCGCTGAAGTCGTCGAAGTGCACGAGCAGCGAGTCGCATGCCTGTTCAATGCGCCCAATGGCATAATCGTTTTCGGCCTGGGTGTATATGCGTCGCGCCCCGGCGTTTTCTTGAGCCGTTGCCGTGGTGGTGATGGCTGCTATATATAATAATAGGTGTAAGCGCTTTCTCATGTGGCAAAGGGTATGTTGAAGGTGAAGGTGGTTCCCTTGTGCAGGGTGGAAGTAAATGAAAGCTTCCCCCCGTGTTTCTGTTCAATGATGTCTCGGGTGATAGCCATGCCCAGTCCGGTGCCCTGGCCGATAGGTTTTGTGGTGAAAAAATTTTCGAAGAGTCGTTCCTTCACCTCGTCGGTCATGCCCATGCCATTGTCGGCGATGCTGATAAAGAGGTTCCCGTCGGTAGCTTTCACGCCCACGTTGATTTCGGGTTTATATTCCTCTTCTCTTTTTTCTTGCTCTTTGTCGTTTGCCCGTTGCCACACGGCATAGCAGGCATTGCTCATTACGTTGAGCACGGCCCGGCTCAGGTCTTGCGGGATTACACTCATTGGTGGTATGCTGCTGTCATACTCTTCGTGTATGCTCACGTTGAAGTCTGGATGGTTTGCCCGCATGGCGTGGTAAGCCATCCACACATACTGCTTCACCAGTTTGCACACATCCGTTTGCACAAACTCATTCTCTTTTCCACGTGCCACGAGCAGAATGCCTTGAATGATGCTCACCGCCCGTTCGCCGTTTTCAGCTATCTGTGCCATGTTCTGCCGCAGGTCGTCCATGATGTCGGCCATATCCTCGCGGTCGGCCTCCGTCAGGCTTTCGGCATTCTCCTCCAGCAGGTCGTTGAGGTCGTTGATGAGGCGTTCCGACATTTTCGAGAAGTTGATGACAAAGTTCAGCGGGTTCTGTATCTCATGCGCAATGCCGGCACAGAGCATGCCCAGCGATGCCAGCTTCTCCTGCTTGCGTAGCTGCTGTTGCAACTGTTCGATTTCGTTCATAGTGATGTTTGTTTTTGGGGTAGGGTGATGGTAAACTCCGTGAATTGGTCTTTCACCGAGCAGACGGTGATGTCGCCGCCGTGGTTTTGTATGATTTCCCTACTCAGGTAAAGACCAACCCCGGCAGCCTCGTCGGTGGTTTTGGTGGTGAAAAAGGGGTCGAATATTTTGTTGATGATGGTTTCTTCAATGCCAATGCCGTTGTCGCGAATCTTCAGAGTGTACCCCCCGCCTGCTGTTCCGCTGGCAGCGCTCGAGGCTGTGAGTGTTATTTGGGGTTTATATGTTTCGCCCGTGGCTCCGGTGCCCGTGGTGGCGGTAGCAGCATTGCTTGCCTTCAGGCATTTCTTCACCACGGCATACACCGCGTTGCCCATCAAGCTCATTACCGTTTTGCTGAGCATGTCGGGGTTGCCGTGAATGGGCATGGGTGTGCCGGGCAGGTTGAAGGTGGTTTGAATGCCGTGTTGTGCTATCTGTTCGGCATAATAGGTGGCCAGCATCTTTTCGTTTTGTTGCAGCACGGGCAGCAGGTCCATGTCCACATAACCACCGGTGCGGTCTTTCAGCATTTCTTCCATGGCCTTCAGGGTGCGTGTGGTGTTCTGTCCATACTGGTCCACGTTGTGCAGATTCTCCGTGAGCATATCCATGATGTCGGCAGTGTCGGCATAATCGTCCTCGTCCATTTGTTCTTTGTTGTTATCGATGTTCTCCCTCAGGTCGTGCAGCAGGTCGGTTGACATTTTCGAGAAGTTGATGATATAGTTCATGGGGTTGAGAATCCGGTCAATGAGTCCTTCGGTGAGCTTACCCACCGAAGCCATCTTCTCTTGTCGCACCAGTTCTTTCTGAGCCTGTTTGAGGTCGGCTGTTCGTTCCTCCACTATTCGTTCCAGTTTCAGCTTGTCGCGTTCCAGTCGTTTCAGTCGGTAGCGCAGCAAGGCATACACCAGCAGGGCGATGGCAGCAAAGTAGAGCACCACCATATACCAGCGCATGAGCAGTGGGTAGGCAATGCTGAAGCCGATGGATGCCTCTTCGGAGAGTGTTCCGTCTGGCATGCGTGCCTGAATGTAGATGGTGTAGTTGCCGTAGGGCAGGTTCAGGAAGTCCCGTTCCTGTTTCTCGCTCCATGTGCTCCAGTGGTTGCTGTTCAGCCGGTAGCGGTATAGAATCTTGCCGGTAAGCGTGGTGCGGTCGGTGGCAAACACGAAGCGCAGGTCGCGCTCCTGTGGTGCCAGCTGGTTCAGCTTCTTCGGCATGTTGCCATAGCCGCCGTAGAGCACGCTGTCGCCGCCAAGAATGATGGAGCGGAAGCACACGCGTGCTTTCTGTGTCGGTTGCCAGTCGTCGGCAGTGTTGATGCACGTTAGCTTTTCGTCGCTGCCTATCCACACCAGCTTTCCGTGGGCATATTGGGTTTTCATGTCTGTTCCGGCGAGTGGTGCCAGCAGTCGGGCGGGCAGTAAGCTGGTGGCCGACTTGCTGCTTGGCGGTTCGTGCCCCTCCGTTTCGCCATGCACGTTTCTCATCCAGCGTGTGCCGTCGGCATTCTTGCGTATGTCCATGGCAAACTTCATGTCGCTCACCTTTTGGGGGGCACCGCCGTGTGCATAGCGGTAAACGCCGTCGGGCTCCCCGGCATAGAAGTCCTCGCCATCCGTCATCAGGGCGGTGGTGGCATTGCGTGTGAGCCGGTTAACGCTTCCGTTGGGGGCTATGCTGTAGATGCCGTTAGAGGTGGCAGCAAGCAGCGCGCCCTTTCCCTCGCAGAGTTTCCAGCAGATGTTGTCTATTTCGTTGATGCGCCTGCACTGGCGGTTACTGATTACATAGAGTCCGCCCGTGGTGCCCACAAAGAGCTTGCCGCTGTATGCGACGATGGTGTTCACCTCGCCTGCCAGTCCGTCTTTGGGTAGGATGTATGAATAGGCCGATGGCACCTCCACGGCGAATATGCCGTGCATGGTAGCCCCCCACAGCAGTCCGCGCCCATCGTAGGCCACGGCAGCCACCTGCGACGAGCAGAGCCCGTTTTCTTCCGTCAGGCGGTATAGTTCTCTGCCTTGCTGGTCGGCAATAGCCACTCCCATGCCTTGTCCTACCACTGCCTTCAGTGCGCCACTGATCACTTCGGTTTGTGTGTCATCTTCTGCCGCTGTGTTGGCATTGGTGCGCCTGTTCAGTTTTGCTTGGCCGTTCTTCACTTCGTAGATGGCATTGTCGCTGGTAGCGAACATCAGTCTCCCGCCCTCTTCGAAGATGCTTGTCACCTCGCCCTTGAACAGCCCCTTATTGGCGATGGGTTTGAGTTGAAGTTCCCCGTTTGGTTTTCTGTCCACCTGTCCGAAGAACCTATAGCCGCCCACCCAGATGTTGTTTTTTGCGTCGCGCTGCACCACCCGCACACGACTCAGGTCGGGCGTGTGGAGTATGTGCCACGATGCACGGTCGTAGTAGAGCAACCCCTCGAAGTTGGCCACGAACACGGTTCCGTCGGTAGTGGTGGCAATGTCGTAGTTGCGGTTGTGCCCGCCGTATTCTTCGGCCGTGAAGTTCCTCACTAACGGAAGTCCTTGAGCGTTGAGCGTTGAGAATGGAGCGTGGAGCGTAGAGAGTGTAGCGTTGAGAGTTGCACTGAACAGGAAGAGCACAGTGAGGGCGAGCCGCAGTATAGCTGGCAACCCTTCGCAAAATCTTTGGTGACGTATCTTCATGAATAATTTCATAGCGGTAGCAAATTAATCACTCTTCGTTCTTGAGTTTGCGGTAGGGTATTCCCTTGCCCACATAGTAGTCCCACTCGTCTTGTGTGAAGTTGCGCCCCACGTTGGCCTGCAGCCGGCGACCAATGAGGGGAAGGGCAACGAGGAATTGCGAAACGGTGCCATTGGCTTCGCCTGCCCACACATGCTCTCCTTTGGCATCGAAGGTGAAGTCCATGAGCCAGCTCTGCGACTGAAAAAGTGCAACGGGCCGTGCCTGCCCTGCGCCAACCATCCAAAAGAACAGCTTGCCGTCGTAGCCCGACGAATAAAGTCGGCCGCCGTGGAACCTCATTCTCGACACCTGCGAGAGATGTCCCACCAACCTGTGCTTTGTTCCCTGTGCATCTATCAGCCAGATGGTGCCGTCGCTCATGCCGTAGGCTGTCAGTCTGTTGTCGTGTGATGTGGTGAAAGCTGTTACGGTTCCAGTCACCGGCACCCGTTCACTGCTGATGTTTTCCAGGGAGGCCACACGGTGCATGCCCCCGTGGTTGTCGAACAGCAGCGGACTGCCGTTGCTGTTTCCCACACTCACCACCCGGAAGTCCAAGTGGCGCGTGGCAAGCATCTTATTGCTGCCTGTGTCGAACAAGGCTGCATCCTGCTCGCCCACGATGAGCAGCTTCCCGCTGTTGCCCATGCTTTGCAAACGGAAAGGCTTGTCAATACCCTCCAGGGCAATGATGCTCACGCGGTCTGCATCAACAATGGCCAAATGGCCTGTGCTGCTCACCGCATAGCTCTTGTTGCCCCCGGTGGTTACCATGTCGCGGAAACAATAGGTCTTGTCGTTCAGCAGCTGTCGGCTTACAAGTCGTGACCCCTGCATGCGGTGTACTGCCAGTTCGCCGTAGGTGCTCACCGTGAGCAGGGTGCCATTGGCAGCGTTTATGTTCATGCGCGGAATGCTGCTGCGGTGAACATTCCAGTAGCTGTGACTGCCTGCCGACTGCGCCAAGGCCTGGAACACAGCCGGTGCGTAGAGATCGCCACCATAGTCGGAGGTATAGAGATAGGCAGCGTATGCCAGCATGTTTCCTATCTCGCGGTCGCCGGTTTGGTAGATGGCATACGACTGTGTGCCGAGCGTTCTGCCCAGCGAGATATAGTTCAGCGTGTCGGCCACATGGCGGGCATAGACGGCCTGGCGGCGCTGCGTGTCGGCTTCGCGCCGTTGACGTTCGGCCATTTGGTACGACTGCAGAGCCTCCTGTGCCGAAGCCTCTGCTGCTGCCTGTGCTTGCACGGCACGACTACGCTCAGCTTCAGTGCGAAGAGTGGCAGCCTGAGCTATTTCCGACTGGCGGATGGCCTCGCGGCTGCGCTCTTCCGAAAGAATCTGCTGTCCGCGGGCAATCTCTTCCATCTGGTGGCTCACGCTGCGGTCTACGGCAGCCTGCTTCTCGCGCTTGCGCATCTCGGCCAGTTCGCGTTCCAGTTCGCCAATGTGCTCCTTGTAGTCACGCAGCTGGTTATACAGCAAGCCTGCCGCCAGCAGAAGCAATGCTCCGGCACAGCCTATAACAATGTTCTTTTTACCGGGTATGGTCATGTTCAGAAGTTAAACAGCATTATCATAAAGGAGGAGACTATGTGTGCTGGGGTTGCTTTCAGGTTCTCTTCAGTGCCAGCATGGTGATGTCGTCGCTCTGTTCGGCATTGCCCACGAACGCAGCCATTGATGCCTTCACACCGTCTATCATTTGTTGGCAGCTTTCGCCCTTCCCGTTTTTCAGTGTGGCGGTGAGCCGTTCCATGCCGAACTCCTGTTGCTCGGAGTCGGTGGCCTCGTTCACTCCGTCGGTGAACATGAACAGCGCATCGCCCCGGTTCAACTGCATACTCCCCTCGTGGAAGGAGAAGCCGTTGATGATGCCCAGCACCACGTCTCGCGTTACGGGCAGTTCCTCCACCGAGCCATCTTCGCGAAGCACCAGTGGCGGGTTGTGCCCGGCATTGCAATAGGTGACCTGTCCGGTGTTGATGTTATACACGGCATAGAACACGGTAACGAACATTTTGTCAACCGAATAGGAAACAAGCAGTTTGTTAGCTTCCGTGAGGCACTCTGCCGCTCCCATCACCTGCATGCCCTTTGAACGGATGAGCGTTCGGCTCATGGCCATGAACAAGGCGGCAGGTATGCCCTTGCCGCACACGTCGGCAATAACCAGCGCAATGTGCTCGTCGTCGAGCCGGAAGAAGTCGTAGAAGTCGCCGCCGATGTCTTTGGCCGCCTGCATAGATGCGGCAATGTCCATGCGTTCGGCATCTTCGGGGAAGGGTGGGAAGATGCGGGGCAGAATGTATTGCTGAATTTCGGCAGCCACCGTCAGGTCTTTCTTCAGCGACTCCAGCTGTGTGTGTTCCTTTTGCGACTGGTGAACATACTCTATCTGTTCGCGTGCCTTTTCAATGGTTTGCGCCAGGTCGTCCATGTCGATGGGCTTGGTGGTGAAGTCGAAGGCCCCGTTGTTCATGGCATGGCGAATGTTCTTCATGTCGCCATAGGCGCTCACCATAATCACGCGCAGGGCAGGGTTGCGCATTTCGTTTATTTTGGCCAGCAGCGTTAGTCCGTCCATCTCCGGCATGTTAATGTCAGAGAGAATGATTTCAATGTCGGGGTTATCCAACATCACGGTGAGTGCTTCCAAACCGTTGTGGGCGAAGAAGAACTCATACTCTCCGCTGCGAATTTTGCGGCGGAAATACTGTCGCATGAGCAGTTCGAGCGGAGCTTCGTCATCGACGCTCAGTATTTTTACTTTCGGTTTTGTTGATTGCATGATGAAAGGGGGTTATTGTTTCTTTTGCATGAACGGCAGCGTTTGTGCCTGTTCCATCATCAGGTCGGCCAGCATGCCGTTGGCATCGCTTTCGCCGTTAACGATGTTGTAGAGCGATATAATGCCTTCGCGCCCGCCATGGTGTTTGAGCACATGAACCAGACAGAGGTATTGCAGGGCCGTGCTCGACGAGAGGATGTCGAGGTCGGTGATGGCCAGTTGCGATAGAGCCAGCTGGTAGGCATCGTCGCTGTTTTCTTCGATGAAGCGCTGCACGTCGCCGAGCGTTTCCATGCCGAGCGCTTCGAGAGCCGGCAGATACGACATCACCGACACGGGCCAGATTTCGGCCTGGTTCACGGCAGCGATACGTCGGTTCAGTCGGTCGAAAGGTTGCAGGTCGAGGTAGTTGCGGAACGAATCGCGCGAGAGTGGCACGTCGTCGAGTTGTCCGTTCTTCACAAACGAGAGCATCTGTCGGCGGTAGTCGGTGAGCGCGGTGCGCAGTCGGCTGAACTCGTCGTCGATGAGTTCCATCATGCCAGCCAGCCGGCTGAACTGTCGCTTATATTCCGGTGGAATCTTCACGTCGCCCTTATAGCCGGTGTCGTGTTCGATGGTCGACCACACATGTTGCAGGGCCGTGCGCATTTGCAGTTCGAAGCGCGGACCGCCTGAGCGGAGCCTACAGATGTAGTGCAGCGAGTTGTAGCCGAACGAATCGAGGTGGTGCAGTTTCCGCTTGTCAACACTTTCCTGCCAGTCTACATCGAACACCCGTTTGGCTATGGCAGCCACCTTGTCAACCTCGTCGGTGTAGAACGTAATCACGCGCAGTCCCACCAGGTCGGTAATGTCGTCGATGCTTTTATACTTGGCCCCTTTCAGCTCCAGCTTGCCCATGAGTGACTTCTCGCTTTTCACGCGCTGTTCCATGGCGGTAATGTATATGCCCTGTTCGTGCAGCGCTTGTTTCAGCTGTTTGTGTGCTTCGTTGGCCAGTGATGCCAGCGTGGGCAGCAGTTCGCGAAACTGGCGCATTAACATTTCGCCGTGTGCATCAAGTGTGATAGGTTTTTCCATTTGCGTGCCGCTTGTTTTTTACATGAATTCGAAGATGTTGCTGAAGCCCGTGATGGTGAACACGGTGCGCACCTTGTCGTTGATGCCCTTGATGTAGACATGGCGACCCTTTGCCTGCGCGTTTTGCAGCACCACCAGGAAGATGCGCAACCCTGCCGACGAGATGTAGGCGAGCTGTGTGCAGTCTAAGATAATATCTTTTCCCTCCACTTGGTTGAGCGGGCTCAAAGCCTTTTCCGTTTCCGGTGCAGCGGCGGTGTCGAGGTTCCCCTCCAGCATGGCAACCATGTAGCCGTCTTGTTCTTGAATGGTTGTTTTCATTGTTTTCTTATATTGTTTTTTATTAATTTTTAATCTGTTTGCTCAACGTGAGCATGTTCAGGTTATTGATGCGCCTGTAGTTGATGGAGTCCATGTTCTGGCGCATGATGTGAATGCCCAGTCCGCCTATTTGTCGTTCCTCGGCCGCAAGCGTGATGTCAACGTCGGCCTTGGCGGTGGGGTCGAAGAACTGCCCGCTGTCGGTGATGGTAAACGTGATGCAAGTGTTGCCATCATCGCTTTGGGTAGCAGCGGCTTCAATGTTCACGTTGCCCTGCTGCCCGGGGGGATAGGCATAGTTCATCACGTTCACCACCGCTTCCTCCACGGCCAGTTTTACTTGCATGGCAACCATTTCGTCGGTTCCCATGCCTTGGCAGAACTCTTCTACAAAGGCATTCAGCCGCGGCACGTCGCGTGTGTTGTTGGTCAGCACAATGCTCTTTTGCATGTTCATTTCACTTTCCATCATTCATTCTTCATTCTTTTTTCCGAAAACCTGATTGATGAGCTGTTCAAACTCCCTGTAGGCGAAGGTGTCGCGGAGTTCGCTGAGCGCGGCAGCCAAGGCCCGGTAGTGCCACTCGTGTTCCTTGGGGTCGTTCAGTCGGAAGAGGTTCCACAGTGCATTGCCCTGTGTGGCATAGTCTCGTGCAATGGCCCTCATGTTCGAGAGCTTGTCGCCCAGTGCCACCATCTTGGCATCGTGCGATGCCTGGGCCAGACGGGTTATGGCCGCCTGTTTGCGGTCGTGCCAGGTTTCCTCGGCCGGTCGGTCTGTCATCTTGATGTCGGTTTCAGCCTCCACGAGTGAGGCAATGCGGTTGCCAAACTCGGCACGAATCTGTTCCACGGTCACGTCGGTGTCTTCTACCGTGTCGTGCAGGGCGGCAGCGGCCAGCAGTTCCTGGTCGTTGGTCATGGTGGCCACAATCGTCACCGCCTCTAACGGATGAACGATGTAGGGGAAGCCCTTGCCGCGGCGTTCTGTTCCGGCATGGGCACCAACGGCAAAAACGATGGCCCGGTCGAGCAGTTCGGTGTTGATGGGTTTGTTGCGCATAAGCGTATATATTATATATAAGGTGTAAGAACTATCTGGTGAGCGACATTTTCAGTGAGAAGCCGAAGTCGCGGGTGGTGGTGGGGTAGCTGCTGGAGGTGAGCAGCGGCGTGTTGGTCTGGTGGTCGTAGAAGAACGTCATGGTGAGCAGCTTCGAGAGGGTGTAGTCGGCCATGAACTTCAGGGCGAAGGCCTTGCTGCCACTGCTGGCATTGCTGGTTCTCGATGCAATGTCGCGACTGATGGCCGTTTGTTCCTTCAGGCTGATGTCGAGTCGCAGGTTCAGGTCGTGGCTGCCTCCCTTCACGTTTTGTCGGGCGTTGCGGTTGTTCTCTTGGTTGTTGCGGTTCCCCTTCACCAGTCGGCGGTTCTTGCCGGCCAGGAAGCGGAAGTTGTTAATCTTATAGCCAATACCAATCACCCAGTCGTTGCTGCGGTTTTCGTTAATCTGCACACTGGTCATGCTCAGTGCCAGCACGCGGCTGGTTCTATACTCCAGTTTAGCCGTGAGGTTGTTTTGCAGCGTAACGTCTATGCCGAGCAGGGGCGAGAACGATTCGTTGATGCTCACCGTAGAAACGTTATACATCGACGAGGGGATGGGGTTGCCCGTTTGCGTGTCGGAGATGAATCCCAGTCCGTTCATGTATTCCATGAAGGTGCTATAGGAGTTGTAGGAGCCCACCGAATAGATGCTCTTATAGGCATGGTTCAGGTTCACGCTCTTGAACACATCGCGGAACCACGGCAGTTTGCCCAGTCCGCTGTAGCGAATGGTCCAGTTGGGCAACAGCTGTGTGAGTGTGGGGAATATGTTGAGCTTTTTGCTTCCCATGTTGGTGTAGGCCGAAAGGAATGCCGGCACCATCACATCGGCGCTGTATTTGTTCACCTCGCCGTTGGCAGGGTCGAAACGTTGTCCGGCGAAGGCCGTTCCCGCCGGGTAGACGGCGTTGGCATATTGTGCCTGCACACGGTCTCGGAACTCGTCGAGCGAGTTGCAGAATTTTTCGAACGTGGCACTGTGGTATCCGTTGTTGGCATCGCCCGTTTTCTCGAAGGCACTGCCAATGGAGATGGTAGTCATGTTGAACGTTCCGCTCAGCGTGGTGGGGTTGCCAGCATACATATACTGTATGCTCTTTGTTTTGGTTTGCGTGCGACTGGCATTCAGGTCAATCTTGAAGTTCTTCACCGGTTCGAGCGTTGTTCGAATCTGCAGGTCTTCGGTTCGGTTGGTGGTGGCCGGTGTGGCAACGGATTCGCTCATGAGCAGCCATCCGCGTTCCTGTGCTTTGGTGATATAGGAGTCGTCGACCAAGCCGAAGGCGAAGTCGAGACCCGGCGAGAGCACCCCCGTACCCCTCGACTGTCCGAAGGCATCGCCCACGTTGGGCATGAATCCAGGCAGCGCCAGCGAGTAAACATTGCGGTAAGAGATGCTCACCGAGCGTACCGACATGGCCAGCCTTGCCGCCCATTGTGCCGCCTTATACCATTTGTTGTCGTCGAGCGGTGCTTTGGGGGTGAGTGTGAGTTTCAGTTTCATAACCGAATCCACCTGGTTCTTGATGCGAATCTTGTTGTCGTCGAGCTTTTTGTATTTCAGTTTAAAAGGCTTGCCCTCGGCAGTCTTGGCCGTTAGGGTGAAGCGTTTTGTTTTCTTGCCGTGGGTGATGTCGAGGGTGGTGTCGGGCAGCAGTCTTATTTCCTGCACAAAGCTCTTCGAGTTTTTGGGCAGTTCCTGTTTCTGTTGTTCCGCCTTGCGGTCTTTGGCATCGGGTTTCTTGTTGTCGGTAGCTTTTCCGTCGGTCTCTGTGCCCTCGGCTTTCTGTTTGGCCTCTTCCGCTTTGCGCTTGGCCTCTTCTTCTTTCTTCTTCAGTGCCTCTTTCCGTTTGCGTTCCTTTTCTTGTTTTTCCTTATTGATATCGTTGATAGACTTCTCTTTGTTGAAACGCTCGTTGGTTTTCTTCAGGAAGGGCACCATGTTGTAGAGTTTCTCTAAGTTGAAGTTCGAGTTGATGTTCAGCGTGCGGTTGGTGACAATGGTATTGCCCAGCGAAGTACCGTCTTCCAGGTCGCTGCCCCGGGTCCAGTCGTAGGAAGCGTTGTAGCTGGCATCGGCCGTTACCC
The DNA here is from genome assembly GCA_902767045.1 of uncultured Prevotellaceae bacterium. Classification (GTDB taxonomy): domain Bacteria; phylum Bacteroidota; class Bacteroidia; order Bacteroidales; family Bacteroidaceae; genus Prevotella. The sequence goes on along the minus strand of CACXFT010000095.1, from coordinate 15,001 downwards.
ATTCGAAGATGGGAATGAGGTTGAGCGGCAGCTGATAAGAAGCCTGGAATGTTTGCTTGTAGGTGAGCGGCCGCCCGAAATCCTTGATGCTCTGCCACACCGAGTCTTTCCACGCCTCATACTGGTCGGGGTATCGGTTTTTGTTCACCGGTCCGTAGGGTTCTTCAATTTCGGCATGTGTGGCACTTTGGAAGTTCATGTGCAGGTTTTTGGTGAGGTCCCATCGCATGGTGAACTCACGGTCCCAGAGGAACTGCGAGTTGAAGCGCACGGGCAACTGCGACCCCCCCAGGTCTTGCAGGTCACGTTCCTGCATTTCGTAGTAGTTGCGTGTAATTTCGGTGTTGAAGCCCACGTTCTGCGGCAGCCAGTTCAGTCCGAATCGGCGTGCAATCTCGAACCACTTCGATTTTGACTTGATGAGTTTCTTGAACGGTTCGAAGCTCTTGTACACCGGCGACCAGCTGTAGTTCATTGCCCCCTTCCAGTTGTCTTCCTGTTCGTAAACGGTGGTTTGTCCGCTTGTTTCGCGATGCGAGTGACTGTAGGTGAACGAGAAGTTGCCCGGGTCGTAGGGCATGGGGTGGCGTTTGGTTTGAATGCCCACGCGCACGTTCGAGAGCGAGAAGTTCCGACTGGTGGTTTTGGTAACGGCAATGCTTTCCAGCGAGTCGCGCTCGTGCGCGTCGGCAGTTGCGTCAAGAGCATCTTCCAGTTCCATGTCGGTGTCGAGCGGGTTGTATTTGGGCCGTCGCTCTTCTTTTGTAACCGAGTAGTAGAGCGGTGCCGTAACCTTCGCTTTGTCGGGGAAGAACTTACCCAGCTCCAGGTTGGTGGTAACGCTATAGGTTTTGTAGTCTTCCTTAGAGCGTTGCGAAACCCCGTCTTCCAGTCCGCCGAAGCCCTCGGTTTCATATCGTCCCTGCACGTTCACCGTACCAAAGTCAGAAAGCTGCACGTTCAGGTTTCCCTGCGCCGCCCAGCCGCCGTTGTTGTTGGTTTCCAGCAGTCGCAGTTCGTTGATCCACACCTCGCCGCTCTTCTGTTCGTTGGTAAGGTTTCGCACACCCACCACCATGGTTTTTACCTCGCCCAGCGTGGGGTTGCCGATGATGCTGATTTTGTTTTGCGGCTTATCGTCTTGGTAGGCCGAGAACAGCCGGTTGTAGGAAGCCGTTCCTAACGAGCGGGCGCGGTTGCGTTCTTTCTTGATGTCGGTGAACAGCGCGAGCGGAATGTCGAGCATGTTTTCTTCGGGCCACACCTGTTTGCATCCGTTGAGCGAATAGGTGTCGTAGTGTCCGGCGGGTGTGAGCTTCAGCGGAATCTCATATTCGTAGTAGTTGTTCTTGTAGTCGTTGCCTAAGCGCACGAACACCGCCAGCTGCTTATCCTCTAAGTTGGTGATGTTCTGTTCCAGGGCGTTGGCATGCACAAACATCTGCAGTCGTTTGTAGAGTCGCAGGTCGAGCGTGGTGTTCTTGTAGATGGCCTTTCCCTCGCCCCGGCTCAGGTTGGTGACCACCATGCCCAGAGCCTGTTCGTTCGATTCCACTAATTGCGGCTGTGTGGGGTCTTGTTCTCGCTGAATGCCCGGCGGCAGGGTGTAGTTAACGGGTGTTTTGTCGTTGTTCTCTTCGATGTTCACCGCGCTCACCGCCAGTTTTCCCGTTTGCGCCGGTGCGTTGTCGATGTTCTGTTCATATTCCCTCCATTCGCCGCGCACCAGTTCGAACGAGCCGAAGCGCAGGATGATGGGCTTTTCGAAACCGGTGAGGAACATGCGAATGAAGCGGATCGACGAGAAATCGCTGATGTTGCCCACCCGGTCCTGGAAGTCGTTCAGCGGAATGCGGAACTGATACCACGTTACGCGTTCCTGGTTGCCGTTGCGCAGGGTGGGGGAGGCCTCTCGCTTGTCAACGATGTAGTTTTGTCCCACCACAAAGTCCTCGGGTCTGATGCTCACATGATATTGGTAATATTTCTCATATTCGTTGAGCGTGTAGTCTTGGTTGATGTCTTCGGCATCGGGTGTAGTCTTGTACGAGGTGTCGTAGCTCTCCTGCCGCATGTTGCTGTCGGGCGAGTTTCCCTGCGGGTTGTTGATGCGCTTATAGCGTCGCAGGATGGGCGCTTCCATGCGGTCGAAGTCTGTTCCGCGGTAGTAGTGGTAGTCGTCGTTGGCAGGGTCGGCCATGATGGAGTCGTAGACCTCCTGTGAAATTTCTCCCGCCGAGAGTTTCTGCTGCACGGTGTTGATGAAGTCCATGTAGGCCGGCCAGGTAGCTTCCTCTTCGTTGGTGAGACCGTTGAAGCCCACATCCTGCTTGGCCCTGCTGCCCCCGCTGGTGGCGAAGCCGTATGTGACGGTTGTTTGCGTGGGAATTTTTCCCCACTGCGTTTGTGTGAACGCCTGCGACCCATCTACCGGCATACCGCTCTCGTAGAATTTCTTTCCGTCGCGCAGCACATCTTCGCTCACCTCACCGAGGTTGATGTAGAAGTCGCCGCCCAGGTTGCTGTCCATGGCTTGGTTGGCACTGCGTTCGTAGATGAAGGGGTCGAGCATCCAGAACTCCACATATTCTATATTAGCCGTTTCAAAGTCGTTGGTGTCGAGTTTGCGCATCATGCCGCCCCAGTTCTGCTTGGCATCGCCCGTGAGCCTGCCTCCTGCGCCAATGTTGGTGTTGAAGTTATAGGGTCCGCGCTCGTCGGGATAGTAGGCCAGGTTCAGGATAGAGAGCGTGCTTACGGCTCCGTTATACGAGCTGAGGTTTCGGTTGGGGAACAGTTCGCGCACATACACCTCGCGCACATAGTGGTTAGAGAGTTGGTTCAGGTCGCTTTTGATGTGACCGGGTGTGAGCGACGACGAGCGGCGAGTGAAGAGCGGGTCGATGGTGTACCACGCCAGGAGCGAACGGTTGAATCCGCTTGTGAGTGCAGTCTTGTCGTTGTAGTTGGGGAACATGGTGGGCACGCTGGAGATAATCCACGACGTGGGCGACGAGATGTCGATGGTGTTTTTCGAGTTCTCGAAGTCGTCGAGATACGAGGCATTGTCTTGCGTGCCGCTGGCCTGTCCTGCAATGAGCTGTGCAAACTCGCCGGTGAACGAGATTTGCGACGGCTGCGTAACGTGCAGGAAGGGCACCTTGTCGAGCATGTTGGTGAGCCACTGGCTTTCGTGTTTCCAGTTCACGTTCAGTCCCCACAGGGTGTTTTGCAGCGGTTCGCTGCCCATGTTCACCTTGGTGGTTAGCGCCTGTTCGCGCAGGTGCTGGAACGTACCGCTCATCTGGAAGTCTTTGGTGAAGTCGTATTCCCAGTTCAGGCCGAACATGGTTTTGCGTTGCTGTCCGTATTCGGTGTTGCTCTCCAAGCTCCATTTCACCTCGGTTCCTGCGTCAATGATGCTCTGGTTGAGGATGGTCATCTCGCCGGCGTTGTAGTCGATGCTGTAGTCAGACCCCTCGGTGAGCACCACGCCGCCCGCCGTCACCTCCACCGAGCCCTGCGGAATGTTGTAGGCCCCGAGCGAGATGACGTTGGCCTGCGTGCCTCGGAACTGTCCGGTGAGCATATATTTGTCTTTCTCGGCAATTTGTTTGGCAATGGTTTTGGTGGAGTCGTAGAGTTCGGTGAACGAATATTTCAGTGCTTTTTCGGCCGTCACCCCGTTGGCGACGAGATATTTGTAGATGTTTTCGCCAAATGGTTCCACCACCGGGAAGAATACGCGACCATTGCTCACGGTATATCCCTCCACAAAGTCGAAATAGCCGTTGGGGTGTGCTTTCATGTTGTTGTCTAAGCGGTCGGCGCCGAGTGCCTTGATGAGAATCTGGTCTTTCACCTGCACCTCGGGCAGATAGCTCAGGTAAACGCCGGCCGTGTCGCTTTGGAACTTCACATCGAGCCGAAACTTGTCTTTCTGCACGCTCGAAGCCAGGTAGTACACGTTTTTCATCATCAGGTCCCAGTTGCCCTGCTGCGGGTTGTTCGATGTGTTTTTCAGTGCTTTCACGAAGAGTGCCTGCTTCACGTCGGTGAGGTCGCTGGCAAACTCGCCCACCTGATAGGTTTGTCCGTTGTAGGTGAACTCGTAGGCCACGGCCAGCACCTGGTCGGTTTGCAGGGTGGTTTTCAGACTGATGTAGCCCAGGGCGCTGTTCACCGTATATTCCGAAGCGGTGAGCAGTCGGGCACTCTCCAGCTTCTCGTAGTCGGTTCCGCCGGCAAAGCGCGCGATAGCCTCTAAGACGTTCGAAGTCTGGTCTATGTCGCGTGCTGCGCTGTAGGTGCTCACCATCTGGCTGTATTCGTCGTTGGCCTGGTTCGAAGGCACGGCGGTGGCACCCGTGGCATGCCAGTTGGCGTTCGATATGCGCTGACTCTCGCCCAGGTCGGTGAGAGCGATGATGTTTCGGCTGTTGGCCGAGTTGCCGCTCTTGTTGGTCACCCACACCTCCACGCGGTTTATTTTAATGCCCGTGGTGAGGTTGGGCAGTGTTTTCATGGCCTCATCGTAGCGGTCGCGGAAGTATTGCGAGAGAAAGAAGTGGCGGTTTTCTTCGTAGTTGGTGGCACTCATTTCAAAGGGCGTGAGCTGCACCCCACCTTGTGAGTTGCCCCCGGTGGTGTTCGATTTCTTTTGTGAGGCCACCATTTGCAGTTTCAGTTTGCCAAACTGCATGTCGGTGCGCAGTCCGAAGAGTGCCGACGCCCCTTTGATGAGCGACGAGTTAGAGGGGAACGAGATGTTTCCCGCCTCAACGAGTTTGATAATCTCGTCTTCCTTACCGTCATACTTCAGCTTCATGTTCTGCGTGTCGAAGTCGAAGGTAGCGTCGGTGTTGTAGTTCAGGTTCATGTCAACCTTGTCGCCCACCTTACCGTTCACATGCAGGTTAATCTTCTCGTCGAAGTTCATGGTGGTGGTTTTGCGGTTGCGGATGGGCAGCGAGGGGTTGTCGATTTCTTTGATGGTAGCGCCGAATTTCAGTTCGGCCGACCCCTGTGTTTTAATGCGCACGCCGCCCGGCCCGAATATTTTCTCGGCCGGTCCCAGTTCGAAGTGCATGTCGGTGAAGTCGAATTTCTCTTTTCCTTTTGCTTGGAATATCTCGTCGTTCTTGGTGCGGAAGAACTCCTTCATCTTTTGTTTCGTTGACCAGTTGAGATATTCCGCGGGCGACATCATGGTGGGTGTGTAGAGCCAGGTGCCCCCCATCTTCTGTCCAAAGACGTAGCGGTCCAGCGTGTCGTTATATTCCACCTTCTGTTCCAGGTTGTCGGGTCGTTTCAGGTCGGCCGCTCCCTGGTTCAGGTCGTCGTCGGTGATGGCGGTGGTACGCTGTATCTTCCACCGCGGGTTCAGCAGCGAGTCGGGAATGGCAGCCTCGTCCTCCAGTTCCGGCTGCGCCTGAATGGAGTCGTTCAGCTTTTTAGCATTGATTTTTTCATCTATGGGCATATTGGGCACGGTGATAGCATAGCTCACCATGCTCATGGCGAACAATACCATTATCAGTGTGTATATGCCCAGTCTCTGCTTCATTTGATTTGTTTTAATGCCATTTTCACCACCTGCTCAACCGGCAGCGAGGGGTTGTCGTGCAACAGTGCGTTCACCACCTTGGCCGTGGGTGCAGGCGAGAATCCCAGCATGGTGAGCGCGGCGATGGCCTCGTCGTGCACCGCCTTGGCCTCGACCGAGAGCACGTTGGCCTGAGCCGCACCGCCCGCCGGCGAGTCTGCCGACAACTGAAGGTCTAACTGCGCCGCCTTGTCGCGCAGGTCAACGATGATGCGTTGCGCCGTTTTCAGTCCGATGCCCTTCACTCCCTTCAGCAGGCGTTCGTCGCCGTTGACAATGGCATTGGAGAGCTCGGCCGGCGACATGGCCGAGAGAATCATGCGTGCCGTGTTGGCCCCCACGCCGCTCACGGTGATGAGCAGTCGGTAGAACTCCCGTTCCTGTTTCGACGAGAAGCCGTAGAGCGTGAACGAATCGTCGCGCCCGCCCGTAACCAGTTGTTCGTGAACATAGAGTTTCACGTTGTTCTTACCTTGGATGGCCGAAAAAGTGTTGAGCGAAATGTTCAGTGCATAGCCCACTCCCGCAGCCTCTACAATAGCCACGGCAGGGGTTAGCTCGGTCAGCTCGCCCTTGATGTAATCAATCATAACAACAAAAGTTTATCCCGCCCGCATCTCTTTCTCATGCAGGACAGGCATTGTATATATACATTATCCTTAACGCTCAAAAGATATATTTATTGTATCAAGCGCGGGTTTATTTATAAGTAAGAAGTATTAAGTAATAAGTAAATGTTCACGGATTCCCTCAAGCGCGTAGTCCCCTCCTTTCCAGTTCCCCTCCCTTGGGAGGGGTTAGGGGTGGGGTCGAGGGGTTGGGGTGGTTCGTGTAACTTTTATAGTTCATAGTTCATAGTGAATGGTGTTGATAAAACGAGCTCTCTCCTCCAAAACGTGGTGAGTTGAGCGCTAAACGCTCTGCTCATAGCACTCAATCCTTTAAAAAAACAGAACAAAATAATTAGGTGGTTCCAACAAAAACGTGTACCTTTGCACCAATCATTCAACAAACACAAATAAAAAACAATGATTATGAAAAAGATTAGAGCCGCCGTAGTAGGTTACGGCAACATCGGACGCTTCACCGTTGAAGCATTGGAAGCAGCAGAAGATTTCGAAATTGCAGGCATCGTGCGCCGCAACGGGGCCGAGAACAAACCCGCAGAGCTTGCCTGCTATGACGTGGTGAAGGATATTCGGGAACTGAAAGATGTGGATGTGGCCATTCTTGCCACGCCCACCCGCTCGTGTGAAGAATATGCCAAACAGATTCTGCCGCTGGGCATCAACACCGTTGACTCGTTCGATATACACACCAACATTCGCGGCTATCGCGAACGACTCATGCAGCTGAACAAGGAAACGGGCACCGTGAGCGTGATTGCTGCCGGATGGGACCCGGGGTCGGATAGCATCGTGCGCACGCTGATGCAGAGCCTGGCACCAAAAGGACTGAGCTACACCAACTTCGGACCCGGCATGTCGATGGGACACTCAGTGTGCGTACGCTCTAAGGAGGGCGTGAAGAATGCACTCTCCATGACCATCCCCTTGGGCGAAGGCATACACCGCCGCATGGTTTATGTGGAACTGGAAGAGGGAGCACAGCTCAAAGACGTGACGGCTGCCATCAAGGCAGACCCCTATTTCGCCAACGACGAAACACATGTGTTTGCCGTGGAGTCGGTGGATGCCGTGCGCGACATGGGACATGGGGTGCACCTCGTGCGAAAGGGCGTGAGCGGCAAAACACAGAACCAGCGCTTCGAGTTCAACATGAGCATCAACAACCCGGCGCTAACCGCGCAGGTGCTGGTGAACGTGGCCCGTGCCTCGCTGCGACAGCAACCCGGATGCTACACCATGGTGGAGATTCCCGTTATCGATATGCTCCCCGGCGAACGCGCCGACCTGATTGAACACCTGGTTTGAGGCGGCCGTTGGCCTAAATGATAAATGATAAATGATAAATGAGACGAATAGCACTTACACTTTCACTAACAGTCCTCTGCGCCACCACCACCATGGCGCAGACGGGCTTCGACAACCTGCCAGACCCCATTGAAGACGTGAACAAGGTGGTGGACAACACTCCCGACTCCATCGCCAAGGCACTGATGAGCCGACCCGCACCGGGCTCTACCCGCGTGGGCACCAATCCGGTGCTCTTTCTCATCGGCAACTCCACCATGCGCAACGGCACCAAAGGCGACGGGGCTAACGGACAATGGGGGTGGGGCTTCTATGCCAACCACTTCTTCGACGGGCGCAAAATATCGGTTGAGAACCAGGCGCTCGGAGGCATGTCTACGCGTACCTTTTATAATAAGCTCTGGCCCGACGTGCGCGAGGCTCTGAAACCGGGCGACTGGGTAATCGTTTCCATCGGGCACAACGACAACGGACCGTTCTTCGAGGGAAGGGCTCGCGCGGTGATTCCCGGCGTGGCCGACACCATGGTGGTGGGAACCATCAAGGAAACGGGCGTAGTGGATACTGTTTATAGCTATGGCGGATATATGCGCCGATACATCAACGAGATTCGACAGCGTGGGGCGCATCCCATTCTCATGTCGCTAACACCGCGCGATGCCTACGACGAGCAAACAGGAAAAATTGTGCGCAAACCCAACGGCCTGTGGCTACAACAGGTGGCCAAGGAACTGAACGTGCCCTACATCGACCTGAACGAAATCTCGGGGCGAAAACTCGACTCTTACAGCCACTGGAAAGAGCAATACCATTTCTTTGGTGACCATATACACACCTCGCACTTCGGGGCTTCGATGAATGCGCGCTCGGCGGCAGAAGGACTGATGGCTTGCCAACACCCCGAACTGGACGAGCTGAAGGCAATGATGCTGAACGTGCAGCCTGATGTGGTGGAGGTTCAACGCGAACCGGGCAAACCGGTGGTGTTCTTTACAGGCGATTCTACAGTGAAGAATGCCGATAAAGACGACGACGGCATGTGGGGATGGGCTTCGCAGGCCTACACGGTGTTCGACGAAACAAAGGTGACACTGGTGAATGCGGCTCGAGCCGGACGCAGTACGCGCTCGTTCCTGCGCGAAGGACTGTGGGACAAGGTGTATAACGCCCTGCAACCCGGCGACTTCGTAACCATCCAGTTCGGGCACAACGACATCTGCCCGATTGCCGACCAGAAAGAGCGGGGGGTGATTCCCGGAACGGCAGACACCTGCCATGTGTTTAAAATGGAGAAAGACGGACGCTATGAGGTGGTCTACAGCTTCGGCTGGTATCTGCGCAAGTTCATCGACGACGTGCGCGAGAAAGGGGCTACACCCATCCTGGTGTCGCTAACACCGCGCAACGAATGGCCCGGCGGAAAGATTGAACGGCGCGACGACTCCTACGGACGCTGGTATCGCGAGGTGGTGGAGGCTACGGGCGTGGAGTTCGTTGACCTGCATAACCTCTCGGCCGATTTCCTCGACAGTAAGTTTGCCCTCAAGCGGTTGCCCAAAGATAAGGAGAAAGCACGCCAGAAGGTGGAGAAACTGAAACAGAAAGCCGGCCTCTATTTCAAGAAAGACCACACGCATGCCTCGAAACTGGGCGCACAAATGAATGCACAGAGCTTTGCACGCGGACTAAAGGCTATCAACAGCCCGTTGGCAGAATACCTGAAGTAACTTTTGTGGTGGAAAGGAATGATGAATGATTGACAGAGCTACGGTAGAACGAATTAAAGACGCGGCCAACATCGTGGACGTGGTGGGCGAGTTTGTGACCCTGCGCAAGGCGGGGGCAAACTACAAGGGACTGTGCCCCTTCCACAACGAGAGAACACCATCGTTCATGGTCTCGCCGGCGCGCGGAACCTGCCACTGCTTCGGTTGCGGAAAGGGGGGCAACGCCATCAGCTTCATCATGGAGCACGAACAGATGACTTACCCCGAAGCGCTGCGATGGCTCGCCAAGAAATATCATATAGAAATTCAGGAAAGGGAACTCTCCGACGAGGAACGACGCGAACAGAGCGAAAGGGAGTCGATGTTTATCGTGAACGAATGGGCGGCGAACTACTTCCACCAGACACTGCTCAATAATGTGGATGGCAGGGCCATCGGCATGCAGTATTTTCGAAGCCGTGGCATCAGAGACGACATCATCGAGAAGTTCCGACTCGGCTACGACCTCGCCGACCGATTCGCCTTTGCAAGGGAAGCTCTGGCCAAAGGCTATCAGCCCGAGTTTATTGAAAAGGTGGGCATCTGCTATAAAAACGACCGCGGAGAACTCATCGACCGCTATGCCGGACGCGTGATCTTTCCCTGGGTTGGGGTGAGCGGAAAGGTGGTGGGCTTTGGAGGGCGCAAGCTTGATGCTGCTACCAAGGGGGTGCAACAGAAATATGTGAACTCGCCCGACTCCGACATCTATCACAAAGACCGCGAACTCTACGGGCTCTATCAGGCTAAACGGGCCATTGCCAAAGAAGACAGGGTGTATATGGTGGAGGGCTACACCGATGTGATTGCCATGCACCAGGCGGGAATAGAAAATGTGGTGGCCAACTCGGGAACGGCGCTCTCAGTGCACCAGATACACATCCTGCACCGGTTCACCTCTAACATCACACTGCTCTACGACGGTGATGCGGCGGGCATTCATGCTGCTCTGCGTGGTACCGACATGCTGCTCTCTGAGGGCATGAACCTGAAGGTGCTGCTGCTGCCTGATGGCGACGACCCCGACTCATTCGCACGCAAGCACACGGCTACGGATTTCCGCAACTACATCGAAGAGAAACAAACCGACTTCATTCAGTTCAAAACAGACCTGCTGCTCAAAAACGAACGGGACCCGCTGAAGCGCTCACAGGCTATCAACTCCATCGTGGAGAGCATTTCGATGGTGCAGAACCAGATTCTGCGCGATACCTATCTCCACGACTGCTCGCAACGCATGGGCATGGCCGAACAAACGCTCATCAACCAAATGAACAAGATAATCCGGGATCGACGCGACGGGGGAACGAAATCTCCTGACACGAATGCTTCTGGAGCTGTGACGAATGCGATTTCTCACGGTATGGCCTCTGCAAATGGGCCTTCGCCTGAAGCGCATGCCACAAAAATAGAACAGATGCTCATTCAAATGGTCATCAGACATGGCGAGGTGGTGCTCTTCGATAATGTGGAAGACGACGAGGGAAACCTCTGTCAGCTCTCGCTGGCGCAGTATGTAGACTACGATCTCGTGGCCGACCAACTAACCTTTCAGGAACAGCTCTACAACCAGATTCTCAACGAGGCGGTACAACACTCAGGAAAGCCTGACTTTAAAGCGGAACCTTATTTCGTGAACCACGAGGATATCAACATCAGCCGACTGGCTACCGACATGAGCATGGACCGCTTTCACCTCTCTGAGAGCCAACAGGTGAACGACACACCTGAAACGCTCCTGCAACGGGTGCAACACCTGCTGCTCGACTTCCGCATGGAATTCCTGGTGAGACGCATCAAAGAGCTGCAACAGGAAATTGCACAGGCGGCAGGAAACCCAGAACGAACCCGCCACCTCGTCGCCGAATACATGGATAAGTCGCAGCTCAGAAACATCCTCGCCAAAAAACTCGGCAACAACATCCTACTCTAAACTCTCCCCTCTCATTTATCATTATCATTTATCATTTGTCATTTAGCGCAGCGCATGTATTATATAGAAAAAACATTTGAAATTTCTGCCAGCCATCAGCTCAAGCTCAATTATGAGAGCAAGTGCACCCGTCTGCATGGCCACAACTGGGTGGTTACCGTCTACTGCAAGGCGGAAGAACTGAACGAAAACGGTATGGTCATCGACTTCACCGAAGTGAAAAATCTTATCAAAGCTCGTCTCGACCACCAGTGCCTGAACGAGGTGCTACCCTTCAACCCCACGGCCGAAAACATTGCCCGCTGGATTACTGAACAGATTCCTTCGTGCTATAAAGCCCGGGTGCAGGAGAGCGAGGGCAACGTGGCCATCTACGAAGAATGCCCCACCCCGTGTCATCAATGAAACACTCCCTACTTTTCTCAACCACCCCGTGTCATCAATGAAACAATATCGAATCAACGAAATCTTCTACTCCCTCCAGGGCGAAGGCTTCAACACGGGCCGCGCGACGGTGTTCGTGCGCTTCAGTGGCTGCAACCTGCGCTGCCCTTTCTGCGATACCAATTTCTCCACCTTCCAGCTTCTCACCGCCCAAGAAATCCTCTCCGCCGTCCGCTCCCATCTCCCCTTCTCCGTAAGCAGCGGCTCTGCCGCTGCCCCTCCCTCCCCCGCAAGCCCCGCCATTGCCGCCGCCCCTCCCTTCTCCGCAGGCAGCGGCTCTGCCGCTGCCCCCAAAAAAGCCCCGCACCTCCCCCTCATCGTCCTCACCGGCGGTGAACCCTCCCTTCAGGCCGATGCCCCCCTCATAGACACCTTCCACCAACACGGCTTCACCGTGGCCATGGAGAGCAACGGCACCCATCTGCCGCCCATCAACATCGACTGGCTCACCATCTCGCCAAAGGCACACACGGTGGTCACTCACTGCAACGAACTGAAGTGCATCTTCGACGAGCAGGGCAGGGTGGAGGTTCCTGCCAACATCACTGCCGACCACTATTTCCTGCAGCCCTGCGATGTGGGCGACCCCGTGCGCAACGCACGCATCACCGCCGCCTGCGTCAACTACATCAAGCAACACCCCCGCTGGCGTCTCTCACTTCAAACGCACAAGCTCATCAACATCCCATAACTCTAAACTCTCTAAGCTCTCCACTCTAAACTCTATGTTCAACCTGCTGTTCCTCATCTACGGTCTCTTCATCCTTGGCACCATCATCACCGTGCTCATGGAAAACCGCCAGCCTGTGAAGGCCATGGCATGGCTCATGGTGCTCGTGTTCATACCGGTGGGGGGCATCATTCTCTATTTCTTTTTCGGACAAAACACGCGCAAGCAACGGCACATCAGTCAACGAAGTCTCGACCAGCTGAGCAAACAGTCGATGCTCGAGTTCGTAGAACAGAAAAACCTGAAGTTCCCGGAACGCCACCGCATGCTCATACAGCAGTTCCTCAACGAAAACTGGGCACTGCCGTTCAAAGATAACACACTCGACATCTACACCTCCGGCCACGACTTCTTTCTGGCGCTGCTCCGCTCCATCGGTGCTGCTCAGGACCATATTCACATCAGCACCTACATCATGGAAGACGACCCCCTCGGCCGTCTCGTAGCTGATGCGCTCATCGACAAGGCCCGAAAGGGGGTGGAGGTGCGACTCATCTACGACGATGTGGGGTGCTGGCGGGTGAAGGATGCCTTCTTCCGTCGCATGCGCGATGCCGGCATAGATGTGCAACCCTTCATGCCCGTGCGCTTCCCGGCCTTCACCAGCAAAATGAACTATCGCAACCACCGAAAGGTGTGCGTCATCGACGGGCGTGTGGGGTTCATAGGCGGCATGAACATCGCTCTACGTTATATAAAAGGTACGCGCAAGCAGGCCTGGCGCGACACCCACCTGTGCATTCGCGGCGGTGCAGTCTATGCCCTCCAGCGCACCTTCCTCATCGACCACTACTTCGTCTCGCGCACACTCATCACCTCTCGCCGCTACTACCCACCCCTCCACGCTTCCTCCTCACCCTCTTCACTCTCTTCATCCTCCTCTCCCTCCATTTTTTCTCCCCTCCCCAGGGAGGGGTCGGGGGTGGGCCCTCTGGGGGTGGGCCTGTCTCCTCTCGCCCAGGTCGTCACCAGCAGTCCCATCTCTCCCTGGCCGGAAATCATGCAGGGCTATGTGCGCATTCTGCTCGAAGCCCGCCACTACGTCTACATGGAGTCGCCCTACTTCCTGCCCACCGAGGTCATCCTCTTCGCCATGCGCACCGCCGCCCTCTCGGGGGTAGATGTGCGGTTGATGGTGCCCTATCATGCCGATGCCAAGCTCGTGGAGTGGGCATCGCGCTCCTATCTGATGCAAACCCTCGAGTCGGGGGTGAAGGTCTATCTCTACAAGGCAGGCTTCAACCACAGCAAGCTCATCGTCTGTGACGACTCCCTCGCTTCGTGCGGAAGCAATAACATCGACTTCCGTTCGTTCGAAAACAACTTCGAAGCCAACATCTTCTTCTACGATGAAGCCACCGCCCTGAAGTTCAAACAAATCTTCTTAGACGATCAGCGCGACTGTGTGCTCATCACCGACACGCGCCACGTTGCCCGTCGTCCTTTTTACAAGCGTCTTTGGGAGTCGCTCGTGCGCCTCCTCTCGCCCCTGCTCTAAATTCCCCTCCCACCTACTTACCTTCCCACCCTCTTACCTTTCCACCTCCCTACCTCCTCACCTCCTCACCTCCCCACCTTCCTTCCATCTCGTAGTCCCCTCCTTTCCTCCATCTCGTAGTCCCCTCCTTTCCTCCATCTCGTAGTTCCCACCTTCCTTCCATCTCGTAGTCCCCTCCTTTCATAAAGGAGGGGTTGGGGTGGTTCGTGTAATTTTCCTCCATCTCGTAGTCCCCTCCTTTCCGGTTCCCCTCCCTTGGGAGGGGTTCTTGCTAAGGCAAGCGTCCCTTTGGGCCGAGCGAGGGGTGGGGTCGTTGGGTCGAGGGATTGGGGTGGTTCGTGTAATCATACTTATAACTTATTACTTGTAACTTAAAACCGGCGTGCTTCGTGTAATCAAGACTAATCGCTATTCACTAATCACTCTTCACTATAATTGCAAACGCGCAACAATGCCCCATCAGGGCATGATAGGGGTAGCCAGCCATTCCTATGGCTGGAACTAAGGACAACAATCATTCACAACGTGCCTTTAGGAATGCAATATTTCACCAATTCATATTCCTAAACAAAGCGAAGCAAAATAACAAAAACATTACTTTTTTCCTAAAATCTTTGCTATATCAATAATTTATATTACCTTTGCAGCGCAATTAGAAAAAGTATAACATGGTGAGTATGCGAGGTGCTGTGTGTTAAAAAATCCTCTAATGCTGTATCTCACTAAGTGATACCCATATTCCCAACACTTGCGACAGCTGCCGCAAGGAGGGGAATGTATGGAATAATCGCTATTCTCTATGCACAGGGCGGTTTGCGTGACACCTTCTCTTGTAAGGCCTTCCCTCTGCCAACTCCCCTCTTTTCACAAGGGAAGGGGGAGGGTGGTACAAAACTATTTCTTTAATCACAGGAAAACTAAAAATCTTCCCGAATTCTTGGCTGTATAGAAATAATACCGTAACTTTGCCCAATAATAATGAAAGGGAAAAAGCAATGAGAACCAACAGATATATCCGTTTTGACTGGGCTGCAAAGTATATGCTTCGCAACAAGGCTGACTTTGCCATATTCGAAGGCCTCATCTCCGTT
>CACXFT010000094.1 GCA_902767045.1 uncultured Prevotellaceae bacterium | reverse complement strand
TAAAGGAGGGGTTAGGGGTGGTTCGTGTAACTTCATCAAGCGCGTAGTCCCCTCCTTTCATAAAGGAGGGGTTAGGGGTGGTTCGTGAAACTACACAGGCCCCCGACCCCCCTAACTTAGGGGGCTTGAACAGACCCCCAACCCCCTAACTTAGGGGGCTTAAAAACTATTCACTTTTCACTAATCACTATACAACAAACAATGGCTATTAAGAAAAGACCGGTATCTCCACGTCAGAAGATGATCAACCTGATGTATGTCGTGCTGATGGCTATGCTTGCCTTGAACGTCTCTACGGAGGTGCTCAACGGCTTCACCATCGTGGAGGAAAGCCTGGGACGCTCTACTGCCAACTCGGCCAAACAGAATGCGGCGATATACGATGACTTCGACGCGCAGATGAAACAAAACCCCGAGAAGGTGAAACAGTGGTTCGAAAAGGCTACGGCGGTGAAACGCATGAGCGACTCGCTCTACAACATGGCGCAGGAACTGAAACTGGCCATTGTACGCGAAGCCGATGGCGACGATGCCGACCCTGCCAACATCGTGGCGAAAGACGACTTAGAGGCGGCGGCGCAGGTGATGCTCGCGCCGGGCACAGGCAAAGGTCAACAGCTCTATAACGCTATCAACAGCTACCGCGAACGCATACTGAAAATGGTTTCCGACCCCACGCAGAAGGAGATTATTGCCAGCAACCTCACCACCACGGTGCCCAAAACGGTGAACGCATTAGGAAAGAACTGGCAGGAGTATATGTTTGAAAACATGCCGGTGGCAGCGGCTGTAACGCTGCTCTCCAAGCTGCAGAGCGATGTGCGCTATGCCGAGGGGGAGGTGCTGCACACTCTGGTAACGAACATCGACGTGAAAGACATACGCGTGAACAAGCTCGATGCTTTTGTCATACCCGAGAAAACGGTGCTCTACCCGGGTGAACAGTTCTCGGCGAACATTGTGATGGCTGCAGTGGACACCACCATGCAGCCGGAGATTTTTGTGAACGGGGTGAAAATAAACACCCGCGACGGACACTATGGCTTCACCGCAGGGGGTGTGGGCGAACATCAGTTCAGCGGCTATCTCATCACGCGCAATGCCGACGGGGAGACCATCCGGCGCGACTTCCTACAGAAGTACAGCGTGATTCCGGCTCCCACGGGGGCTACCGTGGCTGCCGACCTGATGAACGTGCTTTATGCGGGATTCCAAAACCCCATGAGCGTGAGCGTGCCGGGCATTCCTCAGAATGCGGTGAGCGTAACCATGACGGGCGGAACGCTCACTGCCAAGGGCGACGGCCACTATATTGCCACGCCGGCGGCCATCGGCAAGGATGTCACCTTCACCGTGTCGGCCAACGACAAAGGACGGGTGCGACAAATGGGACAGGTGACCTTCAAGGTGCGCAAGCTCCCCGACCCCACTCCCTACGTTACCGTGGGAACAGACCGCTTCAAGGGAGGCGGACTGGCTAAGTCGGCACTGATGGGCATGACAACACTCGGTGCTGCCATCGACGACGGTCTGCTCGACATCCCCTTCCGCGTGCTGAGCTTCGAAACGGTGTTCTTCGACAACATGGGTAACGCGGTGCCCATCGCCTCTGACGGCAACCAGTTCTCGGCCCGACAGAAAGAGGCTTTCCGCAAACTCTCACGCAACCGCCGGTTCTATGTGCGCGGCGTGAAAGCGGTGGGACCCGACGGGCTCACACGCACACTGCCCACTGCCATGGAGGTGATTGTGAAGTAGGAAGCCCAATTTACAGAAAGAATGATAATATATAATATAAGGTGATATGATGAAACCCAAACAGTATAGATGGATGTTGGCAACGGCCTTGCTGTTGCTTGCTTCGCTTAGCACATACGCACAGCCGCAGGTGCGGCGAAACCAACAACGACAGCAACAGACGGCGGCGCAACGGTCGAATGCCGACAACATGACAACACGCGCACAAATCTCGTTCCCCACCATGGCGAAGATGTCGGAAGACGTGGTGTGGCGGCGCGACATCTACCGCGAACTCGACCTCACCAAGGATGCCAATGCCGGACTCTACTACCCGGTGGAGCCGGTGGGCTCGCAGATGAACTTGTTCACCTATATCTTCAAACTGATGATGCGGGGGGCGAAGAACGGGGGAATCAATGCATACGAATACCGACTCGACGGCAACGAGGTGTTCACCGACTCGGCACGCATCAAACCATTGGCGTTCCTCGATAACTACCACATCTTCTATGAACGCACGCAACGAGGCATACGCATCGACGACAGCGACATCCCCTCACGCGAGGTGAAAGGCTACTACATCAAAGAGAGCGCCTACTACGACCAGGCCACATCGTCGTTCCATACCAAGGTGCTGGCTCTGTGCCCCATCATGTCGCGCGAAGATGACTTCGGCGACGCGGCAACGAAGTACCCGCTCTTCTGGGTGAAATACGACGAGCTGGCTCCCTTCTTAGCCAAGCAGACCATTATGACGAGCAACCTGAACAATGCCGCTACCATGAGCGTGGACGACTATTTCACCATGAACATGTATCGCGGCGACATCTACAAAACAAACAACATGCTGGGACAAACCCTGGCGCAATACTGCGGGGGCGACGAAACAAAGATGACTGCCGAACAGAAACGCATTGAAGCGGAACTGAAGGAGTTTGAAAAGCATGTGTGGGGAGACCCCGCCGCCCAAGACTCGCTCGACAGCATAGCCAAGGCACAAGACCCCAAGGCGCTGAAAGCCGAAAAGAAAGCCAACCGCCGAGCCAACAAGCAGCAAACGGTGCAAAAGACACGCCGCTCACGCCCCAGCAGCAGCGCAGCCTCAAGCGGTGCCCGCATGTCGGTAAGGAGAGAGCGCCACTAAAAAGAACGCTAAGAACGTTAAGAACGAAAATAACGTTAAGAACGATAATAACGTTAATAACGTTAAGAACGATAATAACGTTAAGAACGATAATAACGAAAGAAACGTTAACAACGAAAAAACAATAACAAAAACCCAAAAAGCAATGAAAAAATTCTTTACCCTTGCCCTGCTTGCAGCAACCCTGCTTTTGGCCGCTCCTGCACAGGCACAGATTGCCTTCGGTGTGAAGGCCGGTATGAACATGACCAAGTTTGAAATGGATGGCAACATGCCCGACACCAAAACCCGCAACGGTTTCTTTGTGGGCCCCACGGTGAAGTTCACCCTGCCCATTGTGGGACTGGGCGTCGATGCTTCGGCCCTCTACAACCAGGTGGAAGCAAAATACGATGAAGGCGGCTCCATCAAGCAGCAGAGCCTGCAGATTCCCGTGAACGTGCGCTACGGTATTGGTTTGGGCGACCTGGTGAACGTGTTTGCCTTTGCCGGACCCCAGTTTGGCTTTAACATTGGCGACAAGAGCAAAGACTATGGTGTGGGCGAATGGAAATGGAACACCTCGAACCTGAGTGCCAACATTGGTGTGGGTGCCACCCTGTTCAGTCACCTGCAGGCCACCGTGAACTACAACTTCGCCCTTGGCAAGACCGGCGAGTTCAAAAACTCCAACCGCTTAGACCAATACGGACAGGTTATCAGCGGAGCCAAAGGAAAAGGCAACTCCTGGCAGATTGGCGTGGCCTACTTCTTCTAATGTATGCTGCTTCAAAGAAAACGTCCTGAAAGGGAGCTTATAAATGTAAAGAAGGGGTGACATAATTACAGACAGGCGGTGGAGCGCAGCGAAACCCCTGCTAACGGGTGCAACACCCACAACCGAAACCCTGAAGGGGTGACAGAATTTGAGCGATAAATCGAATTGCTTATAATTCTGTCACCCCTTCGGGGTTTTCGTCACACTCTATGTTCACTGTTCACTGTTCATCTACTTAAATCGTGTTAAACAGAAAAGAAAAAACAACTTTCGATGCCTTAAACGGAAAATTATTACTAAATTTGCACGCAATAAATTTTAAGGTACTATAGATTATGGCTTCATTTGTTGCAGACAAGATTGTGATGGACGGTCTTACATTTGACGATGTCCTGTTGATTCCCGCTTATTCGGAAGTACTCCCCAAGACGGTTGACTTGAAAACCCGCTTCTCTCGACACATTGATTTAAACATCCCCTTTGTGACGGCTGCCATGGACACCGTCACCGAGTCGGCTATGGCCATCGCCATTGCACGCGAAGGCGGCATAGGCGTTATTCACAAAAACATGTCGATAGAGGCTCAGGCCCGCGAGGTGGCTATTGTGAAGCGAGCCGAGAACGGTATGATCTACGACCCCGTGACCATTCGCTTAGGCTCCACCGTGCAGGATGCTTTGAACATGATGAGCGACTACCACATCGGAGGTATTCCCGTGGTTGACGAGGATGGAAAACTGGTGGGCATTGTCACCAACCGCGACCTGCGCTTCGAACGCCGGCTCGACAAGAAAATAGACGAGGTGATGACCAGCGAGAACCTGGTGACCACTCACCAGCAGACCGACCTGGCAGCGGCTGCACAGATTCTGCAAGAGAACAAGATTGAGAAACTGCCGGTGGTGGATAAGCAAGGCCGACTGGTGGGACTCATCACCTATAAAGATATTACCAAGGCGAAAGACAAGCCCATGGCCTGCAAAGACGAGAAAGGCCGACTGCGTGTGGCTGCGGGCGTGGGTGTTACCAACGACACGCTGGAACGGGCACAGGCTCTCATCGAGGCCGGTGCCGACGCCATTGTGATTGACACCGCCCACGGACACTCGAAGGGTGTGATTGAGAAGCTGCGCGAGGTGAAGGCTGCCTTCCCGCAGGTGGACATTGTGGTGGGCAACGTGGCCACGGGCGAGGCTGCTCGCCTGCTGGTGGAGAACGGTGCCGATGCCATCAAGGTGGGCATCGGTCCGGGTAGCATCTGCACCACCCGCGTGGTGGCAGGTGTGGGCGTGCCCCAGCTGAGTGCCGTTTACGATGTGTTCTCGGCCCTGAAAGGTACTGATGTGCCCCTCATCGCCGACGGCGGACTGCGCTACTCGGGCGACGTGGTGAAGGCATTGGCAGCCGGCGGGTCGAGCGTGATGATTGGTTCGCTTGTTGCCGGAACAGAAGAGAGCCCGGGCGACACCATCATCTTCAACGGCCGAAAGTTCAAGAGCTACCGCGGCATGGGCTCGCTCGAGGCAATGGAGAACGGCTCTAAAGACCGCTACTTCCAGGCTGGCACCAAGGATGTGAAGAAACTGGTGCCCGAAGGCATCGCCGGCCGTGTGCCCTACAAAGGAACAGTGCAGGAGGTGCTCTACCAGCTCACCGGCGGACTGCGCTCGGGCATGGGCTACTGCGGAGCTGCCGACATACAGCACCTCCACGATGCCCGCTTCGTGCGCATCACCAATGCCGGCGTGCAGGAAAGCCATCCGCACGACATCAGCATCACAAGCGAAGCTCCGAACTATTCGCGTCCCGAATGAACGTGTTGTCGTGTTCTTTCTGAACACGACAACACGTTCATTCGGGACGCTAAATGATAAATGATAAATGATAAATGATAAATGATAAATAGCAAATCGATAATTAACGATTATGGTTAGAAATAATATTCTGGCAGAAAAAACAATAGAGTTTTCTATTAGAATGGTGAAATGCTTCAAATTCTTAACAGAGGAGAAGAAAGAATTTATCTTATCTAAACAAATGTTGAGAAGCGGAACCAGTATCGGTGCTAATGTACACGAAAGCATTCAAGCCCAAAGCAGAGCCGACTTTGTTAGCAAGCTTAGTATTGCGCTTAAAGAAGCCAGCGAAACCTCTTATTGGCTCATACTTCTCCATAAAACTGACTATATCAATGAACAAATTTTCAGATCTTTAAAAAACGATTTGGACGAAATCATCAGAATTATCATCTCTACATTAAAGAAAATCAAAGAAAATGATGAAAATATCACAAAAGCATAAATGGCTACGCAAGGCCGCGCTATCATTTATCATTTATCATTTATCATTTAGCGGCGCTGCCGCGCAGTCGGACCCCATCATCATGACGGTGAACGGCCACAACGTTACGCGCTCGGAATTTGAATACTCTTACAACAAGAACAATGCCGAGGGGGTGATAGACAAGAAAACGGTGGAGGAATATGTGGAACTCTTCGTGAACTATAAAATGAAGGTGGAGGCAGCCAAAGACGCACATTTGGACACGCTGAAATCGTTCAACGACGAGTTCCGCTCGTACCGCGACCAACAAATCCGCCCCTCGTTCATCACAGACGATGACGTGGAGGCCGAAGCTCAGCGCATCTACAACGAAACGAAACAGCGCATCGACTCCACGGGCGGCATGATCAAACCGGCGCACATCCTCATCCTGCTACGGCAGGGCGACGACCAGGCCAAACAGGAGGCGGCCAAACAGCGCATCGACTCTATCTACCAGGCACTGAAGGCAGGGGCCGACTTCGCACAGTTAGCTACCACACTCTCCGACGACAAGGCTTCGGCCCGCACAGGAGGCGAACTGCCCTGGCTGGCAAAGGGCCAGACACTGCCGTCGTTTGAGAAAGTGGCCTTCGCCATGCAGAAAGGCGAAATGAGCGAACCCGTCAAAACAGAGGCGGGATGGCACATCATCGTGATGAAAGACAAAGGAGACTTCTTCCCCTACGACTCGGTGCGCACCGACATACACCGCTTCATTGAACAGCGCGGACTGCGCGAGAAAATCATCGACGACAAACTGGCGGCCCTGGCGAAAGAGGCCGGCGAGGGAACAACAGCACAGCAACTGCTCGACCGCAAGAGCGACGAAATGGCTGCCAAAGACCCGGAGCTGAAATACCTCATACAGGAATACCACGACGGACTGCTGCTCTACGAAATCAGCAACCAGCTGGTGTGGCAAAAAGCCGAGAAAGACGAACAGGGACTGCAAGCCTTCTTCAAACGCAACAAGAAAAAATATGCCTGGGAGGAACCCCGCTTCAAAGGCATCGCCTATCATGTGAAAGACCAAGCCGACGTGGAGGCAGTGAAGAAAGCCGTGAAGGGACTGCCCTTCGACAAATGGAACGAGAAGCTGCGCTCTACCTTCAATGCCGACTCGGTGCTGCGCATACGCGTGGAGAAAGGCATCTTCCGCATGGGCGACAACGCACTCGTTGACCGCGAGGTGTTCAAGAAAGACACCACCGTAACGCCCACCAAAGACTACCCCATCGATGCCACCTACGGCAAGCTGCTCAAGGCACCGCAGGAATGCAACGATGTGCGCGGACAGGTGCTCGCCGACTACCAAGAGGAACTGGAACGCCAGTGGGTGGCCGAACTGCGCAAACGCTACACTTATAGCGTAGACCCCGAGGTATTGAAAACAGTGAACAATCATTAAACAACACCCCCATCAAGAACGAATGAACAACAAGAAAACTCTCTTTGCCATCCTGCTCTCGGCTGTGCTCGGCTCTCCGCTCCACACATGGGCACAAGACATTGACGAACCGGCCGACAGCACCGCCAACGAACGCACCATTGCCAACGTGCCACAACAGAGCGTCATCGACGAGGTCATCTGGGTGGTGGGCGACGAAGCCATCTACAAGAGTGACGTGGAAGCAGTGAGAATGCAGAGCGAGGTGGAGGGCGTGAAATGGAATGGCGACCCCGACTGTGCCATTCCCGAACAGATTGCCGTGCAGAAACTGTTTCTGCACCAGGCAGCACTCGACTCGATAGAGGTGTCGGAGTCGGACGTGGTGTCGGGGGTTGACGACCAGATCAACCGCTGGGTGCAAATTGCCGGTTCGCAAGAGAAACTGGAAGAATACCGCAAGCAAAGCATCACCGAAATGCGTCTTTCGCTGCACGACGAGTTCAAGAACAACGAACTGGTGAGGCAGATGAAGCAGAAACTGGTGAAGAACGTGAGCGTGACACCGGCCGACGTGCGCAACTATTTTAAAGACATGCCCGAAGACAGCATTCCCTTTGTGCCCACCGAGGTGGAGGTGCAGATTATCACCCAACAGCCCCGCTTCGCACCCGAAGAGATTGCACGCATCAAAGACGAGCTGCGCGAATATACCGAGCGCGTGAACAAAGAAGAGATTACCTTTGCCACACTGGCCCGCCTCTATTCGGAAGACCCCGGCACAGCCCGACAGGGAGGGGAGTTCGGCTATGTGGGGCGCGGCGACCTGGACCCTGCCTTCGCTGCCGTGGCCTTCAACCTCACCGACCCGAAGAAGATCTCGAAGGTGGTGGAGTCGGAGTTCGGATTCCACATCATTCAGCTCATCGACCGACGCGGCGACCGCATCAAGGTGCGCCACATCCTGCGCAAACCGCAGATTTCACGCGAGAACATGGAGGAAACCATGCTGCGCATGGACTCGGTAGCCAACGACCTGCGCGATGGGAAGTTCACCTTCGAAGAGGGTGCACTCTACATCTCCGACGATAAAGACACACGCAACAACCGAGGCATCATGTCGTCGGTAGATTCTGAAACGGGCACACTCTCGTCGAAGATTCGCATGCGCGACCTGCCATCGGAGGTGGCACGCGTGGTAGACACACTCGCGGTGGGCAACATCTCGGCACCCTTCACCATGATCAACTCAAAGGGAAAAGTGGTGTGCGCCATCGTGAAACTGAAAAACCGCATCGAAGCACACAAGGCCACCATCACCGAAGACTTTCAAGTGCTCAAAGACGTGGTGCTGAACAAACGACGCGAAGAAACCATTCACAATTGGGTGGTTGACAAAATCAAGCACACATACGTGCGCATGGACGAGAGATACAAGAACTGCAACTTTGAATACGAAGGATGGGTAAAACAATAAACAACTGCCACCGTAACAACCTTATGGGCGGGCATAGCATCGGGGCACTCCTGATTCTATGCCTGCTTGGGCTTTGGCTGCCCGCAACCACGCTGGCTCAGCGCAAGGGGAAACAGGCCAAGCCGAAAGACGACCGCGTGTATTTGCAACATGCCGACGAGCTGATGTTCGATATGTATGGACCCAACCCCGACGCACAGATTGTGAAAGGCAAGGTTTCGTTCCTGCACAAAGGGGCTACGCTCACCTGCGACAGCGCCTACTTCTATCAGCAGGAGAACTCGGTGAGCGCTTTCGGCAACGTGAAGTTCCGACAGGGCGACACGCTCTCGCTCAACTGCAACCGAGCCTACTACGACGGACAGCAGCAAATGATGAGCGCCCGGGAAAACGTGGTGCTCAAACACCGCAAGCAGACACTCTATACCGACAGTCTGAACTACGACCGACTCTACAGCAATGCCTACTTCTTCGAGGGCGGACGACTCATCGACGGGAAAGACAAGCTGATTGCCGACTGGGGCGAATACAACACGCAAACACGCGAGGCGAAGTTCTACTACAGCGTGCACATGATTAGCGAGAACCGCGACGTGCGCACCGACACCTTATTATATAATACGCGCGCACGCGTAGCACATGTGCTCGGCCCCTCTACCGTTACCTCCGGCTTGAGCGTGGTGAACACCGAAGACGGGTTCTTCAACACCGAAACCGACATGGCCGAACTCTATGGACGCTCTACCATCATCGACGGACCGAAGGAGATCACGGGCGACACCCTCTTCCACGACAACCAATCGGGGCTGAGCGAGGGCATGGGCAACGTGGTGTATGTAGACAAGGAGAACAAAAACGAACTGCACTGCGGCTATATGCAATACAACAACCTCACCGGCTATGGCTATGCCACCGGAAGGGCCATGGTAATGGACTATTCGCAACCCGACACCCTCTACCTGCATGCCGACTCGCTGAAAATATATACCTACAACATCAACACCGACTCGGTGCGGCGCGAAGTGCACTGCTTCGACCATGTGCGAACCTACCGGACCGATGTGCAAGCCGTTTGCGACTCGCTGGTGTTCAACTCGGCCGACTCGTGCATGACCATGTATCGGGACCCTATTGTGTGGAACGGCGGACGACAGCTGCTCGGAGAGGAGATAAAAGTTTACATGAACGACTCCACCATTCGACTGGCTCACGTCATCGGACAGGCGCTCTCGGTAGAAAAGGTAGATGAGAAGGAACACTACAACCAGATTTCGTCGACCGACATGAAGTCGCACTTCGTGGGCGGCGTTCTGCGCAAAGCCGAAGCCATTGGCAACGTGCGCACCATCTTCTACCCCATCGACGATAAAGACAGCACCATCATTGCCATGAACTATTTGGAAACGGAGCGCATGGTGATGAACCTCTCGGAACAACGACAGTTAGAGAGCATCTGGGCACCCAAGTCGAAGGGCACCATGTATCCCCTCACACAAATTCCGCCCCAACGGCGCAAGCTCAAACAGTTTGCCTGGTTCGAACACATCCGCCCCGTCGACAAGAACGACATCTTTGAATGGCGCGGCAAAAGCGAAGACAGCAAACTGAAAATTGAAGAGCGACACCGCGCACCCCTGCAAACCCTGGAACCAGAGCTCTCTGAGAACTCTGAAATCTCAGAGAACTCTGAGAACTCTGAGAACTCAGAGAACTCAGAGAACTCAGAGAACTCAGAAATCTCAGAAATCTCCGATAACTCAGATAACTCCGATCATTCAGAATGAGCGATATCATACAACTTCTCCCCGACTCGGTGGCCAACCAGATAGCGGCGGGCGAGGTGATACAGCGCCCTGCCAGCGTGATCAAAGAACTGGTGGAGAATGCCGTTGATGCCGGAGCCACCACCATCAACGTTTTGGTGGTGGATGCCGGGCGCACCTCCATTCAGGTTATCGACAACGGCTGCGGCATGTCGGAAACCGATGCCCGACTGTCGTTTGAGCGCCATGCCACCTCGAAAATCAGACAGGCCGCCGACCTCTTCGCCCTGCACACCATGGGGTTTCGCGGAGAGGCCCTCGCCTCCATTGCGGCCGTGGCTCAGGTGGAACTGAAAACACGCATGGCCACGGAAGAGGTGGGCACACACCTTTCCATCGCCGGCTCGAGGGTCACCGACCAGGAACCCTGCTCCTGTCCGGTGGGCAGCAACTTTGTCATTGAGAACCTCTTCTTTAACGTTCCCGCACGCAGGAAGTTCCTCAAGTCGAACGCCACCGAGCTGAACAACATCGTTACCGCCTTTGAACGCATCGCACTGGTGTACCCGCAAATAGCGTTCACCCTGCACAGCAACGGCACCGAAATCTTCAACCTGAAACGGGGCAACCTGCGACAGCGAATCGTAGACGTGTTCGGCAAGCGGCTCAACCAAGACCTGCTGCCCGTGGGGGTGGAAACCACCATCTGCAAGCTCACCGGCTTTGTGGGAAAACCTGAGTCGGCCAAGAAGAAAGGGGCACACCAATACTTCTTCGTGAACGGGCGCTACATGAAACATGCCTACTTCCACAAAGCCGTGCTGCAGGCCTTCGAACGACTGGTGCCCGCCGGCGAACAGGTGCCCTACTTCATCTACTTCGACGTGGCACCGGAAAACATCGACGTGAACATACACCCCACGAAAACAGAAATCAAGTTCGAAGGCGAACAGGCCATCTGGCAAATACTGCATGCCTGCGTGAAAGAGGCCGTGGGACTTTTCAACGACATCCCCTCACTCGATTTCGACACCGAAGAGAAACCCGACATTCCGGTGTTCGGCTCTTCGAAAGACATTGTGGCTCCCACCGTGAACTACAACCCTAACTACAATCCCTTCAACAGCACACCGCGAGAAAGACGCAACGGAGTCGACGACTGGCAACAGCTCTACCAGGGGTTGCAGCCCAACCGCACGCCGCATCAGGAAGAACTCTTCGTACCCGACGATGAACCAACCGAACAAGGCGAGAGCCTGATTGCTGAGAAGTCGCCCAGCCACTATCAATACAAAGCACAATACATCATGACGGCGGTGAAGTCGGGTCTGATGATCATCGACCAGCACCGGGCACATGTGCGCATTCTCTATGAACAATACCTCAACCGGAAGGGACAGCAAAAGGCAGGTGCCCAGAAGATGCTCTTCCCCGAGGTGGTGAAACTTTCGGCAGCCGAGGAGCTCAGCGCCGGCAAAGTGCTGCCCGAGATGGAACGCCTGGGCTTCGAGCTCACCAGTCTGGGCGGCGGCAGCTACGCCATCAACGCCATACCCGCCGACCTGAGCGGAGTGAACGCCGTGCAGTTAGTGAAAGACATGGTGGCAGCGGCCACAGAAAACGAACAAACGAACACACAAGAGCTATTCAACACCCTGGCACTGAGCATGGCACAGAATGCCGCCATCCCATACGGGCAGATTCTTGGCAACGACGAAATGGAACACCTGGTGAACGCACTCTTCGCCTGCTCGAACGTGAACTACACCCCAGACGGCAAAAACATTCTCACCATCTTGAAGCAAGAAGAAATGAAACGCATGCTGGGATAGCAAAAAGAACAGAAAAGGGACTAAAAACGAGAGTAAAAAGGCTGGTTTTTACTTTTTTTTTAGTTAAAAATGATATTTTCTTAAGAAAAAGTTATAACATTTGAAAATTATTACTATCTTTGCGCTTGAATTCAGAGTGTGCGTATATACGAAGAAACAATTTCTAATTGATTTAATAATTTAAAAACGTATGAAAAAATTATTGATTGTACTGGCTTTTGCCGGTTTGTCCATGACCTCAATGGCACAGGACGACCCCACACTGAAGTATAGTGTGGCTACTAATTCTTTCTGGAGCAACTGGTTTATCCAGGTTGGTGCTGACTGGAATGCTTACTACAGCAGCCAGGAACACGGAGCAGGCAACGCTAAGAGCCCGCTCAAGAGCTTCCGCTCTAACCCCGGTGCTTCGGTAGCTATCGGTAAGTGGTTCACTCCCGGACTCGGACTCCGCACCAAGGTGCAGGGCATCTGGGGACAGACCGTTTACAACAAGGACCACAATCCTGCTAACCGCTACTGGATTGCCAACGAACAGGCCCTGTTCAACCTGAGCAACATGCTCTATGGCTACAACCCCAACCGTGTTTGGAACTTCGTTCCCTTCGTGGGTGCTGGTGTAGGCCGCTCCATGACCAACAACATCTATGCCATGAACCTCAGCTGCGGTATCCTGAACACCTTCCGCCTGAGCAAGAAGATGGCTGTGAACGTTGAACTTGGCTGGAACCGTTCCGAGAATGACCTCGACGGTGACGAACGCCACATGGAACCCGCCAACAGCTGGGAAGACAAAGACAACAACCTCTATGCTGAAATCGGCCTCACCTTCAACCTCGGTAAGGCTACTTGGGACAAGGTGCCCGATGTTGACGCTATCAAGGCTCTCAGCCAGAGCCAGATTGATGCTCTCAACGCACAGCTCACCGATGCCAACAACGAAATCACTCGTCTGAACAACATGCTCCGCAACCAGAAGCCCGTTGAGAAACCTCAGGCCCAGGTGGTGAAAGAGTTCGTTGCAGCTCCCGTGTCTGTGTTCTTCAACATCAACAAGTCTAAGATCGCTTCTCGCAAAGACCTCGTGAACCTCGAGTCGATGGCTAAGTTCGCTAAGGAGAACAACGCCGGCCTGCTCGTAACCGGTTATGCCGACAGCAAGACTGGTTCTGCTGCTTACAACCAGAAGCTCTCTGAGAGCCGTGCCGCTACTGTTGCCGACCAGCTCGTGAAGTTCGGTGTGAGCCGCGACAAGGTTGAAACCGTTGGTAAGGGTGGTGTTAACGACCTCTCTCCCGTTTCTTACAACCGTCGTGCCGTGGTTACTGTTAAGTAATCAACAGCCAAAAGAAACCATCAAATGCAGCCTTCAACACGAAGGCTGCATTTTTTTTGAAAATAATTCAAGAAAAGTTTGGTGGTTTCAAAAAAAGTGCTTACCTTTGCACTCGCTTTAAAGAACTAAGCACAAGAGCAAACAACTCACTTGGTTTAGAGAGCAGGTAGGTTCCGCTCAGTTAGTTTAAAGCACAAGGGCGTTTAGCTCAGTTGGTTTAGAGCATCTGCCTTACAAGCAGAGGGTCGGCGGTTCGAATCCGTCAACGCCCACTGGGGTGTTCCCCGTGATTCTTCGGAGTTGCGGGGATTTTTTATGTCCAAACAATAAGTCCAAACCCATATAAAGGATTCTCCCTTACACCAGTAGAATAAAAACGCTACCATTTATAGAGGAAATCGGCTATTAGAATGTGAGACACGCGAAAAGCCACGATGCACGGACGCTGAAAGCGTCCACTCTCAGTAACCGGGGGTACGAGCATAGCGAGCACCCCCGGATAACAGGGTGATACAACGAAACGACCCCAAAGGGGTCGACGAGTTCGGTATTCGGGCACTCCTTCGGAGTGCTTTCACTTGTTGGAGGCTCTATCCGGGGGTACGAGCGAAGCGAGCACCCCCGGTATGACAGACAATACCATGTAACGACCCCGAAGGGGTCGACGGATGTGAGCAGTTCGGGCACTCCTTCGGAGTGCTGTTCGCTTATTAGTGGTCGCAGTCCGGGGGTGCTCGCTTCGCT
>CACXFT010000093.1 GCA_902767045.1 uncultured Prevotellaceae bacterium | reverse complement strand
TTTGCCATATTTGAGTAACACAATTTTGTGACTTTTCCGCTTTCAAGTCACAAAGGTACAACAAAAAAGTAACAAAAAAGAATAAAATAAAAGAAAAGTGAGAAAACAAACGAAAATTTAACACTTAAAGCGTAAATACCTGTAAAATAGTACCTTTTCTTTCTGTTTCTTTGCTTATTTTTGGCTTTTCTTTTCAGCTTAAAAATACAGCTTCACTTTCCCACGCAGAAGTGCTTGAAGATATTGTTGAGGGTTTCTTGTGGTGTAATCTGACCACCGGTGATTTCGGCAAGGATATTGAGAACGTCGCGGAGGTCTTCGCTGAGGAAGTCGCCACTGATGCCGTTGTTGAGTCCGGTTATAACACGGTGTAAAGACTGTTCGGCGCGGCAGAGGACCTCGTAATGGCGGGCATTGGTAATGATGATGTCTGCGTCGCTGACCTGCGGGGTTGCGGCTATGAGTTGTTGCTTCAGGGTTTCGAGACCTATACCATGTTTAGCTTGGAAGTGTTCCGTTTTGTTTTCAATGTAGATAACGGTCTGGTCGTCACTCACAGGAATGTTGGGGTAGGGGACTCCGGGTTCCGACATCATGATAATGATTCGGGCATGCCGTGCGGCATTTACGGAACGCTCTATTCCCATTTGTTCGATGGTATCGCTGGTGTGGCGGATGCCGGCAGTGTCGATGAAGCGGAAGGTGATGCCTCCAAGCTGGATATTGTCTTCGATGGTGTCTCGTGTTGTGCCCTGTATGTCGCTGACAATGGCTCGCTCTTCGTTAAGCAGGGCGTTGAGCAGGGTGCTCTTTCCTACGTTTGGTGCTCCGATAATGGCTACGGGAAAACCTTCTTTGAGAGCTTGCCCTGTGTTGAAACTCTCTGCAAGTTGCGAGATATGAGCACCAATCTGCTGTGCCAGTTGTAGCAGTTCGCTACGGTCGGCAAATTCCAAGTCTTCGTGGTCGGAGAAATCGAGTTCGAGTTCAAGTAGCGAGGTGAGCTTGAGCAATTTTTTACGCATGGCAGCCAACTCCGAAGATATGCCACCTCGCAGTTGGCTCATGGCCAGATGGTGGGTGGCACGGTTGGTAGAGGCTATGAGGTCGGCTACGGCTTCAGCCTGAGAGAGATCCATCTTTCCGTTGAGATATGCCCGCATGGTGTATTCGCCAGGCTCAGCAATGCGGCAACCATGATGCACCAAGAGCTCCAACACCTTATTTAAGATATAACGTGAGCCATGACAACTAATCTCCACAGAGTCCTCGCCGGTGTAGGAGTGGGGGGCACGGAATACGGAAATCATGGCTTCGTCAATGATGTCTGCTCCGTCGTGGATGTGGGTGTAATGGATGGTATTGGCTGCGACATCGTCGCAGCATAAAGCGCAGAGGGAACTTACAGCAGAAAGGGCTTCGGAGCCGCTGACACGGATGATGCCAAGGGCTCCGCCTGGAGCTGTTGCGAGTGCGCAGATTGTGTCGTTATTGCTCATTTCTTTTTGGCCCATGTATTGGCGAGAATGACAATAATAATGGTAATGACAATGTAAAATAACGTAGCAGTTAATCCGCTTTTCATGTCTTTACCAATGAAGGATAGAAGTATGCAGAAACATGCAGTAACGGTGCTGATAAAAGTCATTAGAATGCGCAACCGGTGGATATTGATACCTTTACGATCCTCCTCAGATAACGTATTGTAGCCAGCAATGAGTTTATCGCCCTTACCCATCAAAAAGATAATAGCAAGGATAATAAACAATGCTGCAAAAACCAAACCTCCTATTTTCATATTCTGTCGAGCACTTTCTGGATGAGTGTGTCGATGCTATTCTTATATTCAGTGTTCATCTTCTGAGCATAGCGGTTGGCAATGACCATGCAGCAGGTCATTGCGCGATGTCCCAACAGAGATGCAAGACCGGCGAGGGCCGATGACTCCATTTCGAAGTTACAGACCTTCATGCCTTCGTATTCGAACGACTCAATTTTCTGGTTCTGCTCAGGGTCGGCAATGTCGGCTCTCAACTGGCGTCCCTGCGGGCCATAGAAGCCACCGCAGGCAACGGTATAGCCGCGCACCATATCGTCTTGAGCTATTTGCTCTATCAGTTCTGCATCAGCTACTGACACATATGGTGCACCCTTGATGGAGTCCCACTTCATATGTTCGGTGAATGCACGTTCCATTGGTATGTCACAAACCACATTGCGTCCGGCATAATAGTTGAGGAGCCCGTCAAACCCAATGCTCTTCACGGAGGCTACGAAGCAACCAGTGGGTGTGAAAGGCTGCAATCCGCCACAGGTTCCGATGCGCACCATGGTCAGCGTGCGGTGCTCATCTTTTTCGGTGCGAGTAGCATAGTCGATATTTGCGAGTGTGTCCAACTCGTTAACCACGATGTCGATGTTGTCGCAGCCTATGCCGTGGCTCTGGCATGTAATCCGCTTACCTTTATATATTCCAGTTATGGTGTGAAATTCGCGACTGCTCACTTCATGTTCGATACTGTCGAAGTGTGCCGCTACGGTGTTAACTCGTGCAGGATCGCCAACGAGAATTACCTTGTCGGCCAAATATTCTGGTTTCAGGTGTAGATGGAAACAGCTTCCATCGCTATTGATGATGAGTTCGGATTCTGCAAAGTATTTCATAAGATTTCAAGTATTTAATTGATTACTGATTTATTGTGTGTTTCTTATTTTCTTTTCCAAATCTTTCACTTCTTTTTGCAACATCAATGCTTGTTGTTCTTTTTTTAGCAAAGCGGAACGCTTCGTTTTCTGCAAATGTGCAGGTGAGTTATGGAATGTTTTGCGTTCTGCATCCAACTCTTGTTCAATTTGCACCAAATCTGCATTCAGTTCTTGATATTGTTTAAATAACAATTTTGCTTGTGGCGAAGTGAAGTTACTTATTGACCTATAAACAATTTTGTCGTTCATTGGGAAGAAACATTCATTTTCCTTCTGCAAAGAAACATTTAAATTGTTTATTGTATGTAGCCGTTTCAGAGCTTCATCACGGTTGCCGAAAGTCCAAGTTTCCCTGATGCTTTTTAGAAAAGCGAAACTTTTAAGTTTTTCTTCGTCTATATTGTCACTTTCGAAGCTAACTCTTTGAGTTGTGGGCACGAAGGTGTAAATGCATACTTTGTCATTCGGAAGGAACCTATCGGATACAAGCCATCCCAATTCGTGATATTCATCAAATGCTACGAGGTAGTCGTTGGCAGTTGAGTTAAATGGCATACCATAGTTTTCTGGTTTATAGAATTTTCCAGTTTCAGTATCGAGCAAGGTCATAAAGATGTCTCTGCCACCAATAGAATTATCTCCTTCAGCTGAAAAGAACATCGTGATACCATCTGTCATCATAAATGGATAGTTGGGGTTGGAACACTCGCTGTTAATCTCTGAAAGAAGATAGGGCTGATCCCATGAGTCTCCCCATTTGTCAACAGCAAAGAGTTTAGTTCCATGGATTGTATCCCCCTGTGCAAAGTAGGCTCTGTCGCCAAATTCGTTTTTGTATGCAGTTGCGAACACTTGTGACTTTTTCCCTAGAAACGCTTCAGATGTCATAATCTCTCCATTTTCCTTTGAAATGGGAATCTTTGAAAGAAAGCTTTTCTTGTCTACAACGAGACTATCGATAAACATCACCTTGGCTGTTGCCGGAAGCATGCTTTTAAGTAGCAATTCTGCGGGCGATTCTATCACTTGCACTTGAACGGCTCTTGTTCTTCCTTTCGTTTTTTTTCTTTGCGCTTGCATCCCTATGGGAAAAAGAAGCAAAAAAATCAGTATTGTTATTTTGGTATGTTTCATAAAACTGTTATTTGAAGAGCAAAGTTATACATTTTAATTGATATATTAAAGAAAAAGATATAGTTTTTTATTAATTCTTGGATGTTTGTAAGTCTCTTTGGAATAATTTATTGTAATTTTGCATTCAAATTGCTATTATATATTTATATGGAGATGTTTACACACTACAATACGATTATTTTCGATTTAGATGGCACATTGCTTAATACGCTTCCAGATTTGCAAGCTAGTTGCAATTATGCCCTTCAGTTATGTGGGTTTCCTCAACGCTCTTTTGAAGAAGTTCGTTGCTTTGTTGGAAATGGTGTGAGAAAGCTGATGGAACGAGCCGCACCATCTGATGTTAGTGATGGAGAGTTTGAAAAAATGTTCATGATATTCAAGCAACACTATCTTGAGCATGGTCTTGACCGCACAGCACCTTACGAAGGAGTAGTTGAAGTTATGCGTGAGCTTAAGCAGCGAGGATTTAAAACAGCTGTTATAAGTAATAAGTTTCACGAGGCCACACAAGAGTTGTGCAATCATTTTTTTAACGGTCTTTTAGACATGTGCATCGGTGAGCACAAAGGATTCCGCCGTAAACCATCGCCTGATATGATGAACAAGGTCTTAAGCGTATTGCAAGCCAACAAAGCTACCACCGTGTATGTTGGTGATAGCGATGTTGACATTGAAACAGCTCGTCAAGGAGGGGTTTCCTGTATCAGTGTGCTTTGGGGCTTTCGCGACAGAGATTTTTTACTTGAACATGGAGCCACCTGTTTGGTGGAGAAGCCCATAGATTTACTCAGTTTATTAGTTCAGTAGTCTTATTTGTAAGTACCTCCTGCAGTAGTAAGTTGTTTTTCTTCCCGTTCCGATATGAATCCATGTCGATAGGCATAAAGCAATTCCTGCAAGTCTGCAATCTGACGGCGCAGCTCAGCTCCTTTGTCAGTATCGGCCACAAGCATTCGTCGGTTGGCCATTTCAACAATTTGGGTAGTGCTTTGTATGTCTGTTCCCCGCAGTATTGCATCGCGTTTGCTAGTAAAGGGCTCGTGCTGAACCAGGTCGAACCCTCTGCTATGGTATACGAGAGTGTATCCGGCAATCCCTGTTTCTTTGTGATATGCTTGGGAAAATCCTCCATCTATAACCATCAGCTTCCCTCCAGCTTTAATTGGCTGTTCTCCGCGTAAAGTATGCACCGGCACATGTCCGTTTATGATATGTCTATTTGAACCTTCTACACCGAAGTCGTCAAGAATCCGGTCAATAACCTCTTCGTTTTCCCTGAGTTTAAAATAGTAGCCTTTTTCTTCGTGATGGGTTGAC
Organism: uncultured Prevotellaceae bacterium; assembly: GCA_902767045.1. Taxonomy (GTDB): domain Bacteria; phylum Bacteroidota; class Bacteroidia; order Bacteroidales; family Bacteroidaceae; genus Prevotella. The sequence goes on along the minus strand of CACXFT010000093.1, from coordinate 24,889 downwards.
TTGTCTTCAATGAAATATCGTTCGAAAGTAGCCATTTTCGATTTATCGAACAATGGGCTATCAGGTCCGCACCATAGATAAAGGAAGAAATCGCATGCATATTCCCGCTGCGGAATGTCGGTTTCGTTTTGAAAAGCTGTTCTGATGAGCATGCCTAATTGGTGCATGAGCTGTCGACCTTCATAAACTTGTCCGTCAAAGAGACGCACATTTCGCAGTGTACCGTCTTCATTAAGAGGAATGGAAGCATGGAACAGCAGGTTTCCATTGCAGATTGCATACATGCATCCATGTGACAGCAACAGACTGATGTGCCGCTGAAGTTTCTCGCTGGCTTTGAACGAGTGCCTCAATTGTTTCATGAGCTTTTCTTCCTCTTCGCTCAGTTCGTTTGGAGATAAAGGATTAACTGTTGGGAAGATATTACTTGAAAGGGTAAACTGTTTTCCGTCAATGTTGATTGTTCCCATCTTGAAATCTACAAAAGAGAATAATTTTCTATTCTCCATGTTCCATTCCGGATGTTTTTCATAAAGCAACGCTTCCTCTTTAAACTGAATCACACTTATTGCCTTATGCATTTGAGCAATCAGTCTGCATGTTTTTTCATCAACATGTTTCGCTCCTCCGCTCAGACTTGGCTGAAACTCGGTGCATGGGTCTTCAGCATAAGTTTCCATGGCAAAAGTGGCCAAAGGCAGCAGATTGATACCATATCCGTCCTCAAGTGTAGTGAGGTTGGCATATCTGAGAGATATGCGAATAACATTGCAGATGCAGGCATCGTTGCCGGCACCAGCCCCCATCCAAAGTATGTCATGATTTCCCCATTGAATATCCCACCGTGGAAAATCTGCCAGAGTATCCATGATTTTGTGAGCACCGGGTCCCCGGTCATACACATCTCCTAATATATGCAGTTGATCTATAGCCAATCGCTGTATCACTTTACTGATGGCAATGATAAAATCGTCGGCCCTGCGTGTAGAAATGATGGTATCGATAATCACATTCACATACGCAACCTTATTGGCATCGTCTGTTCGTTCGTGTAGTAGTTCTTGTATGATATAGCCAAATTCCCTTGGAAGAGATTTTCTCACTTTCGACCGGGTATATTTGCTTGAAACCTCTCTGCATATTCTCACGAGCTGATGTATGGTTATGTGATACCAATCGTTGAGGTCTGCTTCGCTCGATTTAACAATTTCCAGCTTCTGTTCCGGGTAATAGATAAGTGTGCAGAGTTCTCTTTTTTCGTTTTCTCGCAATGTAGTTCCAAAAAGTTCGTTCACTTTCCGTTTGATGTTGCCAGAAACATTTTTCAAAACATGCTGGAAAGCTTCATGTTCGCCATGAAGGTCAGCAAGGAAGTGTTCAGTTCCTTTTGGTAAATTCAAAATAGCCTGCAGATTGATGATTTCGGTACTGGCAACAGCAATGTTTGGAAACGCTGCCGAGAGAAGCTGCAGGTAGCGCATATCTTCTTGAATATTGTACTTCATCAGATTATGATTTATTAGGTTTTATTGGTATTATTCAAATCTGTTAGTTCCTGATGGAACTTGTTATTTTCTCACATGTTCTATCATATCTCCATATTACGGGCATGAATCCTTCAGTAAGTAGTCCCTCGTTGTAGAGAACGGCTTCCAGCTCGGATGTAAATTTCAGAAGTTTTTGTTGTTCCAGCATTTGTGCCATTATTTCCTCATTATAGTTTTGTTGTTTCATGAACAAAGCCAATTCTTCAAGCACTTGTCGTGGAATATTGTTTCGCTGATATAGATATTTCAAATATAAGATTTTCTCCATTAGCTGCTCTATTGTTTCGAGCGTCGGATCGTTGATTTCTGCATTACTACATATTTCTTTCGCTTTATTTACAATCATTCTTCTCATGTGCTGATCATATAGTGCTATAATCTCTTGATATAGTTTTTTCAAAGAGTCTATAGCATCCTCAGAAGTAATGCCATACGTTACAAACGGATTAGCAATACATGAGATATTTGAGTTCCATTTCATCGCTTTCATATAGTCTGCTTCCATTTTCCCACATACAAGAATGTGTTGTGCCTGTCTCACAAACTTCTTCTCATAGTGCAGTGCTCCCGTAGCCCTTTTCAGTGGTGTTTTTGTCATTTCCCATGGCATATAGGCTTCGGCAGGAGTAATAATATAAGGTATGTTTTTTGAATATGCGATATGTGCATGCCATGCAGTTATTTTGTTCCAACCTCCCCAAAAGTGAATAATGTCAGGCCCTCCAGTGAAAGTCTGTTCAAGGCTTTCGTCGTTTCCGAAATTACTTTTAACAAGATTCATGAACGACATAAATTGTGGTTTGCTGCTTGCATGTGATGTTGTTTCCATCTGAATTTTCATATCTTATGCGTAGTAAATTCGTGTTTGTCACATAAAACATAGTGTATCTTCACATTTAACCAATGCAACGGAAGTCGTAGCAGGTAGAAAGCTGATTTCCACAAAGATAGTTGTTCATTGAAAAAAGAATAAGTTTTGTGTGCAAAATATAATCGCAGCCACAATAGTATGATTAAAGATAAAATCACGCATGCCGACAGTAATGCCCCTTGTAATGTCTGACCCGCATTGATGAGTTGGTATGTCACCCAAAATGATGCGAAAAATACCACTATGTAAGCAAAGAGCAGTAGGGCATCCATAGTCTTTTGTATGGCAAGTCTCCAACGTCGGTGAAGCGTTGGTGTAACAGCTTTTGCATGAAGTGCCTCGTTCATCCATTCTTTTTCCAAAGGCTTTACCATCACAAGTTTGGCCTGCTGACCAATGGAAATGGCAGAGCAATCACTTTGCGCATATTTATTTACAAGATAGTCGAATTCACCTCTGGGAAAGTTAAGATTGCCCACAAAGCCATCACCATTGATGAAGGCTTGCTTTTTAAACAAAAGGTTCGCGCTGTTGGTTCTAAACGCTTTTGATTTTGCACCTTCGTATAGTTGATAGCAAGCAGTATGCAAGTGTTCAAATCTATAGAAAGCAGAAGTAGAATTGTTGTAGTTGGCATATCCCATCACTATGCTCATGTCATCCTTGCAAACTTCAGTCATGGTGCAAAGCCATTTGTCTGATTCAGGATAGCATCGAGTTTCTGTCAGCAGAATCCAGTCAAACTTAGCTGCTTTCACACCAAGTGTTATGGCAAGCTTATGCCTACTCATATATCTTGAAGAGCGGGGAATAAAAGTGCAGTAGAGATGTTTGTCGGCCGAAAACTGTTTCAGGATGTCTATCGTTTCATTGTCGTCCTGATTGCCCATCACTATAACTTCAAAATCATTTGGATAGTCTTGCTTGAGTAATCTCAAAAGATTATCTTTAAGCTGTTGTGTTTGCTCAAGTGCAACAACCAGCACCGAAACTTTTGGATACTTTCTTTCCGAATCTTCTTTTTCCAGTTTGTTATTCTCTTTCCTTGTCAGTTTCCATACACGAAAAAAGGGATTCAGAAAAGAAGCAAGCAGTGCCAATGTTAGCAATAGTGCTCCAAGATATATAATAAACTCATTTACAATCATTTCAAACCATTAAATTTCATCTTTAGTATAGCCTGCTGGCAGCTTTCTGCAATTATATTGGCTTGCCATAATTTCGCCATATGCACCTGCACTTCTAATGGCAATTAAGTCGCCACGTTTGCAGGCATTCAAGTCGATTGCTTTCGCAAACACGTCGCTCGACTCACAGATAGGTCCCACCACGTCGTAGGTCTGATATGGTTCTTCACTTGTAAGGTTCTCTATTTTATGAAAAGCCTGGTAAAGAGCAGGACGAATCAGGTCGGTCATGCCCGCATCTACAATAGCAAATTGCTTTGAAGAGCCTTTCTTCACATATAAAATCCTTGTTATGAGCGAACCACACTGAGCCACCACCGCTCTTCCCAGTTCAAAATGCAGTTGCTGCTCCGAGCGGAGTTTCAGTTTCCGTGCATAGGTATCGAAATAGGCTTTGAAATTGGGAATACGTTCTTTGTCGGGATGAGCGTAATTCACTCCCAGTCCGCCTCCCACGTTGATGTGCTTCACTTGGATGTGGTGCAGTTCCAATTGGGTTTGCAACTCATTGATTCGATTGCATAGTGCTTCAAAGTCGGCCATGTCAAGTATTTGTGAGCCAATGTGGAAATGTAATCCAATGAAAGATATATTTTCCATGCTTGCGGCACGTTCAATAACTTCCTCCATATCGCTCATTGCTATGCCGAATTTGTTTTCAGCCAATCCGGTGGTGATATTGGCATGAGTGTGTGCTCCCACATCGGGGTTTATGCGGAAACACACCCTTGCTACAGTATTCTTGGTAGCCGCCAGATTATTGATGACTTCCAATTCGGGAATGCTTTCAACATTGAAGCAAAAGATATTGCTTTCAAGTGCGAGGTTAATTTCCCAGTCGCTTTTTCCAACGCCTGCAAAAACAATCTTGTCGGCAGGGAACCCTGCATGGAGTGCAGCTTTAATTTCTCCACCGCTCACACAATCCGCCCCCATTCCTGCCGCACAGATGATGGGAAGCAGATGTTGGTTGGCATTAGCCTTAATGGCATAATGAACGTGAAAATTGTTATATCTCTCAGTTGAGTTTTGTATTTCTCTGAGAGTTTCGCGCAGAACACTTGTGTCATAATAGTAGAACGGTGTCTCTATCTTCAACAGCTTTTCTACAGGAAAGGGTCCTTTCATATTGCTATCATCGAATTAGCATTGGTTGAAGAGCACATTGCTCAAATTTTGCAAAGCCCGCTGCTTATCGCTTCCCTTAATCAGGAACGATATGTTGTAGTTGCTGCCACCGTATGAAATCATGCGCACGGGAATATTCTTCATGGCATCCATCGCCAAGGTTTCAAACCCGAGGTTGCTCCAGTCGAGGTCGCCCACTACGCAAATAATCGACATGTTAGAATCCACGGTTACCGTACCATACTTTTTCAGCTCGTTCACGATGTCGTTCAAGTGTGCATCGTTATCGATGCTCATGCTCACTCCCACTTCCGATGTGGCAATCATATCAATAGGGGTCTGATAACTTTCGAAAATCTCGAACACCTTGCGCAGGAATCCTGTTGCAAGCAGCATGCGTGACGATTTAATTTTAATGGCTGTGATATTGTCTTTGGCGGCAACAGCCTTTATCTTTCCTCTTACGATTACGTTGTCGATAATCGTTCCCTCGGCTTTGGGGTCCATGGTGTTTTTCAACCTCACGGGAATACCGGCATACTTAGCTGGCTGCACGCAAGTTGGATGCAATATTTTTGCACCGAAGTAGGCCAGTTCTGCAGCTTCCTCAAAGTTAAGCTGTCTCACGGCTTCAGTTTTGTCCACAACGCGAGGGTCGTTGTTGTGCATGCCATCGATGTCGGTCCATATTTGAATCTCGTCGGCAGGCAAGGCTGCTCCTATAAGCGAAGCTGTGTAGTCGGACCCTCCACGCTGAAGATTGTCAATTTCTCCATAGGCATTGCGACATATAAATCCCTGTGTGATGTAAATCTGGAAACCCTCATTTTCGCTCATCACTGCATGCAGTTTTTCTTTGATATATTGCGGGTCGGGTTCTGCATTCTTGTCGGTTCGCATAAAGTCTAAAGCCGACAGCAGCGTAGCCTTTATTCCCTGTTCTTGCAGGTAGTTGACCATCATGTTGGTGCTGATGATTTCTCCTTGCGCCACAATGTTTTTTTCTTCGAAGCTGGTGAACAGATCTTTTGTGAACGAACGTAGATATTTAAACTCATCGTGTAGGAACTCAGCTGTTTTTTGTTTAAATTCCTCTGTCGAGAAAAGTTCTTCAATGTGTGCAAAGTACTTTTTCTCCAAGTTATTGATTACCTCGTTTGCTCCCTCCGGATTTTTTTTGTAGAGGTAGTCTGAAATTTCTACCAACGAATTGGTAGTTCCGCTCATGGCTGAAAGCACAACGAATGTAGGTTCACCAGAATCTGTGATAAGCGAGGCAACGCTTTTCATGCGTTCGGGCGAGCCGACCGAAGTGCCTCCAAATTTCATAACAATCATAATGTATGTTTTGTGTTTAATGTTATTACTTTAATTGATAATTTTCTGTGGTTTCTTCCACCTTTCCATCTTTGCATTGGTATACAATGCCCGGGAATTTGTCGAGCATAGGTATGTTGTGGGTAGACATCACCACTGCAGTTCCCGAAGCAGTGATGTCCTTTAGCAGTTGTATGATAGAAGTGGCTGTTTCCGGATCTAAATTGCCTGTGGGTTCATCGGCGATAATCACCTTGGGATGGTTCAGCAGTGCCCTTGCAATAGCCATACGCTGCTGTTCGCCACCCGACAGTTCATTGGGCATTTTGTTGCGCATGTTGCTCATTCCAATCATGGTAAGCACCTCATCAATGCGTTCATCAATATCGCTGTTTTTTTTCCATCCGGTGGCTTTCAAAACAAACCTCAGGTTTTTATACACCGTGCGGTCGTGCAACAATTGAAAGTCTTGAAACACAATGCCCATTTCTCTTCGCAAGGCCGGAACTTCCTTTCGTTTCAGCTTCATCATGTTTCTTCCGAGCACCTCAGCTTGCTCTGCTTCATCTTCGTAGATGTCAAGTTCACTATAGATGGTTTTCAGCAGCGAGCTTTTTCCCGAGCCCACTTTGCCGATGATATATACAAATTCGCCTTTGTCAACATGAAAGTCAACATTGGCCAGTACCAGCTTGTCGGCCTGGTAGATATTCACCTTATTATATTCTATCAGCATGTTGCAAATTATTATCCATTATCGTTAGCTTTTGCCATCCGTCGCTTTTTATCCCAATCGGGATTGTGCCGGTGGTGCAATTCCCGTGCAATATCATCAAGACTGAGTCCTTTGGCAGTGAGCAAAACCATCAAGTGATATAAAAGGTCTGATGCCTCGTACACGAGTTTATCGTTGGTGCCATTGGTAGCCTCGATAACGGTTTCCACAGCCTCTTCTCCAACTTTCTGTGCCATTTTGTTAATACCGTCGCGAAACAACTTTGTGGTATACGATCCCTCAGGCATATTCTGATAGCGCTTGCCAATGAAATTTTGCAGTTCAGCCAAAAAGGTAAGGTCTGAGTATTTGTTTTCTTCTCCCCAACAAGTGTCGGTTCCCTTGTGGCATGTAGGCCCGTGAGGTATTGCTCTAACAAGCAATGTGTCGTTGTCGCAGTCGATTTTCATCTCTGCAAGCTCCAAAAAATTTCCCGATGTTTCACCTTTCGTCCAAAGCGTGTTTCTTGAGCGGCTCCAGAATGTCACTTTGCCCGTTGTAATTGTCTTCTGATAGGCCTCTTCGTTCATGAAGCCCAGCATAAGTACATTCTTGGTGTTGGCATCTTGTATGATGGCAGGCACCAGTCCATTCATTTTATCGAAGTCTATATTCATTGTTTCTCTTCTGTTCTAACGTTTATTCCTTCATTTCTTAAATAAGCTTTAAGTTGCTGTATCCCAATTTCGCCGAAATGAAACACGCTGGCCGCAAGTGCTGCATCGGCTTTTCCAATGATGAAAGCATCGCGGAAATGTTCCATGCTGCCAGCTCCGCCACTGGCAATAATGGGAATGTTCAGTTGGTTGGCAAGTTGGGCGAGAGCTTGGTTAGCAAATCCATGCTTCACTCCGTCGTGATCCATGCTGGTAAATAAAATCTCGCCAGCTCCACGGTCTTGAACCTCTTGTGCCCAGTCAAACAAATTCCGTTCGGTACGTTCACGTCCTCCTTTCACATAGCAATGCCATCCGTCGGGGTCAAGACGGGCATCAATAGCACACACGCAAACCTGCGACCCATATTTTCGGGTAATTTCATCTATCAGCAGGGGTGTTCTCATGGCAGCAGAGTTAATGCTCACTTTGTCGGCTCCTGCTGCCAGCAATCTGTCAACATCGTCTATGCATCCAATTCCACCGCCTACTGTGAAAGGTATATTTATTTCTGCAGCCACTCGGCTCACTACATCGGTGAAGGTTTTGCGCCCTTCGTGCGAAGCTGTTATGTCGAGGAATACCAGCTCGTCAGCCCCGGCCTGGCTATATGCTTTACCTAAGGTTACAGGATCGCCGGCACTGCGAAAATTCACGAAATTGGTACCTTTCACAGTTTCTCCATTTTTCACGTCAAGACAGGGAATGATTCTTTTGGCCAGCGGAGAGAGCAGATTTGCAGCATCTATGTGCCCTTCATACCATGCTTTCCCAAAAACTACTGCGGGAATACCAGCATGTTGAAGGGTTACGATGTCGTCGGTCGATGCCACTCCGCCACTGGCAATGAGATGAACATGGGGAAAGGCAGAGCGTATGCTCTTGTAGAGTTCCACTGCCGGACCAGCCAGCGTTCCGTCTTTCGAAATTTCCGTGCACAGAACTTTGTTCACTCCCATTCTTATGTATTTGTCTAAGAAAGGGATAAGTTCTTCGTTTGAATCTTCTTTCCATCCATTAACCGATACCTTGCCGTTTCGCACATCAGCACCAAGAATAATTTTCTCAGCCCCGTATTTTTCAATCCATTTGGCAAAGAGTTCGGGATTCTTCACGGCAACACTTCCCACAGTAACCATGGTGGCTCCAGCCTGAAAAGCCTTTTCAATGTCTTCGTCCGATTTTATGCCACCACCGAAATCTATATCCATGTGCGTGGCATCATAGATATCTTTCAGGGTGCTGTGGTTCACAATGTGTTGCGATTTGGCTCCGTCGAGGTCTACCACATGCAACCGGTTGAATCCATGTCGTTTCAATTCCAAAGCAACACTCACGGGGTTGTCGTCGTATATTTTCATTTGAGCGTAATCACCCTTGGTAAGCCTCACGCATTTGCCGCCTATCAAGTCAATAGCTGGAATCAATTCTATTTTCATGCTCAGTGGATTATGTGAAAATTATTGTTAAGTGTTGTTTTCGAGAAAATTGGTGAGAATCTGCTCGCCCGCTTTTCCACTTTTTTCGGGGTGGAACTGAGTTGCAAAGAAGTTGTCTTTTTTCAATGCGGCAGAGTAGGGCGATATGTAGTTGGCCACCGCCACCGTCCATTCGCAAAGGGGCACATAATAGCTATGCACGAAATAAACGTAGGGTGCCTCACCGAAATGTTCGAACAGCTGTCCTTGGGTGTTGCCGAGTCGTTGCCACCCCATGCACGGCACTTTTTCGTCGTGAGTGTTTGGTTGGAATCGTTTCACCTCTACGGGAAAGATGCCCATGCAGTTGGTGTTGCCTTCTTCCGAATGTGCGCAAAGCAGCTGCTGCCCGATGCAGATGCCAAGAACGGGTTGTTTCAGCTCGCGTATGATGCTGTCGAGATGTCTTTCGCGCAGATATTTCATAGCCGTGGCAGCCTCGCCCTGTCCTGGGAATACAACCCTGTCGGCCTTCATAATGGTTTCAGCATCATCGGTGAGTGTAGGGTTAATTCCAAGGCGGCGCAGAGCGTTTACAACCGAATAAATGTTTCCGGCATTATATTTTACGATGGCTACGTTCATAGATAATCATTATTGCTATTTTCTGTATCACTTGTTCTCAGTATAATGCTTGTAGCACCGATGGTGAAGAGGGTGCCTTCGTGAATAACGCGTTGTTCTCGGTCTCCTAAAATCACGTTTTCCACAAAGGTTCCGGTATTGCTTGGCCCGTCTCTCAGTGTATATTTAAGTTTTCCTTTCTTATCATGGCTCACGTTTACTACGCAGTGGTGCATATCTACACTGGGGTCTACGGTTTCAATGGCACAGTTGATGCGGTTGTCTCTCATGTGCCTGCCCACTACGTTATCGCCCATTTTCAATGGTAACACTTGTTTAAAGTGGAAGGCGTTTTCAATGACCACCAACGACCCCACTCCAAATTCATTTGAGTTTTCATCTGGGTTGCTGTCTTCCTTTTGGGTCCCCCTTAACTTAGAAACACCAATTCGAATGCCGAACTGCTTGTTGCAAGAGGGACATTCGAAAACCAGCGACCTACCTGTTTCGTATTTGGTTTCGTCGAAGATGATAAAATTTTCACATTTGGGACATCGTACTCGCTTCATGCTTGATTAGTATGTGTTGTTGAATGGGGTTATTTACTTGTTCTTGACGTGCAACACCCACGCCTGACTAAACGTATTGTTGCTGCGCAGTTGATTGAGCGCTCTAAAGGCATCGCTTTCCTTTTCGAAGTGTCCATAAACCACCTTGTTGCTTTGCCCTTTTAATTGCAAAGTGCGGGCTGCTATTCCTTTGGCATTCAGTTCCTTTGCAAATATTTCTGCATTATTCTGAGTAACTTGACTTGCCAATACAAGACAGTAATACGATTCGGCGGTAGTGGTGTTTTCTGTTTTTGTTTTAACGGTTGGTTGTATTGTCACTGCCTGAGGCATCATTACTTTCAATAAACCAGTTTCAACATTGCTTTGCAGCACACTGCCCGACTGTTGATTTGAAATTTGCGAGGGAAACAGGAAAAACGCAACAACCAGCAAGCAGGCAGCTGCAACGTTGCGCATCATGTTCACTTTCAGACTTTCTTTTCGGGTAGGTCTGACAGATTTAGCATCTTTACCTTCGTGCAGCAAGTTAACGAGACGTGCGGTGTGTTGGTTGGCTTCGCCGAATAAGGCACTCTTCTTGGCTTTAGCTTTGCTCTTATGCCTGCCAACGGCTTTCATTTCGAAGGTGCCAAGCCCATAGAGCGAGGGAGTGAGTACACCAGCTTCGCAAGGTTCAAAAATATACTTTCCGCTGTCGTTCAGCACAATCTGGCCAATACCGCTCAGCTCGTATCGGCCGTCGTTGGCAATATGCTGCTTCAGTTCAACAACTTCACTCTCTATCCGGCGCAAGGCTTCGGGATAGCTGATATCATAAGCCTCTATATACGATTGCACCAATAGCGAATCGTTCATCCTCAGCTTCGAATTGAAACCCAAGGTTCGCAGCGGGGGCACAAAATTACAGTCAGCTTCGTCATAGGCTGCATCTATCCTGTGCGCCATAAATCCGCCGAAATTGGGAACTATCACGCAATCGTTGCTCAACAGCAACACTTCTATATGTCTACCTAAATCAATCACGAATGCAAAATTAAGACTTTTTCTTGAAAAGACCAAGTGAATCGAAGAAAAAATCTATACTTAAAAGTGTTGTATCTCAAAATTTGGCTGGTTCAGTATTTTTTTCTATCTTTGCACCGGCTTTATAAAAATATATGCGTTTAATATTCATCAGTTTTATCATATTGGCAGCTGCTTTTCTGTCGGGTTGTTCAAGAAAACAAGCCAACAATGCTGTCGAATCAGCCGACAATAACAACGCCAAGGCACTCATGCAAGGCGTGTGGTTCAATGAGGAATCGGGCAATGTGGTTTTCCAAATCAAAGGCGACTCTGTTTTCTATCCCGATTCAACCAGTTCTCCGTCGGCATTCTTCGTTTTGGGCGACACGCTTCTTTTCCGTGGCTCAAAAGATGTGCGATACATCATTGTTAAGCAAACGTCTCATTTGCTGCAGTTTCAAAACATGAGCGGTGACTTGGTGAAACTTATAAAGAGCGACGATACCAACGATGAAGATTTTTTTACCCAAAAGAAACCTGTTGTAGTGCTCAACCAAAACACGCTTATCAAACGCGATACGGTCGTTTTTCATAACAACAGCCGATATCATCTTTATATTCAAGTTAATCCAACATCTTATAAAGTGGTGAAAAGTTCGCTCAATGCTGATGGTGTGGCTGTTGATAATTTCTATCACGACAACATTATCCACTTGAGTGTTTTTCAAGGAAGCGCAAAAGTTTTCTCGCGCGATTTCAACAAGCGGAATTTTGCAGCCTACATTGATAAAGCCTTGCTTCCGCAATGTATATTGAGTGATGTGGTATATCGTGGTGTCAGCGAAAAGGGGCTGCTGTTCGAAGCAATGTTGGCCATTCCCGATACCCCCAGCAGTTATGTTGTAGATTTGTTGGTCGACTTCGGTGGCCACCTTCAGCTCAGCAGGTCGGCAACAATGTAAGAGCTTCCTCCAATAAAAATGAAGTCGTCTGGCTGACTCTCGCTCAGTGCCGTCATATAGGCTTCTTTCACGGTAGGATAGGCTTTTCCAATCAGCCCTTTGGCTAATGCTTTTTCCATTACCACATGTTCAGGTATAGCCCTGTGGTTGTTGGCTTTTGTAAAATAGTAAGTACCATTCTTGGGCAGCAACGCCATCACACCATCAATATCTTTGTCATCAACCATTCCGAAAACAACTCGCAGTTGTCTACATGATTGAGCCTCAATCTGCGGAGCAAGATATTGCCATCCGCCAAGGTTGTGCCCAGTATCGCATATAACAAGAGGGGCGTGTCGCAACACTTGCCAGCGTCCCATCAGCCCGGTGTTTTCACTAACCCTTTTCATACCCTTTTCTATGGCTGTTTTCGGTAGTTCAAGCAGTTCGGCTGCACAAATGATGGTTCGTTTGTTTTTTTCCTGATAGTTTCCCTTCAGTTCAAAGTCAACTCGTTCCAGCAAGTGGCTGCTGCACTGTTCGGCAAAGTGAATGGGGGCATTCATTCCTTTGCTCTTATTCAAGAAAACCGGTAGTGTTTCAGGTGTAGTTTCGCCTATCACCACAGGCACATTTGGCTTGATGATTCCAGCTTTTTCTGCTGCAATGGCAGCAAGGGTGTTGCCCAGAAACTGCGTGTGGTCTATAGAAATGTTGGTGATAATCGAAAGACGGGGAGTAATAATGTTGGTGCAGTCTAACCTACCGCCCAGCCCCACTTCAATAACTGCCACATCAACCTTCTGAATTTCAAAATATTTGAAAGCCATAATGGTTGTAAGCTCAAAAAATGACGGATGCAGTTTGGCAGCCGAACCTGTTCCGTTCCATTCTATGAAGTCTTCCACAAACTTTGCCACGAAAGAATGTTCCACAGGCTGTCCGTTCACACGAATGCGTTCCGAAAAGTCGCGCAGGTGCGGCGAAGTGTAAAGTCCCACTTTCATTCCCGTTTCCATCAAGATGCTTGCCAGCGAGTGCGAGCACGAACCTTTTCCGTTAGTCCCTGCAACATGGATGGTAGGGTAGTGGCGGTGGGCATTGCCATAGTGGTTGTCTAAGGCGATGGTTGTTTGCAAGCCAGGCTTGTAAGCCGAGGCCCCCATGTGTTCAAACACGGGAGTGGCCTCGTATAAATATTTGATAGCTTCGCTATATTGCATCTATTCAGTTGAAATAGTTTTTGAAGCGCTCAAAAATAGATTGCTTCGTTTGGCTGTCGCCATGAAAGTTGTCGCTGTCGCGTAGCCGTTCAAGTGTTTCTTTTTCAGAGCGTGTTAACTCTTTGGGAACAAATACGCTAAGGTTCACAACCAGGTCTCCCTGCCCGTTGCCGTACCCTTTAACAGCAGGAAGTCCTTTGTTGCGCAGGCGCAACGTTTTTCCAGGTTGAGTTCCGGAATCTATTTTAATTTTCACCTTGTTTCCTTCGATGGTTGGTATTTCCACTTCGCCGCCCAAAGCGGCTGTGGGGAAGTCGAGCAACAGATTGTAGATAATGTCTTGCCCGTCGCGCACGAAAGTATCGTTAGGTTCTTCTTCAATGAAAACCTGAATGTTACCGTTCACTCCGTTGTGCATACCCGCATTGCCTTTGCCGGGAACGTTCAGCACCATGCCTTCGGCCACTCCGGCAGGTATGTTTATTTCCACCACCTCTTCGCCTTTCACGATACCGGTTCCTCCGCACTGATGGCATATGTTTTTGATAACCTTTCCTTCACCATGGCATTCAGGGCATTCTGTTTGTGTTTGCATCATGCCCAGCATGGTTCTCACTGTCTTAACCACCACACCGCTACCGTTACACTTGGGGCAGGTTTCAGCAGTACTACCGTTTTCGGCTCCGCTGCCATGACAATGTGGGCAGGCCACATCTTTTTTCAGTTTGAATTTCTTGGTAACACCCGAGGCTACCTCCTGCAGCGAAAGTCTAATTTTCAGTCGCAGGTCAGAACCTCTGTATTGAGCATGTCCGCCTTGCGAACTGCCGCCGAAGCCGCCAAAGCCAAACCCTGATGCATGACCTCCGAACACGTCGCCAAACATCGAGAAGATATCATCCATTGAGAATCCGGCACCACCGCCAAATCCTCCGAAACCGCCTCCCATGTTAGGACCGTCAAATCCAAACTGGTCGTATTGCTGTCTTTTTTGTGGATCGTGCAACACGTCGTATGCTTCGGCCGCCTCTTTGAATTTCTCTTCAGCCTCCTTGTTGCCGGGATTGCGGTCGGGATGATACTTGATGGCAATCTTTCGGTATGCTTTTTTTATTTCGTCTTCGGTTGCGTTTTTGCTCACGCCCAAGACCTCGTAGTAATCTCTTTTTGCCATAATCTTATTGACCTACTGCCACTTTTGCATGGCGTATCACTTTATCGTTGAGCAAATACCCTGTTTGCACGCAATCAATCACTTTCCCTTTCATTTCGTCGCCCATGCCAGGCACCATGGCAATGGCCTCGTGATAGTCTACGTCGAAGTCTTTCCCCTCAGTTTCTATTTTCTTAACCCCCATGCTTTCAAGGGTTTTGTTGAATTTCTTAAAGATAAGGTCCATGCCTTCTTTGATGGCATTGGGGTCATCGGTATGGGTGTCGGCCAATGCACGTTCAAAGTCGTCAAGCACAGGCAGTATGGCGGTGATGGTTTTCTCGCCCCCGTTCAAGATCAGTTCTGTTTTCTCTTTAAGCGTGCGTTTCTTGTAGTTGTCGAATTCGGCGATGGTGCGCAGCAGTTGATCTCTCAGCTTGGCATTTTCTTCCTTGACAGTTTCAAGTTCATCTTTCTCTTGTTCCTGCTCAGGTTTCTGTTCCGTAGCCGGCTGTTCGTTTTCCTCGTTCACTTGCTCGTTTTCGAGTACTTCCTTTTCACTTTCTTCGATATTGTTTTTGTTTTCTTCACTCATAGCTTTGTGATGTTTTGGTTATAGAAACTTACCAAGCAAATAGTGTGCCAACCTTGCAGTTTTAAGCGTTATACATGCGTGCTTTCTGCTCTTTAATCTGTTCGTCGTAGATATAATCGTCGTAGTCCATCAGTTTGTCGATGGTTCCGCTTGGTGTTAGTTCAATGATGCGGTTGGCCACAGTTTGAATAAACTCATGGTCGTGCGATGCAAAGAGAATGTTTCCCTTAAATCCCACC
This sequence comes from uncultured Prevotellaceae bacterium, assembly GCA_902767045.1. Taxonomy (GTDB): domain Bacteria; phylum Bacteroidota; class Bacteroidia; order Bacteroidales; family Bacteroidaceae; genus Prevotella. The sequence continues at coordinate 9,638 of CACXFT010000093.1, read as the reverse complement.
AGGTTGTTGTTGAAAGCCTGAATCGATTCAAGGTCGAGGTGGTTTGTGGGTGTATCTAAAATCAGGCAGTTGGCATTTTTCAGTTGCATTCGTGCAATCATGCAGCGCATTTTCTCACCTCCCGACAGCACGTTCACCTTTTTCTCCACTTCCTCTTGTTTGAAGAGCATGCGTCCCAGATATCCCTTCATGGTAACCTCGTTTCCTGTTCCATATTGCGAGAGCCAGTCAACCAGGTTCATGTCGCTTTGGAAAAACTCGGTGTTGTCGAGCGGCAGATAGGCGGTAGTGATGGTGATGCCCCATTTAAAGGTTCCGGCATCGGGCTGCCGGTTGCCGTTGATAATTTCGAAGAGTGCTGTCATGGCCTTGGGGTTGTGGGAGAGGAACACAGTTTTCTGTCCTTTCTCAATATTGAACGACACATTGTCGAAGAGCACCGTTCCGTCGGCATCCACGGCCTTGAGTCCTTCCACTTCGAGAATCTGGTTGCCCGGTTCGCGTTCCATCTGGAAGATGATGCCGGGATATTTACGGCTCGATGGGCGAATTTCTTCCACATTGAGTTTCTCAAGCATTTTCTTTCGGCTGGTTGTTTGCTTCGACTTGGCAACATTGGCCGAGAATCGGCGTATGAATTCTTCCAGCTGCTTGCGTTTCTCTTCAGCTTTCATGCGCTGGTTTTGAGCCTGGCGCAGTGCCAGTTGCGAGCTTTCATACCAGAACGAGTAGTTGCCTGAGAAGATGGTAACCTTTCCGAAGTCGATGTCTACAGTTTGGGTCGACACGGCATCCAGGAAGTGACGGTCGTGACTCACCACCAGCACACATTGCTCCAGTCCGCTCAGATACTCTTCGAGCCACTGCACGGTGTCGAGGTCGAGGTCGTTGGTGGGCTCGTCGAGCAGCAGGTTGTCGGGGTGCCCGAAGAGGGCTTTTGCCAACATCACGCGCACCTTTTCGTTGTTCGAGAGTTCGGCCATCATCTTGTAGTGGCTGTCTTCTTTCACGCCCAGGTTCTGCAACAGTTGTGCGGCTTCGCTTTCGGCTTCCCATCCGTTCATTTCAGCAAACTTCAGTTCCAGGTCGGCAGCTCGGTTGCCGTCTTCCTCCGTCATCTCTTCCTTGGCATACAGGGCTTCGCGCTCTTTCATGTTTTGCCACAGGGGTTGATGTCCCATGAGCACGGTGTCCATTATAGTGAACTCGTCGAATTTAAAGTGGTCCTGGTCGAGCACCGAGAGTCGCTCGCCCGGTCCCAGCTCAATGGTTCCCTTGTTGGGTTCCAGTTCGCCGCTGATGGCTTTCAGTAGGGTAGACTTGCCGGCTCCGTTGGCACCAATCACACCATAGATATTTCCACTTGTAAACTTGATATTGACATCTTTGTAGAGTACACGTTTGCCAAACTGAATGGCCAGATTCGTTACTGTAATCATCTCCTTTTGTTTCTATACCTTATTATTATATATGAGAATGTGGTTACGAAAAAAGGAGACCTCATGGAAGTCTCCTTTTGTACACCCTTAGGGGCTCGAACCCTAGACCCACTGATTAAGAGTCAGTTGCTCTACCAACTGAGCTAAGGGTGCTCATTTTTGGTGCTTGTCAGTGTTGTTCCTGATTTGCGGTTGCAAAGGTACAACCTTTTTTCTTTTCCACCAAACATTTTCTTGTTTTTTTTGCAAAAAAGATAAAAATATAGAGTTTTATACCTGTTTATACATAATTTTGGCTTTAAAATTGGTGTGCCGTGATAATTTTTAGTACCTTTGCGCCCCGAAACTGTAAACTAAATAATAAATAAGGTATATAAGTATGCTAACATTAAAACTCATCACCGAGAACACTGAACGTGTTATCAAGGGCTTGGAGAAAAAGCATTTCCAGAATGCCCGCCAGGCCATAGAGCAGGTGCTGGCCACCGACAAGCAGCGGCGCGAGGCTCAGCAGCAGCTCGACAACAACAAGATGGAGTCGAACCAGCTATCCAAGCAAATAGGGGCGCTTATGAAGGAGGGCAAGCGCAGCGAAGCCGAAGAGGTGAAAAACAAGGTGGCTCAACTGAAGCAGAACGAGAAGGTGCTGAAGGAAACCATGGAGAATGCCGAGCAACAGCGCGATGCTCTTCTCTGTCAGATTCCCAACATTCCTTACGACGAAGTGCCCGAAGGCAGCAGCGCCGCCGACAACCATGTGGTGAAAAGCAACTTGCGCGAATGCGTGCCGGGCGACACCGTGGGCAACTGGGATGTGAATCCGAAGCTGGGCATCGACAACCCGCTTCCTCACTGGGAGCTTGCCAAGAAATATAACCTCATTGATTTCGATCTGGGTGTGAAGATTACCGGAGCAGGATTCCCGGTCTACATTGGTAAGGGTGCCCGCTTGCAGCGTGCGCTCATCAACTTCTTTCTCGACGAGGCCCGCAAGAGTGGCTACACCGAGATAATGCCTCCCACGGTGGTGAATGCTGCTTCGGGCTATGGCACCGGCCAGCTGCCCGACAAAGAGGGGCAGATGTATCATTGCGAGGTAGACGACTTCTACCTGATTCCCACTGCCGAGGTGCCTGTTACCAACATCTACCGCGATGTGATTCTCGACGAGAAAGACCTGCCCATCAAAAACTGTGCCTATACCGAATGCTTCCGTCGCGAGGCTGGTTCGTATGGCAAGGATGTGCGCGGGTTGAACCGCCTGCACGAGTTCTCTAAGATTGAGATTGTGCGCATCGACAAACCTGAGCACTCTCGCGAGAGCCATCAGGAGATGCTCGCCCATGTAGAGGGACTGCTCAAGAAGCTCGAGCTTCCCTACCGCATTCTGCTGCTCTGCGGCGGCGACCAGTCGTTCACCTCGTCTATCTGTTACGACTTCGAAGTGTACAGCGAGGCGCAAGGCCGTTGGTTAGAGGTTTCGTCGGTGAGCAATTTCGACACCTATCAGGCCAACCGTCTGAAGTGCCGTTACCGCAATGCCGCCACCAAGAAACCTGAACTGTGCCACACGCTCAACGGGTCGGCCTTGGCATTACCGCGCATTGTGGCTGCCTTGCTCGAGAACAACCAAACCCCTCAGGGCATACGCATTCCTGCCGCCCTGGTTCCTTACACTGGTTTCGAAATAATCGATTAAACAGCTATGCTTCAGTCAAATATCGTGCTTTACATCGCCGTGCTCGCCGCCATTGTGGTGGGCGCGGTGATTATTAAAAAAATCACCAGCTGCTTTGTGAAATCTATCATTCTGCTGCTGGTGATTGTTGCGTTGGCCGTTTATTTCTATCTGGCTACTTCATAAACACCAGATACACGGCACATATAATCAAGAAGAAAGCCAATATGTGGTTCCAGTGCAGGTTTTGCCCCTGGAACATGATGTTGGCTATTACGGCGAACACCGCCAGCGAGATGCACTCCTGAATCACCTTCAGCTGAACCAGATTGAAGGGGCCTCCGTTGTCGATGAATCCGAGCCTGTTGGCCGGCACCTGACAACAATACTCCAGAAAAGCAATTCCCCACGAAAACACAATTACCCCCAGCAACGGCCAGTTGTTCGAAACACCGGCTTGCTGCAGGCGCAGATGCCCGTACCAAGCCAGTGTCATGAACACATTGCTCAAAATGAGTAATATAATTGTATAGAGTCCGTTCATTCCAGTCCCTGAAGTTTTTTGTGCATGTTTAGCGCAGCCTTGCGCCCGTCGCCCATGGCCAGAATCACGGTAGCTCCGCCGCGCACGATGTCGCCCCCGGCAAAGATGGTGGGAATAGACGATTGCATGTTGTCGTTAACGGCGATGGTATTCTTGCGCCCCAGCTCAAGTCCCTCCACGCTCTTCGGCACCAGCGGGTTGGGCGAAACGCCAATGGCCACAATCACCTGGTCAACCTCCAGCTTCACCGTCTTGCCTTCCACGGGCACGGGCGAGCGGCGACCGCTGGCATCGGGTTCGCCCAGTTCCATCACCTGCAGCACGGCTGCGCACACGGCACCCTGTTCGTCGGCCAGATATTCTATTGGGTTGTGAAGGGTCAGGAAGTTGATGCCTTCTTCGCGAGCATGCTTCACCTCTTCGAGTCGGGCTGGCATCTCGGCCTCCGAGCGTCGGTAAACCAGTGTAACGTCGGCTCCCAGCCGTTTGGCAGTGCGGCACGAGTCCATGGCAGTGTTGCCACCTCCCACCACCAGTACGTGCTTGCCCAGGTTGATGGGCGTGTCGGTATCGGGGTTGGCAGCATCCATCAGGTTCACACGTGTGAGATATTCGTTGCTCGACATCACGTTCAGGAAGTTCTCTCCGGGTATGTTCATGAAGTTGGGCAGTCCGGCACCACTGGCCACGAAGATTCCTTTGAATCCCTCGGCTTCCAGTTCTTTCACCGTGATAGTTTTGCCCACAATCACGTCGGTGATGAAGTGCACTCCCATTTTGCGCAGGTTGTCAATCTCCACGTCAACAATCTTGTTGGGCAGTCGGAATTCAGGAATACCGTATTTCAGCACCCCTCCAATTTCGTGCAGCGCTTCAAACACGCTCACGTCGTAGCCCAGCTTAGCCATGTCGCCGGCAAAGGAGAGTCCGGCAGGCCCCGAGCCCACCACGGCAATCTTTATACCGTTGGCCGGTGCCACGTCGGGCAGCGAAATGTTGCCGCTCTCCCGCTCGTAGTCGGCCGCAAAGCGCTCCAGGTAGCCAATGGCCACGGCCGGTTTGTTCATCTTCAGGTGTATGCAACGGCTTTCGCATTGCTTTTCCTGTGGGCACACGCGCCCACACACAGCAGGCAATGCCGATGTGTGTTTAAGCACTTTGGCGGCAGCCAGAAATTCTCCGCGTTCGATGTTCTTGATAAACGAAGGTATGTTGATGTTCACCGGGCATCCCTCCACACAGGTGGGTTTCGGGCAATCGAGGCATCGCTTGGCTTCGGTGAGTGCCATTTCTGGTGTGAGTCCAATGTTCACCTCTTCGGTGCGGGTGGTGGCACGGTATTCGGGGTCGAGTTCGGGCATGCGCACCCGTTCCATCTGCGTGCGTTCCTTGGGCTTCATGCTTTTGCGCAGTTCTTCGCGCCAGGGGGCATTGCGGTCAGTGAGTTCCTCAATAGAGGGTAGGGTATGCAGGTGCTCTTCGTAGCGTTTCATCTCTTCCAGTTCCACTTTCTTAAAAGTTCCCATGCGCTTGAACATCTCGTCCCAGTCGACCTGAGCCCCGTCGAACTCTGGCCCGTCAATGCACACAAACTTTGTTTTTCCGCCAATGGTGAGTCGGCATGCACCGCACATGCCCGTACCGTCAACCATAATGGTGTTGAGCGACACGTCGGTTGGTATGCCATATTTCTGTGTGGTCAGGCACGAGAACTTCATCATGATGGGAGGACCGATGGCAAAGGCGCGGTCGATGTGTGGTTCCTGAGCAATGAATTTCTCTATGCCCACCGTAACCACACCTTTTTCGCCGTACGACCCGTCGTCGGTCATGATAATCACCTCGTCTGAGCTTTCCCGGATTTTATCTTCCAGGATGATGAGGTCTTTGCTTCGGCCGGCAATCACCGAAAGCACCCTGTTGCCAGCGGCCTTCAGTGCCTGAATGATGGGCAGCATGGGTGCAGCGCCCACACCGCCGCCGGCACAGATCACGGTGCCGAAGTTTTCTATGTGTGTGGGGTTGCCCAGCGGTCCCACCACATCGGCCACATAGTCGCCCTCACCAAGGTTGCAGAGCTTGGTTGATGAGAGTCCTACCTTTTGCACCACCAGTGTGATGGTGCCCCGACTGGTGTCGGCTTCGGCAATGGTCAGCGGCATGCGCTCGCCTTTCTCGTCTACGCGTACAATCACAAAGTTTCCCGCCCGGCGGCTTTTGGCTATCAGCGGAGCCTCCACTTCGAGCAGGAACACTTTCTCGGAAAACTGTTCTTTTCTAACAATTTTGTTCATAATGTTTATCCTGTGTTTCAGTTTGCTTTCTTTTTTGGGTGCAAAGATAGCAATTTGTTTTTAAACTACTCTCTTTTTCGTTAAAATATTCACCTGCGGTGCAAAATTGTTTACTTAAAGAGCGAGCGGAAAGTTGTGGGTATGGGAGTTTCAAACTCCATGCGCTCGTGTGTTACGGGGTGGTAGAAGCACAGCATGTAGGCGTGCAGGCACAAGCGGTGTAGGGGGTTGTCGCCGTTGCCATACTTCACATCGCCGCACACGGGGTGCCCCATGTCGGCCGAGTGAACGCGAATTTGGTTTTTGCGTCCCGTTTCCAACTGATACTCCACCAGCGAGTGTTCGGTAGTGCGGTCGAGCACGCGAAAGTGGGTAACGGCATACTTGCCTCCGTTGTCGATAGGCGAAGAATAGGTGATGTAGGCAGCGTTGTCTTTCAGCCAGTTGGCCACGGTGCCCTCGTCTTGTTCCATCTCGCCACTCACCACGGCCACATATCGGCGGTCGTAGACGATGTTGTGCCAGTTGTGTTCCAGCACTTGTTCCGTTTCCATGTCTTTGGCATAAACCATCAGTCCGCTTGTGTCACGGTCGAGCCGATGCACCACATGTGCTCGGCATTTCTGTCCGGCCTTCTTGAAATAGTCGTCGAGCACGCGTTTCACATGCAGCGAGGCATGTCCTGCCGCCATCGAGAGTATGCCGGGTGCCTTCTCTATCACCACTATGTGCAGGTCTTCGTATAGGATTTTCACATAGCGGCTTTTAAAGAAGTCGTTTTTCTTCGATTTGCTCACACTCAGCCGCATGCCCTTTTCAAGTTGGAAGTTGAACTGGGTAACCGTTTTCCCGTCAACCTTGATGCCTCGTCCCTGCAGTGTAGCCTTCAGTTTCGAACGGCTGCCCTTCAGGTTGGCAAGCATCCATTCGAGTAGCGGCATGGGTTGTTCCACTATGTAGTGGTCGTAGTCTTTCTGTGGATTGTTTGTATATCTCATGCTATTTTATTATCTTCTTCCTGTATATGTCATACTATTTCACAATTTCTTCAATAGCCTTTCGACTCTTGGGCTTGATCTCATCGTTTGCATAGCCCAGAGGAATAATCACGGCAGGCTCTTCGTTGGCAGGGAGACCGAAGAGTTGCTTGCACAGCGCAGCATCGAAGTTGCACACCCAGCAGGTGGCCAATCCTTGCTCGGTTGCAGCCAGGCAAAGGTGTTCAACGGCAATGGCAATATCGATGTCGCCATGATGCTTGCCATCAGAGCGCACCCATTCCGTGTCGTGCATGATAGAGGCAATAACGTACATCGGTGCCGTCTTGAACCAGTCGCGGTTATAGCACTGCTGCAACTGTGCCTTGTCTCCTTCCTCGCTGACGATGTGGAAATGCCAGGGCTGTTTGTTCACTGCTGAAGGAGCAAAGCGTACACACTCCAGGATATAGTCAAGTTTCTCTTTCTCTACGCCGAGGGGCTTATATGCCCTACAGCTGTATCTTTTTTTTACGAGTTCCAAGAAGTTCATATCGTTTTTTTATTAACATTACTAAATAGTTTGGCAAAATTACAAATAATCAAACAGAAATGAATACCTTTGCGCAATCTTTTAAGAGAAATTGTGACTTGACGGAAAATCAACGACCATCAACACAACCAATGCCACTCGACTCTGCCGCTTGGCAAAGAAATTGCATAATCAGATGACTAAGGACGAGAAACGACAATTGCAACGGCAACGCTTGATGGGCAACAAGGCCTATCAGACGATGCTTGTTTTGACACGCTATATGGACCGCTACCATCTTGATGCACTCATCGGAGTCATCCCAGGCTGGGGTGATGCCATCACATTAGCCTGTGCCGTGCCGTTCGTCTATTTCTCGGCTCGTGTCATCAGGAGCGTACCGCTGACACTGGCCGTTCTCAACAATTCCCTTCGCGATGTGCTGATGGGCATGATTCCCTTCTTTGTTGGCGACGTCATCGACTTCTTTCACCGTGCCAACATCCAGAACATGCAGATGATACAGGGATTCGTTGATGGCGATGAAACAATCATCAGGAGGGTGAACCAGCGAGCCTTTCAGTCAGCATTCGTTCTCGCCCTGCTGCTATTGCTCATAGTCCTGATGACGTGGGCACTCATCAGTTTCGGCAGTTACCTGTATTCAATGATCGCCTCCATCTTCAGTTAATTCTTCATAGTGGAATTGCGAAGTAGAGTGTTCAATATGATGTACCCACAACCTAACCATCCGTTTGTCAGTGTACACAACACTAAGCAATTTTATGGAAACCCACAAAAAATCAAAAAGAATTTGACAGCACAAGAACTCCCACCAACGCAAACCGCGCCTGCTAGGAACATACCTGACAGCCGCGGACTCTGCGTTCTACTTTCTGCTTTCTTCTTTAGCGAAGCGTATTTATCATTTATCATTTAGGGGCTTCTCCCCGCAAAGCAGGTTCCAAAGGAACAGCGGATTACCGATGATGTACCTTCTCCACATGCGCCGTGGTTCCTTGATCAGTCGGTAGAGCCATTCAAGTGAATGTTGCTGCCACCATTCAGGAGCCCTCTGTGCCGTTCCGGCATAGAAGTCGAACACCGCCCCAATGGTGCCCACATGACAATGAATGTTCAGCTCCTTCCAGTGGGAGAATGTCCATTTCTCCTGCTTCGGTGCCGTCATGCCAATCCACAGCAAGTCGGGGTTCGCATCGTTGATAGCCTTGATGATAGCCGCATTGTCCTCCTCCGAAAACTCCAGTTTGTAAGGCGGTGAATAGGTCACCACCTCCAAATGAGGGTAGTCTACCGCACACCGTTTCCGAATCAATTCCAGCACCTTCTCCGACGACCCCATGAACATCACCCTAAGCTTATCATTTATCATTTTTCCTTTATCATTTAGCTTTCGCATTTCGAAAGCGAAAAGGTCCCATCCTGCAATCCGTTCCTTCGGCAGGCTCTTCGCCTTCAGCATCCTGCAGGCCTTGATAATCGATGCTCCATCCGGAATCAAGTATTTCACGCAAACATTTGTAGTTCCCTCCTTTCGTAAAGGATCACCACCATTTGTAGTCCCCTCCTTTCGTAAAGGAGGGGTTAGGGGTGGTTCGAATCCCGTTCTTAAAGCATCTGCGAACAGCTCATCCTTCTGCGCCACATTAAACGAGTGTGCATTGATCGTGTTTATCAGCACCTTACCTTCTGGAATATCTTTCAGAGCATCCCGTGATTCCACGATACTCAGTTCGCTCAGTCTTAGCATATATTATGTAGAATAATTGTTTTTGTAACATTTCCCGTTAAAATTTGGGAATATTTGAAATATTGTGTATTTTTGCCCCAAGAAAATGTGATGACAATGAACACAGCAGATTATTTACAGCTATTGCGCCAGTACAAAGCGTCGGCCTCAAAGAAATATGGCATCAAACGCATTGGCATTTTCGGTTCCGTTGCCCGAGGTGAACAGACTGAAGCCAGCGATGTGGATATTGTCGTTTCCTTATCCAAGCCGCGTTTATTCAATTTAGTACATATAAAAGATGATTTGCAACAGCTTTTTGGCCGTCCTGTAGATATTGTTCGCGAACGTGACAATATGGATATATTATTAAAGAACTGCATACAACGTGATGGAATCTACGCTTAAGCCTGAAATACTATAT
>CACXFT010000092.1 GCA_902767045.1 uncultured Prevotellaceae bacterium | reverse complement strand
TTGCCGGTGAAGAACTGTTCCAGTGTGATGAAGTTGCCCAGCGACTTGCCCATCTTCTGTCCGTTGATGGTAATCATGTTGTTGTGCATCCAGTATTTCACCATCTGTTCGCCCTGCGAAGCCACCGCCTGTGCTATTTCACATTCGTGGTGCGGGAACACCAGGTCCATGCCTCCCCCGTGAATATCGAAGTGGTCGCCTAAGTATTTGCGTCCCATGGCCGTGCATTCGCAGTGCCAGCCCGGGAATCCGTCGCTCCAGGGCGAAGGCCAGCGCATGATGTGTTCCGGCTGCGCCCGTTTCCACAAGGCGAAGTCGGCCTGGTGGCGTTTCTCGCCCACGCCGTCGAGTTGTCGGCTGGCATCTTTGATGTTCTCCAATGTGCGGCCCGAGAGCACACCATATTTATATTTCTTGTTATAGGCTTCGATGTCGAAGTAGACAGAGCCGTTGCTCTCGTAGGCAAAGCCATTGTTGATGATTTGCTTCACCAGCTCTTCCTGCTCGATGATGTGGCCGGTGGCATGCGGTTCAATGCTTGGCGGCAGCACGTTCAGCGCTTCCATCGCCTTGTGGTAGCGGTTGGTGTAGTATTGTGCAATCTCCATGGGCTCCAACTGTTCCAGCCGGGCCTTCTTCTGTATTTTGTCGTCGCCCTCGTCGGCATCGTTCTCCAGATGTCCCACGTCGGTGATGTTGCGCACATAGCGCACCTTATACCCTAAGTGTTTCAGGTAGCGAAACAGCACGTCGAAGGTGATGGCCGGACGTGCATGGCCCAGGTGTGGGTCGCCATAAACGGTGGGACCGCAAACATACATGCCCACGTTGGGCGCATGCAGGGGTTCGAAACGCTCTTTCTGTCTCGTCAGGGTGTTGTAAATCAATAATGTCTGTTTCATAGTTTCAGTTTTATCGAGCACCTTTATCATTTATCATTTATCATTTATCATTTAGCGTAGCGCCTATTCCCTTAGCGTAGCGCCTATTCCCTCCGGCGGTCAACGGTTTTCCATCCGGCATATTGCTGTCGGGGGAACAAGAGGATGCGCTCGTCGATGTTGCCCGAGTGGAAGTTGTTAATTTGCACGGTGGTCCAGAAGAACGCCACCTTGATGCGCAACCGCTGGGGTTCGTAGTTGTTGCTGAGCCAGGCATAGGCCTCTTTGATGCCCTTCTTGCCGGGTTTGGCCTTCAGGGTGAGCTTGTAGCCCGACTTTTCTTTGTCTACATGGTAGTTGAAGTCGTCGGGGTTGAAGGTGAACTTCTTCGAGTGCTTGTCGTATTTCTCCGACTTCGACGAATGAATCTCCACCTGCCTTTTGCGCTTGTCCACCACGTATGCCGTCACCCCGTCGTTCCAGGCGATGAGCTTGCTGTCAACAAACTTGCTCTGCTTGCCCTTCATCCAGATGGTGCCCTCGGTTTTGTAGATGCCAATGATGTTCACCTTGTAGCTGAGCGACGACCCCTGCGGGCCGAACACCTTTTCGTAGGCACGGTCGAACATTTGGCGGGCCTGCCTTGAATTGGCATTCTCCTGTGCACCGGCCGATAGCGAGAACAACAGCAGCAGCACGAGAAGGCGAAACACGGGGCCCACCCCTAACCCCTCCCCGGGGAGGGGAACGCTAAACTCTAAACGCTTCACGATGAACTCTATACTGCACTGAACCCCTTGGTGCTGATGGTTTTAATCACATCCTTGATGCCCAGTTCAGAGTAACCGTTCTTGTGCAACAGCTCGGCGGCATGCTCCTCGGCAGCCTTTTCTTCGTCGTTGCGCTCATAGGTGAGAGCTTTGTACTTTGCCTCGGCCAGGGCCCAGCCCACTAAGGCTACCACCACCAAGGCCAACATTCCAATGATTGCTGTATTCATATATTTGATTGTTTGTTTTAAAATTCACATGCAAAATTAATAATATTTTCCCGAATACTTGTGCAATTCAATTATTATTTGTTATTTTGTAACACAATTCACTAAACGAAAACCTAATTGAAGATGAAGAAACTGCTCTGTCTGGTGCTGCTCGTTTGCACATGCACCATTGCCACGGCTCAGTCGTGGACCGCCGACAACGGCAACGGAACTTTCACCAACCCTTTGTTCTACGATGAATTCTCAGACCCCGACATCCTGCGTGTGGGCGACGACTACTACCTCGCCGGAACCACCATGCACACCGTGCCAGGCCTGGTTATCCTGCACTCGCGCGACCTGGTGAACTGGGAGAACATCTCTTATTGCTTCGACCGGTTCGATTTCGACGACGATGCCTTTGCCCTGCGCAACCACAAAGAAATTTACGGACAGGGGGTGTGGGCACCCTGCATCCGCTATGCCAACGGACAGTTCTATGTGTATACCAACATCAACGGTAAGGGGTTGCAGTGCTACACCGCCAAGGATATACACGGACCGTGGAAACATCAGAACATGCGCGGAAACATCTACGACCTGAGCGTGCTCTTCGACGATGATGGAAAGGTGTATGCCATCCACGGCTATGGCGAGGTGAAGTGCACCGAGCTGGAACCCGACATGAGCGGACCCAAAGAGGGAACCACCCGCACCATCATCCCCGAAGGCAACGGAGTGGGAGAGGGGCACCACATGTATAAGATTGATGGCATGTATTACCTCATCTCCACTGACTATAAACCCAACGGGCGCACACTGTGCTCGCGCTCGAAATCAATCTGGGGACCCTACGAAACCGTGGTGATCACTGCCGACGAAACCTTCGGCTACCATGCCGCTTCGCTCACGCAGGTGCCGCGCGATGTGAAATATCGCATCGGCGAAGATGGTACCCGCTTTGGCATACCCCCAGTGGATAAAAATGCCACTGCTTGCACCAACATCCACCAGGGCGGCATCGTGCAGGCACAAGACGGTTCGTGGTGGGCACTGCTCATGATGGACTTCCACTCCATCGGGCGCACCACCACGCTGGCTCCCATCACCTGGAAAGACGGATGGCCCATGCTCGGACTGGAAGGAAATCTGGGGCGCGCTCCGCGTACATGGTTCAAACCCAACATCAATGGGGTGGAGGGCGAAACCCCGCATGCTCCATACGAGCGTTCCGATAATTTTGACTATAAAAACTATGTGCGTCCGGGCATGACTCCTGCTCGCGGGGCCGCAACTGCATTGAAACCGGTGTGGCAGTGGAACCACAACCCCGAAGAGAAGATGTGGAGCCTGAAGAACGGACGACTGCGCCTGCAGAGTATGCCGGCCGAACAGCTCATGTGGGCTCGCAACTCGCTCACACAACGCGCCATCGGTCCGCAGTCGGTGGTGACGGTGGAACTCTTCACCAATGGCATGAAACCGGGCGACGTGGCCGGACTGGGAAACATCAACGTGCCTTGCTCGTGGGTGGGCATCGTGAAACCGGCCGAGAAGGGCACCCAACCGGTGCTGCGCTGCTTTGAACAGTGCACCAACGATACGGTTGACGTACCCCTGACAGCACCGCTCGCCGGCGGGAAGGTGTGGCTGCGCATGATTGGCGACTTCGACCACGACTCGGCTCAATATGCCTACTCACTCGATGGTGTGAACTTTAAAACGGTGGGGCGCAAGATGCCGCTCTCTTATCAGCTCATCTCGTTCCAGGGCTCGCGCCACGCCCTCTTCGCCTTCAACACCACGGGTAAGAACGGCGGCTATGCCGAGTTCGACAACTTCAACGTGGAAGAGCCGCAGGCCAACCGCGCCGGCAATATCCCCTACGGGAAGACGTTCCGCATCGTCAACCTCGGCACAGGGCATCCTGCTGTGGCTACCACCCACGGACCCCTCTACGATACCCACAAGGGCGACAACTCGGTGCAGACTCAGTTCCGCATTGAAGATCGCGGACAGGGCAAGGTGGCGCTGCAGTGTGCCGACGGCCGCTATATTTATGTGGCCGGCTATGGACTGCCCGGCGACGTGCGTTTCACCAACGACCCCGCCAAGGCCGAGGTGTTCCTCTGGCAAGACTATCTGAACCACGAGTTCATGCTCATGTCTATGCGCACGCATACCTATATAGGAAAGAGCCCCACCACGGGTTCACCCTATTCTATGGATTACCGTGGTGCCGACCCCGCCCGCAAGAACGGCAGCGTGCTGCGGTGGGAGGAAGTAAAATGATTATACAATAAGTAAAGAAGGGGCGACATAATTTGTGAAGAGAATCATTTAATTATGTCGCCCCTTCTTTTAGCGGGTTGAAAGGTTGGCAGCGCAAATGTTATTGAAGCAAGTCTTCAATCTTTTTCAGCAGGTCGGGGTTGGCCATTCCGTGTGCCACCACCCGACCATTTTGTAGAAGGATGTTGTCGGGAATGTTGTTCAGACCTAATTGTCTGACGAGCGGACTGGAGAACATCTTCCCGTCGCAGGCTACGGTCCATTGCAGCGAGTCTCGTTCTATGCGGCGGCGCATCTCGGTCGGTTCGGGGTCTACGCAAACGGTGAGCACTTTCATCTCTCCGCCGGCCTTCTTGTATAGTCTGCTCAGCTGGCGGTTCAGTGCCATGCTGTTGTCGTTCCAGTTGGCGCAAAGCACCACAACCCCTACCTTGGCCTTTTTCAGTGCTGCCATGTCGATGGCTTTCCCGTTGATGTCGGTTGCCTTCACCATGGGTAGCTGGGCACCTTCGATGGTGGCCGTGCGCAGGTTTGCCGACGAAGCCACTTTTGTGAGGAACGGGTTTTTCTCTTGGTGCTGTTGCATGAGCGCCACCAAGGTTTTCGCCTTCTTGTAGTCGGGCCGCTCGTCTTGCAGGAAGTAGCGGTTGGTGATGTAGACGCTCGGCAGCGACTCCGGGTGGTCTCTCACAAACTGTTCGGCATATTTCTTCAGTTCGGGCGGCGACACGCTGGCCACCTGCTCGCGGAAGCTGTTCATCAGTTTGTTTTCTTTTGTTCCCTCGGCCTTCAGCTCTTTCAGGTGCGAGGCATCGGCTTTCACGTCTACCGTCTTTCCCGGTTCGGCGAACACCGGCTGTTCCGAGAAGTTGGGAAACAGCAGCACCAGTGTGCCCTTGCGTGAGCAGAGCGTTTCGTAGGTGAAACGCCCGTCTTGAATTTTAATGGTGTCTAGTCCGTCGATGATTCCATCCGGACTATACACATAGAACTCTCCCTGGTTGAGGTGTCGGAAGCGGCCGTCGATGCGGAAGTGCCCGCTATCCGTTCCGCACGCGGTGAGCATCAGAAACAAAACCACCCACAGCCCCAAGGTGAGGTTGCGGGTGGCGGATTTATGGAAGTGAAGGTTTTTGTTCATTGAATTAGTTTTTCTAGTTTAACTAGTTTTTCTAGTTTAACTAGTCTGTCTAGTTTAACTAGTGGAACTAGTATTTATTTGAGAAACAGGAACTCCAGGTCGCCATCGGCATATTCCTTCAGCGAGGGGTCCATTTGCAGGGCTTCCTTCAGGTAAGACTGAGTGGCATATTTGTTGCCTCGGCGTGCAGCCACCACAGCGTGCAGATAGGCAGTCATGGCATCGGGCTGTTTTACGCGGTCGAGGGTTTCAATGGCTTTCTCGTAGTTCTGGTTCAGCAGCTGAGCCAGAGCAGCACTGTTGGTAGCCTTGTCGCCGAAGTCGCGCTCGGCCTGTGCATAGTTGCCCTTGGCAATATTCAGGTGGCCGGCTGCCTCGCTGTAACCGTTGGCATTGATGCCACGGCCCAGCAGGTTCTCAGCCTCGGTGAGGTTGCCGTTCTTCAGGGCGATGATACCCTTGTTGGCGTATGCCTCGGCAGCATTGGGGTTCACGCGCAGTGCTTTTTCGATGTATGCCTGTGCTTCAACCTCGTTGCCTTTGCTGAAAGCCAGTGCAGCCAGGTTGTTCAGTGGACGGTAGTCGTTGGGGTAGAGCTGTGCAGCCTTCTTGTAGATTTCCTCACGCTTTGCATAGTTCTCGTCGAAGGTAGCGCTGTAGAGCAGTTCCTCGGCGCTCAGCTTCGAGGGGTCGGCAGCATACTGCTGCTGAATCTGCTCGTCGTCGCGGCCAATCAGTTCGTAGTTCACGGTGAGGCGTGCACGGCGCAGTTCGGGCAGCACGGCACCTGCCAGGTCTTGGAAGGCAACGCTCAGGTTACGAATTTGGCGCTCACGCTCCTGCGGATCTTTATACATCGAGAGCACACGCAGAATCACATCCTTGTCTTGAATGTTGCTGGCCTGAACCAGTCGCTGGAAGCCGTCCCAGTCTTCGGCTGTATAGTGAGCATCCACATCGGCATCCACCTTTGTGGCCTTGAGCTGTTCGTTCACATAGTTCTCCGACACATCCTGACGTTTGCTGGCCAGACGGTCGTTTAGGTCGAACCCACCTTCGGGCGAAGCGAATGCAGCCACCTCAATGTTATTCACGTTCATGGTAGCGCCCTTGTCGGCATTGATTTTCTTGAGCAGTTCGATGAACTCCTGCACCGAATTGTTTTTCAGTTCCTCTTTGCGCAGGTTGGCCTGGTTGATGAGGAAGCGGATGTTGGCCTCTTGTTTCTGTTCCTTGATGCGCTGGAACGAGTCAACGGCCAGACAGGCACCCTCGTTGAGGATGGTCTTGTGATAGAGTTCGGCTGTAGAGAGCACGCCCTCGGCAATTTTCACGGCCGGCACTTCCACCTGTTTCTTTCCCACGCGGGCGTTGAAAGTGAGGTAGAGGTCGCTTTTGTGCATGGCGGGGGTGTAGTCGAAGGTGGTCTTCATGGTGTAACGGCCACCAATGCGGTAAGAGATGGTTTGGTCGTTGCCCAGCACCTTTTCGCCCTGGAAAGTGGCGGGCGTGCCCTGTGCCACATCACCGTTGGCGGCACGCAGTTCGGGAATGACGGTAACTACTGCCTTACGTTTCATGTATTTCTCGGGGAATTTGCCGTTGATGGTTACAGGCACTTCTCCGGCAATAGCTTCAAGGGGAGTGGGAGTAACTTCGAAATTGTTGGCTGAGAGCGCACCGAGCTTGCTGGAACAAGAAGACAGAGCAAGAACGGCCATTGCGGAAAGAGCCCAAAAAAGTTTTTTACGCATAAGAATAAATATAATTAGGAAAGTGCCGCGAGCGGGACTCGAACCCGCACAGCCATTACTGGCCAAGGGATTTTAAGTCCCTCGTGTCTACCAATTCCACCAT
>CACXFT010000091.1 GCA_902767045.1 uncultured Prevotellaceae bacterium | reverse complement strand
TTCTTACACCAACGAGCAGCAGTCAGTATGCAGAAAACCAACAAGATGGCATTGATAAAGAGCACCATCACCGTCTTCGTAATCGAGAAGTCGAAGAAAATGGGTTCTAATTGGCCATCTACCATCTCCATAATCTTTCCCTTTTCATCCTCGGCTCCCTTGATATAGAATCCGTCGGGACCCTCTCGCAAGAGATTTGCATCTGGCTCGTGCGCAAACTGCGATGAGCAATAAACATGGAAACCGCTATGCGGAGAATAGAAAATCATGGGCAGATGGAGAATCAGCGGTTCGCCACCAATATCGGTGATGTGCCACTGATAGGAATCTTGCACGTGACCGAACAATATCTCCTTCAGGTTGACTCCGCCCTCTTCCTTTTCAACTTCTTGAGAGAAGCCGAAAAGCGGAAAGCTCATCAGCACCACTAACAGGAATATCGATCTAAATAGTTTCATTGAATATTGATTTTACTAACTTTTGCAAAGAATAACGCATCGAAGATGAGCATAACGACATAGTAGACCATGAACACCACGGCAAAGAGTTTGATGCCGAAGACATCGGCTCTCTTCACCACGCATACAATCAGCAACACAACACAAGCGGCCAGAAGGCGAAGTGCCGAACTTGCCAGATGATACTTAGGGAGCAACTGAGCCGAACGGTTGGCCAACATTTTCCAGCCCTGTATGTAGGCCACACCGCAAACAAGGCAAAACACTGCTGAAACGATAAGACCGGTGAGCAACTCGTTCCAACCCGAAAGCTGCATAGTGAGCAGTCCCACCAATGTAAGCCCGGAAACAAGCCAAACCATCACCTTATTATATAAAGATACGGTTTTGTTGATATTCATCGTTCCCATAGAGAGCCTTTATTCGCTTACTTCCACGCAGAGTGACACCTCGTTTTTCTTCACCTCCACAAAGCCGCCGAGTATATTCAGGCGTCGCTTTCCTTCACGCGTCCCATATTCCACGAAACCCTTGTCGAGTGTGGAGATGATGGGGGCATGGCCGGTGAGAATTTCAAACTGTCCCATTGTCCCAGGAACGAGCACACTCTCCACCTCCCCGTCGAACTCAATCTTTTCGGGCGAAATAATCTTCAACTTTAACATTTTGATAATCTTCTGTTTGAGACCATTCTACCATTAAGACGCTTATCCCTTGGCCGCTTCGAGAAGTCGGCGAGCTTTTTCCTTGGCATCCTCGATTGTGCCCACGTTGAGGAATGCCTGTTCGGGCAGGTCATCAACTTCGCCATCGAGAATAGCATTAAAGCCTTTGATGGTGTCTTCGATGCTCACCATCACACCTGGCAGACCTGTGAACTGCTCGGCTACCGAGAAAGGCTGCGAAAGGAAACGCTGCACACGGCGTGCACGGTTCACTGTCAGCTTGTCTTCATCAGAGAGTTCGTCCATACCGAGAATGGCAATGATATCCTGAAGCTCGTTGTAGCGTTGCAGAATCTGAATCACGCGCTGAGCACAATCGTAATGGTCTTTGCCAACAATCAGCGGGTCGAGGATTCGAGAGGTAGAACCCAGTGGATCTACGGCAGGATAGATGCCCAGCTCGGCAATCTTACGCGAGAGCACTGTTGTTGCATCCAGGTGGGTGAAAGTTGTTGCAGGTGCCGGGTCGGTAAGGTCGTCGGCAGGCACATACACAGCTTGCACCGAAGTGATAGACCCCTTTTTGGTTGAAGTGATACGTTCCTGCATGGCACCCATCTCAGAAGCCAACGTTGGCTGATAACCCACAGCCGAAGGCATTCGGCCGAGAAGAGCCGACACCTCAGAACCAGCCTGAGTGAAACGGAAGATGTTGTCGATAAAGAACAGAATGTCGGCTGCGGCACCATCTTTTCCGCCATTGTCGCGGAAGGTTTCAGCAACGGTAAGACCAGAGAGTGCAACCGAAGCACGTGCACCCGGCGGTTCGTTCATCTGTCCATACACAAGTGTTGCCTGACTTTTTTTCAGTTCCTCAGGGTCAACGAGCGAGAGATCCCATTTACCCTCTTCCATGGCTTTTTGGAATTTCTCACCATAGCGCACCACTCCACTCTCAATCATTTCTCGAATCAAGTCGTTACCTTCGCGGGTTCGCTCACCCACGCCAGCAAACACCGAGAATCCGTTGTGGCCTTTGGCAATGTTGTTGATAAGCTCCATGATGAGCACCGTTTTTCCCACACCGGCACCGCCAAAGAGTCCAATCTTACCACCCTTCATGTAAGGCTCCAGCAGGTCAATCACCTTGATACCGGTTGAAAGCACTTCCTTCCGGGTTGAGAGTTCTTCGAAGGAGGGAGCCTCTCGGTGAATAGGATAGGCACCGTTCATGTCGAGCTGTTTCATACCATCGATAGGCTGTCCGATAACGTTCAGCATTCTACCCTTAATTTGGTCTCCCGCAGGCATCGTGATGGGTTGCCCCATCGGTATCACCTCCAATCCACGCTGCAGTCCGTCGGTGTTGTCCATAGCCACACAGCGCACGGTATCTTCACCGATATGCTGCTGAACCTCAATGATAAGGTCCTGCCCATTAGGACGTTTCACCTTCAGCGCATCATAAATTCTTGGCAACACCTTCTCGGCATCCATTCCCTTGGTATCGAAATAAACGTCGATAACAGGACCGATTATTTGCGAGATGCGTCCATTCATTTGTGACATAAAATTTTTCTGTTATTTAAGTTAATCGATTAGATTCTTTTATTTTTGCAAAGATAAGCATTTATTTTTAATGCGGCAAATGGTTCATGAATTTAATTGCCATCAGAGTGCAATTTGAGTATTTAAACCACAAAAAACAACACACCATAGCCCACAATAAGTCCACAAAGCACACGCCAAGTGACGTGCTGCACATACCACCCCAATCTCATATTCTCCATTTTCATTAGTGCCAACCCACTCACCGAACCCATGCACAACAGGTTACCACCAACACCCGAGGCGAACGACACTATTTTCCAATATATGTCGTTCTGCTCGGCATGAGAATTCAACGAGATAAAGCTTAATGCGGTGGCAAAATTGTCAAGCAGACTGCTAATGGCAGCAGCAACGGCTCCCATTGCCCAAACATTTTTGATGTAGATACCACTCTGGCTGATGAACCAGTCAATGGCATCTGTTTCCTGAACTATTCCAACAACCAGCATCAGCCCCATCACAAAAAACATCATTTGCATCACGCCATACTGCAAGGCACTTGGAACCCGTTGCAGCACTAATTGTCCGGAGTTCATCAGCTTGCGGTTAAACACTTCGTTCACTATCCATAGCAGTGCCAGCACACAAAGCGCTCCTAAGAACGGGCTAAGCTGAGTGAGATTATGGAAAGTGGGAATAAACCAAAGTCCGCCGATACCCACAAAGAGCATAACCAGTCTTTGCCAGGTATTGAGTTTAGTATCGTCGCCACGATATGGCATCACAATCCATTCTGTTGCAACTTTCTCGGGAAGCATCTTGCCAATGAGCCAAGTAGTCAAAGCCCAGGCTGCCACACATGGCAACAGCAAAGACATTGAAAAGTTAGTGGCCGTAACAAGGTCGAGGTTCCAAAGCAACAGTCCCGAGGGGTCTCCAATTACCGTCATCGCTCCCCCGCAATTGGCTGCCACCACAATTGCCGCCCCATAGAGCATACGCTGCCGCCGGTGAGAAACAATCTTGTGCATCATCGTGAGCATCATCACTGTGGTAGAAAGATTGTCGAGGTTGATAGAAATTAAAAAGGTTACAGTTCCCAGTGTCCACAACATGCGTTGTGCTGAACGAGTCTTTAGCAACTGTGTTACAAAGTCGAAACAACCATTGTTGTTAAGAATTTCCACAATGGTCATGGTAGCCAAAAGAAACAACACTATCTCGGAAGCCCTGCCCACATAGGGCAGAAACACATGCTGAGCAATATAGTTTTTTTGTTCAAGCGTGGTTGGGACAATATAAACCATCCAGGCCACAGTTCCGGCAAAGATAGCCGAAGCCGCTTTGTTGATGTTGGTGAAGTTCTCGGTTACTATCAGAAAATAGCACAACAAAAGAATTGCAACGATTACCAGTGTCATGATTTTTTTCTTTTATTTCTTGCAAAGGTACGAAAACATAGTTAATAGCACAAGAAACAAAGTGTTTTTTTGCATTTCATGGCTTATATTCGTTCATCTGTGCAGCAGATATTTTCGCAAGGTGAAGTAAATTTCTTCCTGGATACGAAAAAACAGCCACCCCATCGAAAGAGCTATTTGACTTTGAGAAACAGGCAAACGGAATGGGAAATAACCAAATTTCATCTTACTGCGCAGTTTGAGTCGGTTTACTTCTATTCCCTTCCACACGCTTTTCATTATTTGCAGTGCGAGTTGTCGGTCGTTGAAAGAGAGCTGTTGCCGATATTGAAAATAGAACATATAGGTGTCGATGAGATTGAGCCATCGCTGTTGTTCATAAACACTGATGATGCGATTGTTTGCATGCAATTCTTCCAGCATGTGTTTCATGCTGCGGTTAGCAAGTATATAGTCGAAACGGCGCACACTCACCTGATGGGATGTGCTGGCAGAATGTTGCCTATAGAAATAAATACCTTTAGACAACCTCACCTCGCGCGAATTATAATAATGTATGCGCGTGGTGTTGTCGTCGCTATAAGCACGCTGACTCTCGTCGTAGGGAAAAGCTTGATGGAGGTTGTTTCTAACCATGTACACCCCATGAATGCTCCAGTTGAGCGAGGCTTCGAATGCTGCTGAACCGGAAAGCGATTCAAACTCTTTCATCTTGTATGGCTGAGGATTTATTCCATTTTCGTCGGTTTTCACCAGGGTAAAGAGCACGCAGTCGGCCAATGGGTTTTGTTCAAAAACAGCAACCGTTTTTTCTATCGCATCGGGGGCAAGCCAGTCGTCGCTGTCTACAAAACAAACATAGTCACCCATGGCTTGCCGTAGCCCCACGTTGCGTGCATGGGCCTGTCCACGATTTTGCTGCTGCTCAATCACCACTATTCTGCTATCTTTTTTTGCATAATCATGCAGTAGTTCAAGAGAGCCGTCGGTTGAGGCATCGTCAATGCAAATAATCTGAAGACAGGAATAAGTCTGTTCCAGCAGTGAGCTGATGCATTGTCGCAAATAGCGTTCGGCATTATAGACCGCAACTAAAACAGTCACACAACTCATCGTTTCAACAGCTTTTGTTTAATCGAACCAAGAAGGTGTGTCTTGGTTTGCAAAATTTCTACAGAAACAGCAAGGCTCACCACAATGAGCAGAGCGCCCACCACCCAATACAGAATTCCATTCAAAGAGAATGTGATGATGTAGGCCAGAATGCCAATGGGAATTTGAATAGTGCCATACTTCACAATATCTACCGAAACGGCATACATATACTTGGCCCTCATAACCACAAGCACAACCACCAAATTCACAAGCGATGCAAACAATATGGCAAATCCTGCGCCGAGCAAATTGCCTTGATGAAAACCTATCACCACAGCTATCACCACCACTACATCGTAGAATCCTTCAAGGGCGAGATAGGTCATGGAGTCGCCGCGCGACAGAGGAATATACTCTACAGGCAAAGTGATGGCACGAACATACATGGAGAGCACGCAAACCTGCGTCATTCCTAACACGGGCATGAAGCGAGAGCTATAGAGCAGCGGCAGCCACATCGGCATGCCAATGATGAACACCACCAGCATGGGAGAGATAATAAGCAGGGCCACTTCTATCTGCTGGTTCACCACCATGTTGAGTTCCTTGCCAATGGAGGGAATGGCCGACAGCCGGGGGAAATAGTCCGTTTCCATGGCCGAGAAAACAAGTCCGGCATATACCACGGTGAGCATATATCCGGCATTGAACATTCCCACCACGTTGAGCGAGGCCGTATAGTTCAGGTAAGAACGTATAAGCAAATCGGCACCGCTACCTAACAAACCGGCCAACACAAAAGCAATGCCCACTCTCACCATGTCTACTCCACTTGTCAGCACCTTGCGATTGAAACGAACGCTCAAGGGGAATCTGGCATAGGAATACACCACCACCAATATCAGCTGAACGAAAGCAACTAACGAAAGCGAGGGCACAATTGCACCTTCGCCCCACACATAAAACAAAGGTACCGATATAACCAAAGCGGCCAACACATGATAGAGCGACAAAACGGCAAGCCGGCTCAATGCCCGGGTACCTTTTAGTATGGCAAATTCGCCGCCAGTCACTGCCATCAGTCCAACCACTGGTGAGAGCAACATAAAATGCAAGGTGTGGTCGCCCCAAGAGAAAGCCCATTTATTGAGCAGCGGGCTCAACATCAGACAAGCCAACATGCCCACCAAGGCTGTAAGCAAAGCCCACGTTCTTACAAGACGGATAGAGCGCAACAATTTGATTCTATCGCCACTTTCATAAGCATCAGACACTTCTCGCACACCGCACATGGGTAAACCCAGATTGGTGGAGTCGCTCACAAACTTGATGGTGGAATTGAAAATGGCTACAAGGCCCATACCTTGTGGACCCAACAAAACGGCTACCAACTTGGTGCGGATAACTCCCACCAAGATGCTCAATATCTGAACACTACCAAACAGGCCGGTGTATTTCAGTATATGTGAATAGCGTTGCCGTTTTTCTTCTTCGCCCATATATAACAATAACGTCTTCCACTAAGGAATTATTATATATATACGCTATTTTATGGTTCAGGTGAAGGATTTTCTTATCTGACGGTTATATGAAAGCATTGCTGTTTCACCTCATGCTTCACATAGCAGCGTTGGTTGGTTCGCAAGTCGTTGAGCACTTCGGAGAGCACCTGCAAGAAACGCACATCTTTGTAGGTATCCTTCTTGGAATAAACCGTGTCGCGCTCCGTTACTTTCAAATATCTGTTGTATGCAATGTCAAAGGTGGTGCCATACATGTGGCAACTGTTTTCCGTGGCATTTCCGTTTCTTCTGCGCAGGCTGGCCACATCGTCTTTGGTTCGCAGCAAACTGGTTACAATAATTTTATGCAGCGGCAGTTGTTTCACTTGCAAGCTGTCGAAAAAGTTTCTGCCAATATCCTGCAACAACACCGATGCTCTTGGCACCAGGTAGGGAATGCTTTGGTTAAGAGGTTCTACAAAAAAATAGGGATTACTGCCCACATAAACCAGTTCAGCTTTTCTGTTTTCTGCTTCTTCCCGATTTTGCACGGGGGAGACTCCCCATTTGTTAGAGGCCAGAATCTGCACGTCCTGCTGGTCGGGGAAGGCATTTCTAAAACTACTAACGCCGCGAATCTTGTGCTTTACGGGCAATCCATTTTCATCGAAGAATTTCGATGGTTTGCAAGTTGGTTCATCCGATTTCGATGGTTTGCAAGATGGTTCCTCTGTATTGTTCTCAACAGTCACTGGCAATTCATTTTGTTTTTTGTCAACCATGCCATCTAAGAAAACACATCTCCCTATTGCCAAAAGAATGACAACAACCGAGAAAGCTTGCAGATATCTGTTTTTACTGATTTTCATTTTCCACGAATATGGTTTTATGATGCTTCATGCACAATCACCTTGATGCGACTGATTCTTCGCCCTTCCATTCCCATGATTTCGAAAGTGTAGTTCTTGTAATCAAATTTCTCATGAATACTGGGGAAATCTCCTTTCAGTTCGAGCACCAATCCAGCCAGCGAGTCGGCATCACCTTCCACGTCTTTGAATTCCTCATCGTCAACACCAAGAATCTTGCAGAAGTCACTGAGCAGCGTCTTCCCTTCAAAAACGTAGGTATTGTAGTTCAACTTTGAATATACTTTCTCTTCTTCGTCAAATTCGTCGTTTATCTCTCCCACAATCTCTTCAAGAATATCTTCGAGTGTCACCAGTCCGCTTGTTCCACCAAACTCGTCAACAACAATGGCAATATGAACCTTGTTGTTTTGGAACTCACGCAAGAGGTCGTCAATTTTTTTTGTCTCCGGCACGAAGTAAGGCGGACGAATCAAGCTCTGCCATCTGAAATTTGAGGGTTTCGACAAATGCGGCAGCAAATCCTTGATATAGAGTATACCTCGAATATTATCGGTGTTATCCTGATAAACCGGAATACGGCTGTAGTTGTTTTCAACAACACATTTGAGCACGTCGGTGTAACTGCAGGTAATGTCCAGGTCTACGATATCCTGCCTGCTGGTCATCACTTCTTTTGCCGTTTCATCGCCAAACCGTATAATGCCTTGCAACATTTGCTGTTCGTCTTTGATTTCCTCTTTGTCGGTAAGCTCGAGTGCTTGTTCCAAATCGTCAACGCTCAACACATGATTTTCTTTCTGCACCACCTTTTCAGCCAGTATTCCGCTTCGCAAGAGAATGCTTGCGAGCGGCCAGAAGAGTTTGCGCAACAGCAAGATAAATCCGGCAACTCGTCTGCAAAACTTCAACGGCTCCTGACGGCTGTATACCTTGGGCATAATTTCGCCGAAGAGCAGCAAAAGAAAGGTAAGCAAAACCGTGATGCAAACAAACTCCACCCAAGCAGCTTTGAAACGCACCAACGAGCCAAACACATAATTGCACAACATGATGATTGTAACGTTCACGAAGTTGTTGGCAATCAATATAGTAGCCAGTGTTCGTTCGCTCTCTTCCCGCAACATCCGAATGGTTTTATCGGCAGAATGATCACTTTCTTCAATTTCAGAGAGGTCGCTGGGCGAAAGACTGAAGAAAGCGATTTCCGAACCGCTTGCAAATCCAGAAACCAATAACAACATAGCAGCCAAAAGGGCTGCTATCAATACAGGGATGGTGATGGGCTGCAAGACCACCAGATCACCTAACTGTTGTATGCTTTGTAAGTCCAATTTCTTTTCGTGCTATTTAAAATGGCAATTCGCCATTATCGTTCTTTGTGTTTGCAACAGGCCGTTGTGGTTCAGGTTCAGAAGCCATGCTTCCCCCTGTTGAAGACATGGTCTGCTTGGGAGTAAGCATTTCCATGTTTTCCACGTCAATCTCGGTATAATAGCGTTTCTGCCCTTTCTGGTCATCGTAAGAGCGATACCTGATGCGACCTTCCACATAGAGTTTGTCGCCTTTGTGAACATATTTCTCCACAATTTTTGCCAGCCCCTTTCCAAAAAGCAGGTTGTGCCAATCGGTGCGGTCTGGCACCTGTGTGCCATTCTGCAATGTATATCCACGCTCTGTGGTTGCCAGTCTGACACGTGCCAAAGCTTGGTCGGCATCAAAATAACGCACTTCGGGTTCCTGCCCCACGTTGCCAATTAACATCACCTTATTCATCATGAAGTCTATTTAAAACGTGATATTATTTCCACATTCCTAAATACTGGAAATAGAAATTCTTTCCTTTTGCCGACGGGAATTGCGAACGGCCGTCAACTCTCGACCGCAGATAGTCAACAATGCGGTTATAGCAGTCTTGCCCCGAATTAGCTTTGCACTGTGCCACGAAATGTGTGTCGCGGTATTCATGCTTACCTGTTGAGGGCACCATCACCACACGTTTGAAATCGAGGGTTCCCTCATACCAGCCCTCCCTGATTTCCGTCAATTTGGTTGTTGCACCTGCACCTATTTCTTTCCGCTCTCGCACTGCTCCTCCCTCCATGGGTCTCACGGCTTTCTTATCTTTGAAGTCCTGCATCGTTTCGGCAGTGGTTTTAATAATAATAAAATAAACTCGCTGTCGAACTTTGTAGCGTTTGGGATAATAGACATCACTTGCAGCATACTGACGGATATCTGCTTCCAGTTCGTCATTCATTTCAATTTCTGAAATAGAACTCAAAAAACTAATAGCTTCATCGACATTATGCACTAATGTCTCATTATTAAAATACCTAAGATATAAATTCATCGGAATAAAAATATGTTTCTCTTCAAAAAAAAAGAGCGGAAAACGGGACTCGGACCCGCGACCCCAACCTTGGCAAGGTTGTGCTCTACCAACTGAGCTATTTCCGCAATTATTTTTGGTGAAGAGGAGGAGACTCGAACTCCCACGTCGCAATTGACACTACCCCCTCAAAGTAGCGCGTCTACCAATTCCGCCACCTC
>CACXFT010000090.1 GCA_902767045.1 uncultured Prevotellaceae bacterium | reverse complement strand
TTCATCAGCAGTCCGCGGTTATATTCCCGTTTCAGCTTCACGTCCATCACATAGTCTTTGCGCTCCACGTTGCGCCCTTTCCACTGGCTTTTTTCCGACTCTTTGTGATACACCTCCACGTTCTGCACGGTGTAGTAGGGCAGGTTGTCGAGCATCACCTTGTTGTCTCCCTTGAAAAAGTCGTTGCCGTTGAGCGTGAGGTAGTCGACCTTCACCCCGTTCACATAAATGTCGCCGTTGTCTTTGAGTTCTGCCCCCGGCATCTGCCGGATGAGTCCGTCGAGCATCGAGCCTTCGGGCAGGTTAAAGGCCGACGCGTTATAGACGATGGTGTCGCCGCGGTATGCAATCTTCACCCGCGTACCCCTGATGGTAACCCCCTCTAGTTCGTCTTCTGCAAAAATGCCGTCGTCGGCTCGTTTCTTCATCAGGTGGCGGGGCACCTCAAACTCGGTGTTGCGGCCAATGTAGCGCACGTTGAAGTCAACGAAGGTGTCTTCGTATCCGTCGAGCTGCGCTTTAATGATGTATTGCCCCTGCCGGCGCGGAATGCGAAACTGGTAATAGCTGTCGCTTGTTCCCCATGTCCACTGCCAGCATGTAGTGGTGTCCACCACGGTCGAATCGGCGTTCATCAGCGTCATGTGTGCTTTCAGTGCAGCCTTGGTAAACGAATCGTAAACCCGGCCGTGCAGCGTTAACCGCCGTTCCTTTTTGTTGCTGACCGCTGTGGTGGAATCGTTGGCAGCCTCTTGTGCCAATAAGCTGGTGGCAAACACCAGAAACAGAAATAAAACGCACTTGCGTGGGAAAGTTGACATATTGCAGTTGTAAGTTCGTTCAGGTGAATATTTTGCGTGCAAAGTTATTCTTTTTCTTGTATACAGACAAGAGATTCGTTGGTTTTTCGTAATTTTGCACCCCGAAAACAAGCGCACAAACGCATAACCTCTCTGCAAAAATGAATTATTTAGGCGAAATGATTTCTCTTGGCGTGGCCTGTTCGTGGACGGTGGCAGCACTGTTCAGCGAAATTGGCAGCCGTCACTTGGGCGTATTTGTAATGAACGTGTGGCGCATGTCCTTAGCCCTGTTGTTCTCTGTTTTGCTCATGTGGGTGTTTGTGGGCAGTCCCTATCCCGCCTATGCCAGCATCGAAGCCTGGCTGTGGCTGCTGGCTTCGGGTGTGGTGGGCTATTTCTTTGGCGACTGGTGTCTGTTCAACAGCTATCTCACCATTGGTTCGCGTTTCGGACAACTCTTCATGACGCTCGCCCCTGCCTTCACCGCTCTGTTTGCCTTTCTCATGTTAGGGCAAACGCTGTCGTGGCATGCGCTGTTGGCCATGGCGGTTACCATGGGCGGAATAGCCATAGCCGTAACCGACAAGAGCAGCACCGGCACAGGGCTCCCGCTCAAGGGTGTGCTCTTCGGACTTGGGGCTGCGCTGGGGCAGGGCCTCGGCCTGGTGCTCAGTAAGATTGGGCTCGACCACTACATTGCCTCGGTGCCAGCCTCTCTGTTGCCCTCGGTGGGGAGCTATCTACCCTTCGGCAGCAACCTCATCCGTTGCATAGCCGGCCTGTTTTGCTTCTCCCTTTTTTATTATATTAATAAGGAGAGAGAGGTCCACCGTGCCCATCCCCAGCGCAAGGTAACGCTGCGCTCTTCCGTTGCCGACCACCGCGGACTTGCCGCCATGCTGGTGGCAGTGGTGAGCGGCCCGTTTCTGGGTGTGGGCTTCTCGCTCATGGCGGTTGAATATACTGCCGCCGGCATTGCGTCAACGCTCATGGCCACCACCCCCATTCTCATTCTGCTTCCCTCGCTCTGGCTCTTTGGTCAGCCCATAACCGTCCGGTCGGTGGTGGGAGCCGTCATCTCAGTGGTGGGTGTGTCGCTGTTCTTTCTGCTTTAAAAACATTAAAACCTACACCCTTTGTTTGGCACTTCAAACAAAAAGCACTATATTTGCATTCAAATTGCACTCGCAGAAGGAAACGTTGATATGACAAACACCGATAACGATAATCCCCAAGAGCAGGCTCTTAGCATATTCAGGAGCGTTCCCAAGTGGCAAGACCTACGCTTCTATCAGAAGTCTGTGGTACTCTATCAGCTTACTTTCACCTTTTGCGAACGCTTCCTTCCGAAACACGGCGACCGTACCGTCGATCAGATGGTGCAGGCCGCTCGTTCTGGCAAACAGAACATCGTGGAAGGCTCTGAGGATGGCAAAACATCAACGGCCATGGAGGTGAACCTGCTTAATGTGGCCCGCTCCAGCATAGGTGAACTGCGACAAGACTATGAAGACTTCTTGAAATCGCGCCAGCTGGCGCAGTGGACTCCTGCCTACTCGTGCTTTCAATCGATGCAAGACTTCACCAGGAACCATAATCTCCTGGCCGACTACGAGCCATACTTTCACCAGTGGACTGCCGAAGAGATGGCCAATGTTGGTCTCACCTTGTGCTACCAGGTAGATGCCATGATGAACAAGTATCTGAAGAAACTGGAAGAAATCTTCATCAAGGAGGGCGGCGTGAAGGAGCGCATGCACAGGGCCCGCACCGAGTATCGCAAGCAGCAAGACGAACGTCTGGCAGAGCTCGAACGGCTCTTCCCCCAGCTTCAGCAGCAACTGTCGGCATCCAATGCCGCCGCCGCTCACTGGAAAGCCGCCTACGACAACCTGAAGCTGCGTGCCCTGAAAGCCTATTACCAGCAGCAAGAAGAAATTAAAGCACTGAAACAAAGGCTCCAGCAGTATGAGCCGGAGCAAACATAAAACAATAGCAACTATAGTTTCTATAGTTTCTATAGTTTCTATAGTTTCTATAGCTTCTATAGCCTCTATAGCCTCTATAGCTTCTATAGTTTCTATAGCAACTATAGCTTCTATAAAACAAAAAAAGAAATGAACGTAGAAAAAGAAAGAAACATAGTGTGTTCGCAGCCGGGGCTGAGCCAAACCCTTGGCATGGAGTTTATTTCCACCCCCGAACCCGATACCTGCATGGCCCGCATGCGAGTGGACGAGCGCAACCGCCAACCCTTCGGATTCCTCAGCGGCGGGGCAACCCTGGCGCTGGCCGAGAACCTGGCGGGGGTGGGATCGATGGCGCTGTGCAAGGGGAAAATTTGCGTGGGCGTGAACGTGAACGGCAGTCATGTGAAAGCCGTGCTACAGGGCGACACCGTTACCGCCTATGGCAAGCTGCTGCACAAGGGGCGAACCCTGCACCAGTGGCAGATAGACATTCGCAATGAGGCCGATGAACTTATTTCAACCGTGCAGGTGACCAACTATGTGATTAGTCCCAGAAAGCATGAATAGCTTTGCCTTTTACAGGTTTCCCCGACAGGAACATTACACGCGGCTCTGCCTGACCGAGGGCGAACCCGAAGAACTGTTCACGCTTGAACAGCTCAATGGGCGGCGTGGCTTTGTGCTGGCACCGTTCGTTGTTTCGGATGACTGCCCCATTCTGCTCTTCCCCGAAGATAGACTGGTGGAGAGCGAGGAGCGCCCACCCCTAACCCCTTCCAAGGGAGGGGAAGTGACCCAACCCCTAACCCCTCCCAAGGGAGGGGAGCCACAGTATGCTTTGGCTTTTGCCCGCTTTCATGCGGCACTCAGGGCAGGACAGTTTGCCAAGCTGGTGCTCGCACGGTCGCAGGTGGTGAGCACAAACGGGTGCAACCCTTTGGCGCTTTTCCAGCAGGCTTGCTTGCGCTACCCCCGCATGTTCGTGGCGCTGGTGGCAGCACCCCGTTGCGGAACCTGGCTCATGGCCACACCCGAAGTGCTGCTGCGCCACTGCGAAGGGCAACACTATGAAACCATGGCGCTGGCGGGAACCATGAAGCTGGAGGGCGAACTGTTGCAGTTCGACAACCCCTCGCAGTCGATGGTGCAGCAAATCAGGTGGAGCCAGAAAAACATTCAGGAACAGCGCTTCGTGGCCAACTACATCAGCAACCGCCTGAAAGACTTTGCAACCGACATCGACGAGGCCGGCCCCTACACCACACGCGCGGCCAACCTGGTGCACCTGCGCAGTGACTTCCGTTTCACCTTGCACGCCGACTGCGGCATAGGGTCGCTGCTCGAAGCCTTGCACCCCACACCGGCGGTGTGCGGGTTGCCCAAGGCGGAAGCACGCGACTTCATTCTCGCCAACGAGTGCCAGCCCCGACTCTACTACAGCGGGTTCTGCGGTCCGCTCAACCTGGCCCTCTACGTTTCGCTGCGCTGCATGCAAATCAGCGAAAACCATTGCCGCCTCTATGCCGGCGGCGGTTTGCTCCCCGACAGCATCGAACAGCAGGAATGGGAAGAAACCGAGGCCAAAATGCAAACCATGCGCACACTACTCTAAACTCTAAACTCTCATGTACAGCGATAAAGAAAACGTCAACATCCTCACCTCGCTGTTGGTTGCTCATGGAGTAACCGATGCGGTGGTGTGCCCGGGTTCGCGCAACGCCCCTATTGTTCATAATCTGGTGGAATGCCCGAACATCACCTGCCATCCCGTCACCGACGAGCGGTCGGCGGGCTTCTATGCCTTGGGCATAGCACAAGCCACCCTCCTTCCCGTGGCGGTGTGCGTAACCTCGGGCTCGGCATTGCTCAATGTGCTGCCTGCCGTGGCCGAAGCCTACTATCAGCATGTGCCGCTGGTGGTCATCTCGGCCGACCGGCCCCAGCAGTGGATTGACCAGCTCGACGGTCAGACGCTTCCCCAGCCTGATGCCCTCGGGCGATTTGTCAAACACGCCGTGTCGTTGCCCCTCATCCCACCCCCGTACGCCCACCCCCACATGCCCACCCCCGCACCCTCCAACCCTTCCACCTCCTCCCTCCACTGGTACTGCAACCGCATGGTGAACGAAGCCTTGCTCGCATGCCGGCAAGGAGGCTGGGGACCAGTGCACATCAATGTTCCCATCGACGAACCCCTCTATACCTTCACCACACCCCACCTGCCGGAAGAGCGAAAGGTGCAGCAGGTTCCGCCCGGGGTGAGTGAACTGCAACTGATATCGTGTGTGGAAGATTGGGCAGAGGCACGCCGCCCGCTCGTGATTGTGGGACAGTGCTCAGAAGAGAAGCTGATTGCCGAAGACTTCAGCACCATCATTCCCCATGCTGTTGTGCTTAACGAGGCACTGAGCATTGGCTGCGGTGCCTGCCATTTCGACGAGCTGCTGACCATGGGAGAGATTCCCAACAACATGAAACCCGACTTTGTGCTCTACCTGGGCGATGTGCTGGTGAGCAAGCGCATGCGCCAGTTCCTGCGTTCACTATCCGGTGTGCCCATGTGGATAGTGAGCGAAGATGGCATGCTGCACGATGTTACTACAAAGGTGCGTGGAGTTATAGAAGGAAACCCCGGCGATGTTCTCACTGTCATTGGCAGAGAACTCTCGCACCGTGCCAAGCACAAAGTGAAAAATTTTATTGACTGGTGGGATGAACGGCTGGGCGAGATAGACGAAAAGATAGAGGCTTACCGTGCGCCTTTTTCTTCTATGAGTGCAGTGAGCATGTTGGCAGAGCAGCTCGGCGAACTTCCGTTCTGCTATGTGCATGCAGGCAACAGTTCGGCTGTGCGACTGGCCAACCTCTATGTGCCCCAATATGTTTACTGCAACCGTGGGGTGAATGGCATTGAGGGAAGTCTTTCCACTGCGGCAGGGTTCTCGTTGGCAGTAGATGAGCCGGTGTTCTGCATCGTTGGCGACTTGAGCTTCTTCTACGACAGCAATGCCTTATGGAATGCAACCCTGCGCGCAAACCTGCGCATTCTGCTGCTCAACAACGGGGGCGGTGGCATTTTCGAGAAGTTCGAAGGGTTGAAGCAGAGCGCCGCCCGCGAAGCATTTGTGATGGCCAAGCACAGCACCAGTGCCCAGGGCCTGTGCCAAAGCTTTGGCATACAATACATGAAGGCCACCAACAGCATTGAGCTGGAGCAAGGAATCGGCTGGCTCACAACCCTCCACGACAACCCCGAAGCAGAGAATCGCCCATTGCTATTGGAGGTTGTTACCACCACCGAAAACGATGCCAAAGCCTTGCAAGGCTTGCATGAATCATTGGTAAAAATCATAACACCCTGAAAGAACAAACGAAAACGCCGGGGCATCGCGGTTGCGATGTCTCGGCGCATATATAAAACACATCGCTGCCAACCAAGAACTGATTCGTTTCATGCAGGTTAATACTTGAAGCTGGAACCGCCGACGAACTCGCGCATGATGGAGGTGGGCGGAATCTCCTTGTCGCTCACGGGAATGAAGTAGTGAATGAACTTCAGCAGCCGGTGAGCTTCGGCATATTCCGGACAGTTCTTCGGAACCGACGTGAGGATAATCTCAGCATGCGTGCGCAGCACGGCAAACTCTATGTTCAGTGCCGAATTGAACATCACGTCGGCTGTTTCCTGATAGGGGAAGATCCACTGGTCTTCGGCCTGGCACACGTTTTTCCATTGCCGAATGGTTTCCTGAGCGGTGAAAGCCCCCTTGTTGTAGTCGCGTATAATGCGGCGCAGCAAGCGGTTGTCGCGCACGGGAATCCAGTTATGGTCGTCGAGCGAAATGCTGGTTAGAGCCGATATGTATATTTTGAACTTCACCTCGTCGGGCAGCTTGCGGGTGAGCTGCGGGTTCAGGGCGTGAATGCCCTCAATGATGAGCACCGTGTCGTTGGCCAGCTTCAGTTTCTTCCCGTTCCATTCGCGTTTTCCCGTAACAAAATTATATTCGGGCACCTCAACGCGCTCGCCGTTCATCAGTTTAATCAGATGGTCTTCGAGCAGGTTGTAGTCGACGGTTTCAATGTTGTCGAAGTCGTAGTCGCCGTTGGGCAGCTTGGGCGTGTCAACGCGGTTCACGAAATAGTCGTCGGTTGAAAACGACAGCGGGCGCAGTCCGCACGCTAGTAGCTGAATGCTCAGTCGTTTGGTGAAGGTGGTTTTTCCCGAGCTTGACGGTCCGGTGATGAGGATGAGTCTCACCGGGTTCTCCTTCCGGTGGTAGCGGCGGTCAATCTCTTCGGCAATCTTTACAATCTTTTTTTCCTGCAGCGCCTCGCTCACCTGAATGAGTTCCGAGGCATGTCCTTTCAGAATCGCTTTGTTCACGTCGCCCGCATTAGAGAGTCGCATGATGATGTCCCATCGTGTTTTCTCGGCAAACATCTCGTAGGTTTTGGGCATCTCCACCTTTTCGGCCAGCTGTAGCGGGTTGTTCCAGTCGGGAACCCGCAGCAGCATGCCGTCGTGATAGGTTTCCAGGCCCCACACGCTCAGGTAGCTGGCCGAGGGTACCAGCGGACCGTAATAGTAGTCGGCGGTGTCGCCCAGGGTGTAGTAGTCGCTGTAGATCTGTCCGCTTGTTTCTAAGAGTTTCACCTTGTCGGTGAATCCCCTTTCGGCAAAGATGCGCACCGCCTCTTCGTTGGTGGCCTCGTAGCGTCGGAAGGGCATGTCGAGGTTCACAATCTCCTGCATGCGTGCTTTCAGGCGTTCCACCACGGCATCGGTGAGCGGTTCGTTGCCGCGCCGTTTGAAGTTGCAGTAGTAGCCGCGCGAGATGGTATGCTCTACAAACAGCTTCGAACCCGGGTAGAGGTCTTGTGTGGCCTTGTAGAGCAGGAAGCAGAGCGACCGCACATAAACGCGGTGCCCGCTTCCCTCGCGGGCATCAAGAAACTCCACGTCGCGGTTTTGGTAGAGCCGGAACTTTAGTCCCTGCGAGGCGTTGTTCACTTTGGCCGATACCACGGGGTATGGCATTTTCAGTTCGTCGGCAAACTCCTTGTACACGTCAAGCAGCGAGCTGCCTTCGGCAAAGCTCTTGGTGATGCCGTTGTTCACGCAGCGTATTTGCAACATAGCGGTAAGTGTTTATATTGTAATATGTATGCAAAGGTAATAAAATAATTGAGAATAAGCATGGATGAATTATGAATTATTTGCTACTTTTGCAGAATTAATCATATAATGAACAGTTATGGCAACACGAGAATGGAAAACAATCACAGAGTTTAAAGAGATTCTTTTTGAAGAGTATAACCACATTGCAAAGATTACCATCAACCGGCCGCGCTACCGCAATGCCTTCACCCCACTCACCACTTGGGAGCTGTCGCAGGCGTTCAGCATCTGTCGAGAGCGGTTAGACCTGCGGGTGGTAATCCTCACAGGGGCTATGTCGGAAGTGCCGGAGGGAAAGCGGCCTGAAGAGGTGAAGCATGCTTTCTGTTCGGGCGGCGACATGCATGTGAAGGGCCGCGGCGGATATGTTGATGAAGGCGGAGTGCCCCGTTTGAGTGTGCTCGACGTGCAGATGCAGATTCGCCGGCTGCCCAAACCCGTGATAGCCATGGTGAACGGCTACGCTATCGGCGGCGGACATGTGCTGCATGTGATGTGCGACCTAAGCATTGCATCGGAGAACGCCATCTTCGGACAAACCGGACCTAAGGTGGGGTCGTTCGATGCCGGATTCGGGTCGAGCTACCTGGCCCGCATGGTGGGACAGAAACGAGCACGCGAGATATGGTTCCTCTGCCGGCAATACACCGCTGCCGAAGCAGAGCGCATGGGCATGGTGAACAAAGTGGTGCCGCTGGAACAGCTCGAAGACGAATGCGTGCAGTGGGCCGAAGAGATGATGCAGCGCTCGCCCCTGGCACTGCGCATGATCAAGGCCGGGCTCAATGCCGAGCTCGACGGTCAGGCAGGCATACAGGAACTGGCTGGCGATGCCACCATGCTCTACTACACCATGGACGAAGCACAGGAAGGCGGACGTGCTTTCCTCGAGAAACGCCGCCCCAACTTCGACCAATACCCCCAGTTCCCTTGAAGACATACTAACGGGGTTTTTAGACATAGTAACATACTAACGGGGTTTTAGACATAGTAACATACTAACATTTTTAGACATAATAACATAGTAACGTTGTTTTAGACAAAGTAACATAGTAACGATGTTTTAGACAAAGTAACAAAATAACATAGTAACAAAAAAGGAGTAACAAAAAACATAATAATGTTTTTAGAGCAAGTTGAATATGGAGAATTTGGATGTAGAGAAAGTTATTCCAGTTATATTAGAATGTGCAAAGAACATTCGTCGAAAACTTGGACCGGGTTATCTGGAAAGCGTATATAAGAATGCCATGCTCATAGAATTGCATAAGCAACAGCTGTCGTTCGAAACAGAAGTTCCTATTAAAGTTTACTACGAAGGAATACAGGTTGGTGACTTCAAAGCCGATATTATTGTGGAAGGAAAGTTGATTTTAGAGTTGAAGGCTGTGCTTACTTTGGGCGTAGCCCATGAAGTGCAGCTTGTAAACTATTTAACCTCTACAGGCATAGAGGATGGTCTCCTCATCAACTTCGGTTCAGAGAAGCTTCAGTATAGAAGAAAATACAAGACCTATAGGCCCACCTTCTAGTGTTAGTATGTTATTATGTCTAAAAAGTTAATATGTTATTATGTCTAAAAGCGTTAGTATGTCTGAAATGAAAGTTACTCTGTCGCAGCGGGTGCTGCATTTCCGTCAGCCGGCGGGAACCTCGCGCGGCACTTACACCACTCGCCACATCTGGCTCATCCGTTTGTCTGACGGCAAGCGGGTGGGGTGGGGTGAGTGTGCCCCGTTGCCCGACCTCTCTTGCGATGCACTGCCTGAAGAAGAATATGGCAGCATGCTGCAGGAAATGTGTAACCGCTATCTGTCTGCGGGCGAGATTCCCTACGAACTTCTGCGCCCCTATCCGTCGATGCTCTTCGGGTTGGAAACCGCCCATGCCAGTCTGCACGGCACCGCTCCCTTCAACCGTTCCACACCGTTCTCGCGCGGTGAAGTGGGCATTCCCATCAACGGACTGGTGTGGATGGGGACCTTCGACGAGATGTATGCCCGCATAGAAGAAAAGCTGAAGGCTGGCTTCCATTGCGTGAAGCTGAAGATTGGCGCCATCGACTGGCAGCGCGAGATAGCCCTTGTGGAGTTCATCCGTCGGCATTTCAGTGCTGAACAGATTCAGCTGCGCGTGGATGCCAACGGAGGCTTCTCACCACAGGAGGCACTCGGCAAGCTGCAGCAGCTCGCGCAATACAACATCCACTCTATTGAACAACCCATTCGGCAGCATCAGTGGCAGGCGATGGCGAAGCTCTGCAGCGAAACCCCGCTGCCCATCGCCCTCGATGAGGAACTCATTGGCGTTAACGACCTTGAAGAGAAGAAGGCACTGCTCGACACCATCCACCCACATTATATCATATTGAAACCATCGCTGCATGGCGGTATGCACGGGTGCCGTGAGTGGATAGCCCTTGCCCGCGAGCGCGGAATAGGTTCGTGGATAACATCTGCCCTGGAGAGCAACATAGGCCTGCATGCCATTGCTCTTTTCACAGCCGATGTGTACCGTCAACTGCCCGCCATGCCCTACCAAGGACTGGGCACCGGCCAACTCTTCACCGACAACATTCCCATGCCCCTTGAAATTCGTGGCGAACATCTTTGGCTGAATCAATAAAATAATGTAATTTTGCAGGTTGCATAAGATTGAAGAATAAAACTCCAGCCAAAGTTAAAATGAAAAAGATAACATGGGCTTTTGCCGTACTGCTGGTTATGTGCAGCTGTACGGTTCTTGCTGCTTGCTCTGAAAGTGTATATGCCGAGTCACCCGATGGCGGAAAGGTGGCGGCCATTGAGGAAAGGGGGAAGTTGCTTGTTGGAACCACAGGCGACTACCGCCCGCTCTCGTTCCGCGAACCCGACGGAACCTATTGGGGGTTTGGCATTGAAATGGCACGCGAGATTGCAAACAGCATGGGGGTTGACGTAGAGTTTGTGAACACTTCGTGGCCCACGCTCAGTGCCGACGTGTTGGCTGAACCGCAACTTTTCGACATGGCCATTGGCGGAATCACCATCACCGATGCACGAAAGGCAACGATGCTTATGAGCGAGGGCTATCTGGCTAACGGCAAAACCATTCTCTGCCGTGCAACCGATGCTGCACGCTTCACTTCGTTGGCGGATATCGACCAACCGGAGGTGAGGGTGATGGTGAATCCGGGTGGGCTAAACGAGAAGTTTGCCAACGAAAACCTCAAGCAGGCCACCATCGTGGTTCACCAGAAAAACGAGGAGATTCCTTCCTTGATTGCACAGGGAGAGGCCGACGTGATGATTACAGAAATAACAGAAGCGCCGTATTATGTGCAAACAGACAACCGGCTGGCTGCACCGCTGTTGAACACTCCCTTCACACACGGTCAAATAGGCGTGCTCATGCAAAAAGAACAGGAGGACCTGCTTCAGGTGGTGAACAATAAAATACAGCAGATGAAAGCTGACGGTTCCCTCCGCCGCCTTCATCAGAAGTATGGGCTGGTGTATGCTTATTGACAAGAAAGACAGGAAAAGAAAAATCCGCTTGGTATCATTTTTGACCCGTTTGGGAGCACTTCCTAACCGCCTGAAAATCTTACAATCCCAATCATATCTTCGTGGTCATTCCGATAATTTGATTACTCTCTCCTTTCGCTACCGGCGAGGCTAACCTATATTTTATACGCAGATACAATTCTCATTCTTCTTGCTCCGCTCAACTATCTGAACGTGCTGACGAAGAAGCACCTCGGTCTCTCGGCACTTCGAATGATTGACGGTCGAATTTCTCCCGTTTCTTCTGCCGTATGGAGGGCGCATCGCCCGCAGAGTTCCGCGAGCGCGTCACTTTTTCCGGCAAATCGCAATGAGTTTGCGAAAAATGTAGGAGTTTCCACGAGAAATTTCAAAACTTTTTGTAAATTTGTAGCCGAAACGTTTCAAATAACAACAGATTATGACAACAATAGAACTCAGAACATCCATCGCAGCAGAACTCGACCAGATGAGTGCCGAGATGCTTGAGAGCGTGTCGCGCTACGTCAGCCGATTGCGCCGCCGTGCCCGTCCGTCGCGTCGGGTCTC
This sequence comes from uncultured Prevotellaceae bacterium, assembly GCA_902767045.1. Classification (GTDB taxonomy): domain Bacteria; phylum Bacteroidota; class Bacteroidia; order Bacteroidales; family Bacteroidaceae; genus Prevotella. Next base: position 547 of record CACXFT010000090.1, on the reverse strand, counting down.
ATCGGTTCAAGACAGGCGCGAGGCCGCCATGCTTTTTGTGAAGGATCTCTCTGTTCAGGGCGGCATGCCCGTACCAGCTGATGAGAGCGGCATTGATGCTCTCGTCGACGAGAAATACGATAAATGATGCGAGCATACGTTGACACCAACATCCTGGTAGATTGAGCTTTTCAGAACGTGAACGAGCTCGGGCATAGCCCAAGGTCGTGATTAAGTGAGTGAAAAGCCAAGCTTGCTTGAGCTTTTCCGAACGTGAACGAGCTCGGGCATAGCCCAAGGTAGTGATTAAGTAACAACTGATTCTGATGGCCTGCGTCATTCCCCGTCGGGAGCGCAGGCCATCATTATATTCTGCAACATTGTATAACTCTATAAAAACAAATATTACTGTCCGCTAAACATGTAAGTCTTCATCCCAACTCTGTGTAGTTCAATAGTTGGGATGTTTTTGAGACAAGCACCCCTATATGTTTTCATTGGTGTCCGATAAACTTTCATGGGGCAGCACACCGAAGGTGTGCACTTTCAGTAACCGGGGGTTCGAAGT
>CACXFT010000089.1 GCA_902767045.1 uncultured Prevotellaceae bacterium | reverse complement strand
GGTTACGCATCCAGTTCGCTATAACTCCGTTGGGGTCTGTGGCGTTTTTCTGCCTGGCGATGTCTGTGATGCTAATGTAATCTATACCATCTTTTGACATAGTCTTGATAGCTACATCTTTAACGGAAAATCCCTCAAAAGTTTTGTAATCTCTCATTATCTGTGTACCTTTGCACAATGAAAGAAGAACGACAGGCATGGATGAAGGTTGAGCACATGCATCACATGCCACTGAAATCTTATTTGAACACCGAGAACTTAGCACGCAGCAACAATGGCGTGGAGTATCACCCGCTGCAACCGTTCCTGCCCGAACATGCACGGGTGCTGTTCCTGGGCAGCTTTCCGCCACAGCGCAAACGGTGGTGCATGGACTTCTATTATCCCAACTTCATCAACGACCACTGGCGCATCGAGGGGGCGGTGTTTTTTGGCAACCGCAATCGATTTGTGGACGAAGAACAGAAGCAATTCCTACTGAACGACATCGTGGCGTTCTGCCAAGATAAAGGCATTGCGTTCTTCGATACCTCCACGGCCGTTAGACGGTTGAAGGACAATGCATCGGACAAATTCTTAGAAGTGGTGGAGCCTACCGACGTGCCTGCGCTCATAGCCCAACTGCCCCGACTGAGGGCCATAGTCACCACAGGCGAAAAGGCCACCGAAACATTGTGTGCGACTCTCGCCATTCCCACAATGCCAAAGGTGAATGAGTATGTGGATATTCCCAACGTAACGAATCAAGAGGGCAAGCAGATTGTGCTTTACCGACTGCCATCTTCTTCGCGGGCCTATCCATTGGCGTTCTACAAGAAAGTTGAAGCCTACCGGCAGATGTTCAGTACGTTTTGTATGGTGTAAGGGTAAGAGTGAAAAATAAATGTTATTTATTTTGTATTGCTCTCAACTTTTCGTAACTTTAAATAAGTTACTCCGTTTCGGCAATAAAAATAAATACGATTTATTTTGTATTGCTCTCAACTTTTCGTAACTTTGTATCTTGGTAGTAAAACTTAAAACCTAAAAGTAACAAACTATGTACGGAAAAATGAAAGAACATCTCTGCCAAACACTGGAAGAGATTCGCGAGGCTGGACTCTACAAAGAAGAGCGCCTTATTGAAAGCCCGCAACGGGCTGCTATTGAAGTGAAGGGGAAGGAAGTGCTGAATTTCTGCGCCAATAACTATCTGGGACTGTCAGACAACCCGCGACTCATCGAAGGAGCCAAGAAGATGATGGACCGCCGCGGATTCGGCATGTCGTCGGTGCGGTTCATCTGCGGCACACAGGATATTCACAAAGAACTGGAAGCTGCCATCTCTGACTATTTCAAAACCGAAGACACCATTCTCTATGCTGCCTGCTTCGATGCCAACGGTGGTGTGTTTGAACCGCTGTTCACCGACGAGGATGCCATCATCAGCGATGCCCTGAACCACGCTTCTATCATCGACGGGGTGCGCCTTTGCAAAGCTAAACGCTACCGCTATGCCAATGCCGACATGGCCGACCTGGAGGAAAAACTGAAAGAAGCACAGGCACAGCGCTTCCGCATCATCGTCACCGACGGCGTGTTCTCGATGGATGGCAACGTGGCTCCGATGGATAAGATTTGCGACCTGGCAGAAAAATACGATGCACTGGTGATGGTTGACGAAAGCCACTCGGCAGGCGTGGTGGGAGCAACCGGACATGGTGTGAGCGAGTTCTTCAACACCTACGGACGGGTAGACATATACACCGGAACCCTGGGCAAGGCCTTTGGCGGCGCACTGGGCGGATTCACCACCGGACGGAAAGAGATTATAGATCTGCTGCGCCAGCGCTCGCGCCCCTATCTGTTCTCCAATTCGCTGGCCCCGGGCATCATTGGTGCTTCGCTCGAAGTGTTCAAGATGCTCAAAGAAAGCAACGAGATTCACGACCATCTGGTTGAAAACGTAGAATATTTCCGCGAGAAGATGATGGCTGCCGGGTTCGACATCAAACCCACACAGAGTGCCATCTGCGCCGTGATGCTCTACGATGCCAAGCTCTCGCAGGTGTATGCCGCCAAGCTGCAGGAAGAGGGAATATACGTAACCGGCTTCTACTACCCTGTGGTACCCAAGGGACAGGCCCGCATTCGCGTGCAAATTTCTGCCGGCCATAAACGAGAACACCTCGACAAGTGCATTGCAGCATTCATCAAGGTGGGCAAGGAACTGGGAGTGTTGAAGTAGGGATATAAAAAAGAGAGAGCCCGGCTCCTTGCGGAAAACCGGGCGGGTGAAAGGAGGGGTGGTACCTCCAGGAATCGAACCGGGGACACACGGATTTTCAGTCCGATGCTCTACCAACTGAGCTAAGGCACC
>CACXFT010000088.1 GCA_902767045.1 uncultured Prevotellaceae bacterium | reverse complement strand
GTGCCTTTAGGTACGCGATATTCCACTTGTTTGTGTTGCGTACCTAAAGGCACGCCGTGAATGGTGGATCCATTTCCTCCAGCCATAAGAATGGCTGGCTACCCCTATCATGCCCCGCTGGGGCATTTCGCTCGCATCCCATAAGCCCCCTAAGTTAGGGGGTTGGGGGTCTGTTCTTAAGCCCCCTAACTTAGGCAGGTGGTTCGTGTAATCAAAACTATTCGCTATACGTTATTCACTGTTCACTATAATAATTACACAAAAGAATGGGCAAAAGCATGTTGTTCCAAAAATATTTTGTACTTTTGCCGCACAATGATGCAGAAAAAGTTATTCACCCTGTTGGCGCTTGTGTGGGTTAGCATTCCTTCCATATTGGCGCAAGAGCATCGGGCAACAGCCGACAACCCCACCTTCTCGCCCATGGTGAAGGTGGGCAAGCAGCTGCTCGACGGCGACAGCGTGCAGTATGTTGAGCTGAACAACATTTATGTTTATCCCGTTCCTGAATTCAAGAACGAGCGGCAGCGGCAGGCCTACAACCGTTTGGTTTACAATGTGAAGAAGGTGCTTCCCATTGCCAAGGAAGCCAACAGCATGATTATTGAAACCTACGAAACCTTGCAAACGTTGCCCAACAAGAAGGCAAAAGACGAGCACATGAAGCGTGTGGAGATGGCCATTAAAAAAGAATATACCCCGCGCATGAAGAAACTTACTTATGCGCAGGGTAAACTGTTGATTAAACTCATCCACCGCGAGTGCAACTCTTCGTCGTACACTCTGGTGCAGGCTTTCCTGGGTCCCATCCGTGCGGGCTTCTATCAAGCCTTTGCCTGGACTTTCGGTGCTTCGCTCAAGAAGCAGTACGACCCCGAGGGCATCGACCGCATCACCGAGCGGGTGGTGCTCATGGTGGAGTCGGGGCAGATTTAAATTCCTTACATTCGTTCGGGCACCTCAATACCCAGCAGAGCCATGCCGTTCTTCAGCATCTTGGCCACATTGCGTGCAATGCACAGTCGCAGTTGCCGCTGTTCGTTGGTGTCGGCACCCAGTATGCTGTAGTCGTGGTAGAACTGGTTGAACTCTTTGGTAAGCTCGTAGCAGTAGTTGGCAATGCCGCTGGGCGAATAGTCTTTTCCGGCCTGCTCCACGACAGCCCCAAACTCGTTCATCTTCTGAATGAGCGAGGTTTCTTTTTCGTTGAGCAGGGCATGGCTGTCTTCGTTCAGGCATTCGCCCAGGTTGTTGGCTGCTCCCTCTTCTCCTTCAGCTTTTCTCAGGATTGAGCGAATGCGGGCGTGGGTGTACTGTATGAAGGGGCCCGTGTTGCCGTTGAAGTCAATCGACTCTTCGGGATTGAAGAGCATGTTCTTGCGAGCATCCACTTTCAGGATGAAGTATTTCAGGGCACCCATTCCCACGATGCGGGCAATCTCTTGTTTCTCTTCCTCACCGATTCCTTCTATTTTGTTCACCTTATCCTCGCTCGTCTGACGTGCATCGGCAATCATGGTTGCAATCAAGTCGTCGGCATCCACCACTGTTCCCTCGCGGCTCTTCATCTTACCGTTGGGCAGCTCCACCATGCCGTATGAGAAGTGCACCAGCTCTTTGCCCCACTTGAAGCCCAGTCGGTCGAGCAGAATGGAGAGCACCTGGAAGTGATAGTTCTGTTCGTTGCCCACCACATAGATCATCTTGTCGATGGGGAAGTCGCGGAAACGCATTTCGGCCGTGCCAATGTCTTGCGTCATGTAAACGCTGGTGCCGTCGCTGCGCAGCAACAGTTTCTGGTCGAGCCCCTCGTCGGTGAGGTCGGCCCACACCGAGTTGTCTTCTTTGCGGAAGAACAGTCCCTTGGCGAGTCCCTCTTCCACTTTTTTCTTTCCCTCCAGATAGGTTTGCGATTCGTAGTATATCTTATCGAAGCTCACGCCCAGTGCCTTGTAGGTTTCATCGAACCCGGCATACACCCATGCGTTCATCTTCTGCCAGAGGGCACGCACCTCGGGGTCGCCCTGTTCCCATTTCACGAGCATCTGGTGTGCCTCCTTGATGAGTGGTGCCTCGGCCTTTGCCTTCTCTTCGGCCTTTTCGGGTTCCATGCCCTCGGCTTCGAACTTGGCCTTCAGTTCCTTCACCTCTTCGCGGTAGTGCTTGTCGAAGGCCACATAGTAGTCGCCGATGAGGTGGTCGCCCTTCTTGCCGCTCGACTCCGGAGTTTCCCCATTGCCGTATTTCAGCCAGGCGAGCATCGATTTGCAGATGTGAATGCCGCGGTCGTTCACAATGTTGGTTTTCACCACGCGACAGCCGTTGGCCTGCATGATTTGTGCCAGCGACCAACCCAGCAGGTTGTTGCGCACATGTCCCAAGTGCAGGGGTTTGTTGGTGTTGGGCGAAGAGTATTCAATCATCACCAGCGGACTCTGGTCGGTAACCGGTTTCATGCCGAATGTGGGGTTGGCATCGATGTCGGCCAGCAAGCCGAGCCACGCCTTCGGTGCCACCACAAGGTTCAGGAAGCCCTTCACCACGTTGAAGGCTGCCACAGCCTCGCAGTGGTCAGCAAGGTAGCAACCTATTTCCTGGGCGGTATCTTCGGGTTTCTTCCGGGAAATCTTGGTGAAGGGGAACACCACCAGGGTGAGATGTCCCTCGAATCCGCTGCGCGTTTTCTGCAGCTGCACCTGCTGTGCTGTTACCTCTTGTCCGTACAGTTCTTTCACGGCAGTCACCACGCTTGCCGCAATCTGTTTCTCAATGTTCATTGTGTATAGAAAAGTATAAATTCGAATTTACGGCTGCAAAATTAACAATAATTATCCGTTGTGGAAAGTGTTTTCTTATAATTCTTCTCTTTTGGCTGTGGGTATTTGCCGAAAAACTTGTACTTTTGCAGCTGCTATGGTATTGAACTACATTTGGATTGCGTTTTTCCTGATAGCGTTTGTGATTGCGCTCTTCAGGCTTGTTGTGTTGGGCGACACCGAAGTGTTTCCCGCCATGATGAACTCTACCTTCGACACGTCGAAGACTGCTTTCGAGATTTCGCTCGGACTCACGGGTGTGCTCTCGCTCTGGTTAGGCATCATGAAGATTGGAGAGCGCGGGGGAGTGATTGACGTGCTTTCGCGTTTGCTCTCGCCTGTGTTCGTTCGGCTGTTTCCCGATATTCCCAAGGGGCATCCCGTAACGGGCAGCATCTTCATGAACATTGCTGCCAACATGCTCGGACTCGACAACGCCGCCACCCCACTCGGACTGCGTGCCATGGAGCAGATGAACGAGGTGAAGAACCAGCAGATTGAAGAACGCCGACAGCGCGAGCAGCTGAGCGAAGCACGCGTGGCTGAACTCAAGGCCACGGCCTCGAACCCCATGATTATGTTCTTGGTGCTGAACACCAGCGGACTCACGCTCATTCCCGTTTCCATTCTGGTGTATCGTGCTCAGATGGGGGCGGCACAACCCACCGATGTGTTCATTCCCATTCTGCTTGCCACTTTCTTCTCCACCCTGGCGGGCATCATCATCACGTCGCTCTACCAGCGCATCAACCTGCTGAACCGCACCATGCTGCTCACGCTGGGGGGTATGTGCGCAGGGGTGGCAGCCATCATCTGGGCCTTCGCACAGTTAGACAAAGAACAGATGAATGTGGTTTCAACCTCAGTGGCCAACATTCTGCTCATGAGCATCATCACCTTATTTATACTCGCGGGCGTGCGCAGGCGCGTGAATGTCTATGAGTCGTTCATCGAAGGTGCCAAAGAGGGGTTCTCCACTGCCGTGCGCATCATTCCTTATTTAGTGGCCATCTTGGTGGCCATAGGGGTGTTCCGCGCTTCGGGGGCCATGGACATGCTCATCGATGGCGTTGCCAAGGGGGTGGAACTGTGTGGATTGAACACCGACTTTGTGGGGGCTCTGCCCACGGCGCTCATGAAACCGCTGTCGGGTAGCGGAGCCCGCGGCATGATGGTTGATGCCATGACACAGTATGGTGCCGACTCGTTTGTGGGCCGTCTGTCGTGTATCTTCCAGGGCAGCACCGACACCACTTTCTACATTCTGGCCGTTTACTTTGGCAGCGTGGCCATCCGACACACCCGCCATGCCGTGGTATGCGGACTGCTTGCCGACCTTGCCGGCATCATCTCGGCCATTGCCATTGCCTATCTCTTCTTTGGATAACCAAAATAACCCATAAACCCCATTAACCCCATTAACCCCATTAACCCCATTAACCCCATTAAAAAAAATATGAACCTGAAAGGACTTCTAAAAGATACTGCCATCTACGGGCTTTCGAGCATCGTTGCGCGATTTATCAACTACCTGCTGGTGCCCATGCAAACGGCACGGTTTGCTGCATCGGGCGGAGAGTATGGTGTGATCACCAACGTCTATGCCTATGTGTCAATACTCATCATCCTGCTCACCTTCGGCATGGAAACCACCTTCTTCCGGTTCATGAACCGCGAGGGTGAAAACCCGCAGCGCATCTATTCCACCACACTGCGCATGCTGGCCACCACGTCGATGCTGTCCATTGTGGTGGTGCTCTTGTTTCTGCAACCCATTGCCGCTGCCATCGGCTATGCCGACCACCCGGAGTATGTGGGGGTGATGTATGTGACGGTGGCCATAGATGCTTTCACAGCCATTCCCTTCGCCTACCTGCGCTATCAGCATAAGCCGGTGAGGTTTGCCACGCTGAGGATTGTGAACATTCTGCTCAACATCACGCTGAACTTGCTCTACCTCATCGTGCTTCCTGCCCTGCGCTGGAACCCCTTCGGCATCTACGACGAGGCCTTCACGCTCGATGTGGTGTTTGTGTTCTACATCAACCTGGTGTGTTCTCTTTTTTCTCTTTTGCTGCTCTCCAAGGAACTGCGCGGTTTCCGGTTTGGTTTCGACCTTGCTGCCTGCAGGCGCATGCTCAGCTACACCTGGCCGTTGCTCATCATGGGCGTGGCAGGACAGCTCAACCAGGCGGCATCGCAAATTCTGTTCCCTTACTTCTACGACGGTTCGCCGGTGGAGGCCCGTGCACAACTGGGCATCTATGGGGCGTGCATCAAGATTGCCATGATTATGGTGATGATTACGCAGGCTTTCCGATATGCCTACGAACCGCTGGTGTTTGGCAAATCGAAAGACCGCGACAGCAAAGACACCTATGCACAGGGCATGAAGCTCTACATCATCTTCACCTTGCTGGCCTTCCTTGCCGTGATGGGCTATCTCGACCTGCTGAAGTTCATCATCGGAAAGAGCTACTGGGAAGGACTGCGCGTGGTGCCCATCGTGATGGCGGCCGAAATCATGTTCGGGGTGTTCTTCAACCTCTCGTTCTGGTATAAGCTCACCGACCGCACCATCTGGGGAACCTATTTCTCGGGCATCGGCGCGGTGGTGCTCATCACCATCGACGTGCTGCTCATTCCCCGCTTCAGCTACATGGCCTGTGCCTGGGCTGGCTTTGCCGCCTACGCCGTGTCGATGGTGCTCTCTTATTTCATCGGACAGCACTACTACCCCATCCGCTATCCTTTGCGCGACATTTCCCTATACACCATAGCAGCTGCAGTGCTCTTCGCCCTGATGACAACCACCCGCTCGCTTCCCCTTTGGGCCGAGCTTGCATTGAACACGCTGCTCATCGCCGCCTTCGCCGGCATGATTCTCAAGCTTGAGTTTCATCAAGCCGGCAAGAACGTTTAGAACGTTAAAAACGATAAGAACGTTAAGAACGAAAGAAACGTTAGGAACGTTATGAACGTTAAGAACGTTAAGAACGAAAGAAACGTTAGGAACGTTATGAACGTTAAGAAACGATAAGAACGAAAGAAACGTTATAAACGAAAGAAACGATAAGAACGAAAAGAACGCTAAGAACGCAAAAAAACAAAAAAAATGAAAAAACTCTTCCTTTCGCTCTGTGCCCTGCTGGGCCTGAGCACGGCCCAAGCCGACGAAGGCATGTGGACCATCTACAACCTGCCGCAGGCGGTGTTCGACCAGATGCAGGCCGAAGGCTTCCGCATGTCGTACAACGACCTCTACTTTGGCGACAACTCGCTCAAGGCTGCTTGCGTGAACTTCTCGGGCTACTGCTCGGGCGTGGTGGTGAGCCCCAACGGACTCGTGTTCACCAACCACCACTGCGGCTTCGAAGCCATACGCTCACACTCTACCGTGGAGCACGACTACATGCTCAACGGGTTCTATGCCAAAACCTACGAAGAAGAACTGCCCAACGAGAACATGTTCGTTTCGTTTATGATTGAACAGAACGACATCACCGACCGCATCATGAAACAGGGCTTCAACGAGATGACCATAGAACAGCAAGAGGTGTTCCTCGACTCTCTGGAGAATGCCATGTCGCAAGAGGTGAAGCAAAACGACTCCACCCTCCGACTGGAAATAAAACCTTTCTACGAGGGCAACAAATACTATGCCACCACCTACCGCGACTTCACCGACCTGCGCCTGGTGTTCACCGTTCCAAAGTCGATGGGAAAGTATGGGGGCGAAACCGACAACTGGATGTGGCCCCGCCAAACGTGCGACTTCTCGGTGTTCCGCATCTATGCCGACCCGAAAACGAACGGTCCTGCTGCCTACTCGCCCGACAACGTTCCCTACCACCCGAAACGCTGGGCCGAGGTGTCGATGCAGGGCTACAAAGAAGGCGACTTTGCCATGACCATCGGCTACCCGGGCTCTACCGAGCGCTACCTCTCGAGCTATGGCATTCAGGAAATGCGCGATGCCGACAATGCCACCCGTGCCCAGGTGCGCGGGGTGAAGCAAGAGGTGATGATTCGCCACATGCGGGCCAACGAAGCCGTGCGCATCAAATACGACTCGAAGTATGCTCAGAGCTCCAACTACTGGAAAAACTCCATCGGCATGAACAAGTGCATCGACTCTATCGGCATTGTGCTCAACAAACGCATGTTCGAAGAGCAACTCGCCCGCTGGCAAGACTCCACCGGATTCCTGAAGGGGAAGCTCGACTTCAACAAACTGGGCAAGATGTATAAAGCCCGCTACCACGACCGTCGTGCCCTGATGTATTGGTACGAAACCTTCATCCGCACCAACGAACTGTGCACCCGCGCCATGAAAATGGCACAAGGCATGGAGGTGAAAGGCCCCGAGAACAAACCCAACAAGCAATACATCGAGTTTGAAGACAACAGCAACGAATGGGATGAAGCACTCGACAAAGAGGTGATGGCCGTGCTGCTGAAAAACTATCGCGAACATGTGGAAGAGCGATACCTGCCCACCTTCTACCAGGTGATAGACCGCAAATACTATGGCAACTATAAAGCCTATGTGAATGACCTCTATGCCAACTCGCTGCTCATGAAGAGCAACACCAAGCTGTTCTTCAACAAAAAGAAGTTCAAACAAGACTTGGGCGTGCGGCTCGGCTACGACCTGGTGGAATCGTTCAACACCTTACGCGAGGCTCTGCTCGCCACCTACGACAGCATCGACACGCAGGAACGCTATCTCTGTGCAGCCAAACTGCGCATGGAGGAGAACCTGCCACACTATAGCGATGCCAACTTCACCATGAGACTCTCTTACGGACAGGTGGGCGGATTCGAACTCGACGGACACCCCTCGGGTTATTACACCACGGCTGAAAGCATCGTAGAGAAAATGAAACAGGCCGACAGCAACGTGGAGTATTTTGCAGAACCTATCATGCACGAACTGCTCTCGGCTAAAGACTTCGGTCCCTACCAAGACAAAACCACGGGAAAGATGCAACTCTGCTTCCTCACCAACAACGACATCACCGGCGGCAACTCGGGCTCACCGATGTTCGACGGCGACGGACGACTCATCGGACTGGCTTTCGACGGTAACTGGGACTCGCTCTCGTCGGACATCAACTTCGACAGCCGACTGGCTCGCTGCATCGGGGTGGACATCCGCTATGTGCTCTTCATGATGGACCGCTGGGGACATGCCGACCGCCTGCTCCAGGAAATCAACGCAAAATGATTCGAGTAGAAATTGTTGGACTGGGCCAGCGCGGACAAGCGGCCGTTGACCGCTTCTGCCATATCACCGACGCACAGATTGTAGCCTTGCGCGACACCGTGCCCGAACGGGTGGAGGAAGCAAAACAGCGCATGGCCCGGCACAATCTCTTTAAACAGGCACCCACACCCATTCCTGAAGAGGGGATGGGTGTGGATGCCGACTTGGTGTATATCTGCACCGACTGGCAAAGTCATGTGCCCATTGCCCTGCAAGCCATGCAGCAGGGCAGGCATGTGGCCATTGAGGTGCCTGCCGCCACCACGCTCAGCGAAATTCAGCAGTTGGTGAAGACAAGCCGAGAAACCGGCCGACACTGCATGATGCTCGAAAACTGCATCTACGACTTCTTCGAACTGGCCACACTGGGCATGGCACGCGCCGGACTCTTCGGCGAGATTGTGCATGTGGAGGGTGGCTACTGTCATCCCATCGGCGAGAAATGGACACCCTGGCGACTCGACATCAACCGCCACCAACGGGGCGACATCTACCCCACGCACGGCATTGCACCGCTGTGCCGACTGCTCGACCTGCACCACACCGACCGCATGGTGCAACTGGTTACCATGGACACACACCCTTTCAGCGGTCCGGCCGTCTACGAAAAACACATGGGCATGAAGGCTCCCGACTTCCAGAATGCCGACCAAACAACCACGCTCATCCGCACCGAACGGGGCAAGACCATGCTCATTGAACATAACGTAATGACACCAAGGCCCTATAGCCGCCTGTTCCAAATTGTGGGAACCAAAGGCTATGCACAGAAATATCCCGAACCACTGCTGCACTTCGAAACGGGAACCCTCGCTCCCGCCGAACGCGACGAACTCATCCGACAATACCTCCCCTCCTACATAGAACCGCTATTGCCCATGGCACGCAAGCTGGACCCCCGCGGGGGAATGGCCTACTTCATGGACTGGCGGCTCATACACTGCCTCAACAACAACCTGCCGCTCGACATCGATGTCTACGACCTGGCAGAATGGTGCTGTCTGAGCGAACTCTCCCGCCGCTCACTCGAAAACGGAAGCATGCCGGTGAGCGTGCCCGACTTCACGCAAATGTAGAAAAAGGTTATTTTATTCAGAATAAATTTGTTCACTTCCCTTATTATTCGTATCTTTGCCCCGTTGAGCCTTTCCAAGGAAAAACAATAACCTAAATAATAACTAACAAAATGAACAAGAAATCACTGATTCTCTCCTTGTTGGTAACAGTGGCACTGCTGTTGCCTAACAGTCTGCTGGCCCAGTTCAACTGGCCCTACCAAGTGAAAAACGGAACAATTGTAACCGAAGTTCCTACCCGCCCCGACGGACAGAAGAGCGTGCTCGGCCTCACCACCCCGAAGATGGACGTGGTGCGCGTGGCCTTTGTTGGCTTGGGCATGCGCGGACCTGGTGCCGTGGAACGCTGGACCCACATCCCCGGCATTGAAATTAAAGCGCTCTGCGACCACGAAAAGGAACGCGCCGAAGCTTGCCAGCGCTTCCTGAAGGCTGCCGAAATGCCACCTGCCGACATCTACTGCGGTGAGGATGGTTACAAAGAACTGTGCAAACGAGCCGACATCGACGTGGTGTATGTGGCTACCGACTGGATTCACCACTTCCTGGTGGCACGCGAAGCTCTCGAAAACGGAAAGCATGTGGCCATTGAGGTGCCATCGGCCATGAACATGAACGAGATTTGGACGCTCATCAACCTGGCCGAACAGAAACAACTGCACTGCATGATTCTCGAGAACTGCTGCTACGACTTCTTCGAACTCAACTCGCTGAACATGGCACAGAAAGGTCTCTTCGGCGAAGTCATCTACACACAGGGTGCCTACCGCCACGACCTGAGCCCCTTCTGGGACTACTACTGGAAGAAGGATGCCAACGACAAACTGGGCTGGCGCTTAGAGTTCAACAAAAACCATCGCGGCGACGTGTATGCCACTCACGGCCTTGGTCCCATTGCCCAGGTGCTCAACATTCACCGCGGCGACCGCATGCGCACACTCGTTGCCATGGACACCAAGTCGTTTGTGGGTAAGAAACTGGTGAAGGAACGCACCGGAGAGGACGTGAACTTCCGCAACGGCGACCACACCACCACCCTCATCTCCACCGACAAGGGCAAGGTGATTGAGATTCACCACAACGTGATGACTCCGCAACCCTACAACCGCATGTATCAGCTCACCGGCACCACGGGCTTCGCCAACAAATATCCCTACGAGGGTTATGCACTCTCTGGTAAGGATATGGCCGAGGCCGGCGTGAAGCCCAACCACGAGAACCTGACCGCTCACGACTACCTGCCTGCTGCCGAACAAGCCGAACTGGTGAAGAAATACACCAGTCCTATTGTGAAGAAGTATGGCGAAGAGGCCAAGGAAGTGGGTGGCCACGGCGGTATGGACTTCATCATGGACAGCCGCTTCGTCTACTGCCTGCGCAACGGTCTGCCCTTAGACATGGACGTTTACGACCTGGCCGAATGGTGCTGCTTAGCCGAGCTGGGAAGCATCTCTATGGACAACGGCAACATGCCGGTAGAGGTTCCCGACTTCACCCGCGGACACTGGAACGAGGTGAAAGGCTATCGCCACGCTTGGGCTGCTCCCGAGGTAGAGGCCGAAACCGATGCTGCCGGTCGTGCCTTCACCGCTCAGCTCAAAGAGCTTGGCAAAGTGTACTGGACCACCCTTGAAGCCAAAGGCGAGCCTGCAGCCCAAAAAGCTCTTGCCGCTGCCAAGAAGAAGGCCCTGAAAGCAAAGAAGGTGAAAAAGTAAAAAGGAAAAAAATAATAATTACACGAACCACCCCTAACCACTCTGAGTCCTATTCCGGCCCTAACCCCTCCCAGGGGAGGGAGACGGAGAAAGAGGGGGACTGCAAATGAAACTTCTCCGAGAGAGTTCCCTTGCATGTAGTCCCCTCCTTTCATAAAGGAGGGGTTAGGGGTGGTTCGTGTATTAACTATAAACTCTCCATGCAAAGAATCATTTCTATTTTTCTGCTTCTCGTGGCTACCCTCACCACCCACGCCCAGGCGGGTGTGGGCTTCGGCCATGCCACCAAGTTCAACAACCAGTGGCGCTTCATCTTAGCCGATAACAAAAACTTCAAGAAAGCCGACTTCGACGACAGTTCGTGGCGACTGCTCGACCTGCCACACGACTACTCCATAGAAGGCCAGATGAACGAGAACCTCGCCTCATGCACCGGCTATCTGCCGGCTGGCATCGCCTGGTATAGAAAACATTTCCAAGTTGACGAGTTGAGGGCTAACAACTTGTTGACTTACATCTATTTCGAAGGCATCTACAACCGAAGCGAGGTGTACCTGAACGGACACCTCGTGGGCAAACGTCCCAACGGCTATGTCTCTACCCTCTACAACCTCACCCCCTACCTGAACCCGAAGGGCGACAACGTGCTGGCCGTGCGCGTGGACCACAGCCGTTCGGCCGACTCACGCTGGTACACGGGCTCGGGCATCTACCGCGACGTGTGGCTCGTTACGGCACCCAAAACGCACCTGGCACAGTGGGGAACGGCCTACCGACTGAAAAGCATCGACACCCAGAAGGCGGTGGTGGAGGTTGACGTGGCAACGGAACAACAAACCGCTACGGGCAAGAAACAAAAGAACGCAGCTACAGATGCTGCGCTGGAAGTGCAGGTGAAGTGGCTCAATCAACAGGGTATGTGCGTGGCCACTGCTTCAACACCCATCGCAGCAAACGAAAAGAAAACACTCACGCTCAACATCGCGCAGCCCCAACGCTGGGATCTGCACACGCCCTATCTCTACACCTTGCAGGTGACACTGAAAGAAAACGGCACCGAAACCGACCACGACCAGCTCAGGGCCGGACTGCGCACGCTCGACTTTGATGCCAACCGCGGGTTTGCGCTCAACGGCCGGTGGATGAAAATAAAAGGGGTGTGCCTGCACCACGATGCCGGCGTGCTGGGTGCCGTGGTGCCCCGTGACGTGTGGAAGCGCCGACTCCAAGAGCTGAAAGAAATTGGGGTGAACGCCATTCGCATGAGTCACAACCCACAGGCTCCGGTGCTCTACGACCTGTGTGACGAGATGGGCTTTCTGGTGATGGACGAAGCCAGCGACGAATGGGAATTCCCCAAGCGCAAGTGGCTGAAGGGATGGAACAAGGGCGAACCAGGCTACCAGGGCAGCTACGATTTCTTTGAGGAATGGATAGAACGCGACGTGGCCGACATGGTGCGCCGCGACCGCAACCACCCGAGCATCTTCCTTTGGAGCATCGGCAACGAGGTGGACTATCCCAACGACCCTTACTCCCATCCCGTGCTCGACGGGTCCAGCATCTCGCAACCCATGTATGGGGGCTACAAACCTAACCAACCCAACGCCGAACGCATTGGCCGCATTGCCGAACGCCTCTCGAAGGTGGTGCGCGGCATCGACTCGTCAAGGGCGGTAACGGGTGCTCTCGCCGGGGTGGTGATGAGCAACGAAACGGCCTACCCGGGGGCTATCGACGTGGTGGGATATAACTATACCGAAGACCGATACCAAACCGACCATGAGCGATACCCCGAACGGGTGATCTATGGGTCGGAAAACCGACACGACATGCCGGCGTGGAAAGCGGTGCGCGATAACCAACACATCTTCGGACAATTCCTTTGGACGGGTGCCGACTACTTGGGCGAGAGTGGTCCCTGGCCGGCTCGTGGCTCTTCGGCTGGCTTGCTCGACTATGCCAGCTATCGCAAAGCCCGCGGATGGTATAGGGCTGCCCTGTGGAGCGAAAAGCCGGTATGCTACATTGGAACACTGCCCCAGCGCGAACGCCGCAACCGCAACGGAAACCAACAGCGAAACCAACAGGAACGACCGTTCCTCTCTACCGATGCGCCCGACTTCTGGAACTACCGCGAAGAACAGCGTGTGCGCGTGTTCTGCTATACCAACACGGCGCAGGCCCGACTGCTGCTGAACGGCAATGAGGTGGGCGAGATGAAACAACGCGACGACAACACGGGCATCATTTACTGGGACATCAACTACCAGCCGGGCACGCTGCTCGCAGAAGCTTGCGACCAGCTGGGCAGCGTGGTCACCACCTACGAAATCAACACCGCCGGCACTGCCGAAGCACTCTCTGCCCAAGTGGTTGGTAACGGTCAGGTGGTGCAAATAGAGATTGCGGTGGTGGATGCTGCCGGCAACCGCGTGAAAATGGCCGACAACGAAGTAACCTGCACCGTAACGGGTCCGGCACGCCTGCTGGGCTTGGAGAACAGCGACATGCGCGACACCACGCCGGCCGCAGCCTCCACGAAACGAGCCGCAGGCGGAAGACTGCTCGCATACGTTGAACGCACAGAAGGCAACGGCCCCATACGCATCACTGCCACCGCCCCGGGTTTGAAAGCAACCGAGATGACGGTGAAGTGAGAGTGGAGAGAGTTAAGAGAGTTGCGCGCTCAACTCTCTTAACTCTTATTAAATAATGTGTTAATCGGGTATAATTGCTTTATTGAACGATAAAATAATCTTACCTTTGCAGGTTCATTGCGTGCGCACGCATGTGCGTAGCGCGTATATATAATGTAAAGGACAGTAAGATGAAATATCGTTATATGCAATTAAAGAAGTTTTTTTCGCTCACCGTGCTCATGCTCGTGGGCATGATTAACACTACCCTTGCAACCGACTATGTGCACATTATGCTTGGCGCAGCCGACGGCAGCGGGCGCCGGCCCGTAACGGCCAAGTTTGTGCGCACCGACACCAATAACAACGGACGGCTGGAAGACGCTCAGCTCTCGCCCTTGGTTAACACGCACCGCTACTGGAAAGCAGCCACCGACAACGGCGACGGCACCTACACGCTCGACACATCGGCAGACAACGAAATCACCTCGGGCAACCACTTCACCGGCGGCGCCGAGGTGTGCTTCGTTACCTACGACGACTACGACAGTCGCCTGTTCACCACCGAGGCCAACCTCACCTCGTCGCCCAAAGTGTACCGTATAACGGTGAACAGCGATACCAAGTTCATGTATGCACAAACAGCCGGCGTTTACAATGCCGGCAACGGCAGCTACACCAATTCCGACTGGTGGGTGCTCGTGGGCGACCCCTATTGCTTCGAACTGCGCCCATACAGTCAGCGCACCACCCAGTCGATGGCCTTAGTCAACAACAGCGGCACCGACGAAGGTGCTTTCACCGATGGAAGCTACTTCCGCGTGTTCAACAACGATGCCGGCCACAAATACAACAAGTTCATGCTGGTGAAACAGGACAATGTGCTCTCTTGCCGTGTGAACCACTATCAGGCCGACGGTGCCACACTCATGGGATTTGCTGAAAACACTGCCATCTCGCAATATCTCAACTGGTATAACAATAATAACGTTATGCGCAGCTATCGCGGCAAAAACGACGGCCGCACCTACTTTGTGCGGGTGAACACGGCCAACACCCACAACCTGCACTTCATGAAGGCCGCCAACGAGCAGGATGCCCTTTTTCCCGCTGATGCCAGTTGGGTAACGCTCAATCAATCTCTTCTGCCTGCCAAAATGCGAAACCCCTTCTGCACCAGCTATCAGTACTACGAGGATGCTGCCCTCACATTGCCTATCAATCCATCTACCAAATGGAACTGCGTATTCGAAGAATTCCCCATCGAGGTGTATGTCAAATACACCATCAACAGCTCCACTTTCATTTCAGGCAAGTCGGCCATTGTTCGTGTCACGTCCAATAGATACATCGGCGAACCCGACGCCTCCAACAATATATGGCTTGTTTCCAATGCTGCCGATGCCACCAAGTGGGTTATACAGGGCACACCCTACAACTTCACCTTGCAATACCGCGACGACCAGAGCAAATACCTCTCCTCGCCCACCAACACAACACTATCCACCAAGGTGAATCCCGTGAAGTTGCTCGATGCCAATGCCGACGGCTACTATCAGCACTTCTTCATCACCTACTCCAACAACGGGGCAAACCGCTTTGCCATCTTTTCCAACCCGGGTTCCACAACGCCCATCACCGATGCCCGCCACACCCTTGGAAAGTCGGGAAGCAACGATACCATGGTCGACGAATACTACCCTTTCTCCACCATTAATGGCAAAGGGGAGTATTCGGCCGAGCTGGCCATTCAGACTGGCATCAACTACAACATCGTCACCCTCGACCGAACCCGCATTGCACTCACCCATTCCCGCACCGACAACGACCCCAACTTCGGTCTGCCCGCCGAGGCCATGAGTCCGCTTGCCTCCAACTGGCGCTACTGGAAAACAGCCACCATCGTCGATGGCAAGTATGTGCTCAGCAACGAGGTTACAGGCAGCACCGTGAGCGAGAAGGTGGCCGAGGTGTCGGCCCTCACCGATGTATATGTCACCTACGACTACAACAACGCCACCTCGCCCGTAGACCTCACGGGCGCCAAGTGGTATCAGATGCGCATTGGACAGGGACCCACCTACCACTACTATTACAACAACGACGGGCAAATGCGTGGCTACTACACCGGCACCGCCGGTGAAGCCAACAGCACCGAAAAGCCTTACCTGTGGCACTTCACCGGCGGCGACCCCTATAACGTGTACGTTTCTAACTACCGCTACAACCATGCACAAACCGTGGTCGACGACTATCCGCTCAAGGCCAACAGCACTGCCGATGCCTACGGACGCATCTTGGGTTCACTGCAGCACGACAACCCCACCCCACACATGCTGCTAAAGCGCAACGGCTTCTATCAGCTGGCGGCTCTGTGCTTCAACTCGGTGCCCAACACGGCAAAGTATGTGTATGTGGTGCGAGGAAACTCGGGCAACGTGAACGACTTCTACACCTTCTACATGTCGGTGGGAACTGCCTATGTTTCCGACAACGACCATGCCCACCTCACCTTCACCGAGGTGCCCATTGCCGACTTCAACTTCCACCTGCCCACCCGCACGGGCACCATGCTGCCCACCGTCACCGAGGGTAGGTATGTGGGCACGGAAGAGACCATCACCCTGCCCACTCAGCTCGAGCGCAAATACATCAGCGCATACACCTACTACACCGCATACGATGCTTCGCAACCCAACTACGACGACCGCTTCTCGGGACAGGTTACCAGTCTGAAGGATGCATACGATGGCGGGCACAACGACATTTATGTGAAATACACCGTGGGCACGATGCCTTTCGATGTGAGCACCGACCGCGACCATGCACGCTGGTATCGGCTTGTCTTGCGCGACGACAAGCTTGCACACCTTTCGGCTTCCACCATCACCGAGGGCGAAGCCAAGAGCGATGAGTCCCACTACACCTACGACTACCTCTTCGCCTTCTTCGGCGACCCCTACGAACTGCGCATCGTGAACCGTGCAGCGGCAGCCGGACAGTATCTTGGCGTGCCCGCCAGCTCTACGGTGAACACCACCGTGGCACCGCGCTCCGATGGCATCAAAACGTGGGAGATGCTCGAACAAACCGGCTACACCGACAAGCAGTTTGCCCTGCGCGAACAAGGGTCGGCAGCAACCGGAGCGGTTTACATGGCCTATGCCGACAACGCCGCACCCCTGCGCTACACCAACAAAAACACTACTTCGTTCGAGGCCGTGGCCCTGCCCCAGCACGACTACACCTACCACATTGTAGACCGTGCGGGCCGCATAGCCATTAAAGCCACCGTCACGCAGGATGTGGTAACACCCATTGCTTTCGACAACTTGCCCGCCACCATTCGCAGTCCGTATATCGACCGCGAGGTTATCACCGGCTACCTCACCGCCACATCCACCGGCACCACCTCCTACGGTCGCCCCGTCTACGACTTTGCCGACCTCATCACCGACACCCCCGCCGACGGCGATGCCGACATCTATATCCGCTACACCACAGACCATGTGATGGATGCCGACCGCCCCCTGCGCCTCGACGGCAGCCGAAGCTACAATATCTACGAGAGCAACAACGAAACATACGCCTATGCTTCCAGCTCCACCACCGTGGCTTTCAATAACAGTGCCACACAAGAACAGCGCAACACCAAACCATACGTGTGGGTGCTCACCGGCAGCGACCCATACGCCATGATGACTCGCAATGTGGAGCATGCCAACTATCTGAGCATCGTGGTTGACGGTGGCGGCAAACCCTCCTTCTCACTCACCACCCCATTAGAGAGTTCGGCCACCGAAACTCACACCTTCTCCATTCTGCTCGCTCCGGAAACACCGGCCAACAAATACCATGTGAAGCTGGCTGCTGCCACAGGCGGAACCTCCACCGCAGGTGAAGAAATTCAATACCAGAACGTGGCATCAACCATCACCTACCACATTGTGGACCGCAGTAAAAAGATTGTGATTACCGCCCAGAGCAGCAACGGCGACCTGGAAGTGCCGGCCGAGGTGCGCTCGCCCTTGGTGTCGCGCTATCACTATTATAAGCTCTCCAACTTCGTTGTAGATGGTTCCACCTACACCCTGCAACCCAGTGCCACCGAGCTGACCAGCATAGGCGAAGTGCTCGGTGACCCCCACATCTATGTCACCTACGATGTGAGCAACGAAGAGATGTTTGCCAAGGTGAAGGTGGACGGCACCACCTACACCCATGTGCAGGCGAAAAACGAAAAAGAGAGTGCTCCCACCTACATGATCCGTTTCCTCACGGGCGAGAGCTTCAACCAAGAGGACGAAAAAGACGGATTCCTCACCGAGAAGTCGGCCGGTATCTATCCCTACAACAACGGCGACGGTGCCCTCTATGTTTATGGTAAGGAACAATGGGACAACCAGCTGGCCAAGGCTGCCACCACCCGCGGTCGCTGGCTGTGGTTCATCGAGAGCGAAACCATGGATCCCTATCATGTTTATGTGGCCTCCCGTCAGGGCAACCAGGACCACTTCTCATACCTGCGCACCTATCAGCCCCACGACTATACCCAAGTGGTAACGAACGTTATCACGGGCAACACTTCGCTGGTGGCCGATGGCAGCGACGACTCGAAAGCCGCACGCCATGTGCCCACCGAATACATGATTCTGGGCACACCGGGTCACGGACGCTTTGTTACCGTGAACCCGCTCCCCGGCACACCTGACGACCAGACCATTGCTTCGCGCCAGACCATCACCTCTTTCGAACAGTATTGGAAAAACCAGGCCACGGCACAACCCCTGCTGGCCAGTGCCGGGGCTGCGGTAACCACCGAGGGCCGAAACGTTACCCTCACCGATGCGCAGAAAACCATTCTTGCAAAAGGTCAGGATGGCGACGGATCGCAACAGTGGCACACCTATCTGTTCTGGGCCAACTCGCACCCCTGGGTGAACAACGGCGATGCCAACAAAACAACCTCCAGAATGTTTAAGTATGAAGAGCACTGGTTCCAGACCATTTCGATGGGCACGGGCGAGTTCACACTCGAAGAGGTTACCCTCGACCCGGTGCTGGTGCTGCTCGACCAGCACGGATGGGAAATCATGCGAACCATTCTGCCCAAGAAAGGTCCCGAAGACCCCGACCGCCGCAAACGCTACGATGCACTGAAGGCTTACGACAGTCCGATGGTGGAGCGATACCACTATTGGAAGAACGGTTCGAAGGTGGTGGGCTACCACCGCTTCACCGTTTCCGACTATGCCGTTGACGAAAACGGCAACGAATACACCACCGAACACCTGGGCGACATGGGAACCCTGCCCGACTTCAACCTGCAGGGTAAGCTGTCGAACGGCGATAGCCGCGACTGGTATGTCACCTACGATGTGAAACCCGAATATGCCAACGCCTACCAGGGGGCTGCCACCGAACAGGGCACACAGGCTTCGGCCTTCATGCTCATACAGAACGACAGCTACCTGCAGGCTGCCGACCAGAACACGGTAACCACCACCACCGCCCCGGCTTCGTTTGCCGCCATTGCCGATGAAGAGCTGTGGTATCTGAGGCCCAACTTCAACATCGACCGCGAAATGGGCTATCTCTACAAAGGTGAACCGGGGGCCAAAGACGATGCCCTTTCGCGCGAAGAAACAGAGGCGCAGCATTTTGCCGAAGGGCGCAACGGGTTCGACCCCTACAACGTGCAGGTGCAGAGCAAGAAATACAACACCCGCTACCTCACCTCCGACATGAGTGCCGTGGCCCTGAATGCGCAGGGCGGATGGACAGGCACCTACAACAGCAGCACACTCAGCCTGAAGGAGCAGACAACACGCTTCAACGCCACCGGCCACGACCAGGTTACACTCAATGTGACCAATGCCACCTACATGGTGCTCAACGACCGCAACGGACACATGCGACTGGTGCCCCGCTTCGACCATCACCGTGCACTCACCTCGCTCACCACACTGGCCGACACGCTGGCACCGTCGGCTTCGGCGGCCAGCAGAAAAACACAAGAGCTCTACCTGGCTCACCCCATCGCCTACACCTATCATGTGGTGAACAAAAACGGGCGAGAGGCCATCACCTGGCACCACGACTACATGGGCACCGACCCCTACACACCCGCGCTGCCCACACACCTGCAGGCATACGGTGCCACCAACTTCCGCTACCTGCCCCTCTCGGAGTTCGACGACGAGTCGCTCACGCGGGGCGTTTACCGACTGGTGAACACCAAGGCACGCTCGCGTTCGCCCTTCACCGTACTGGGCAACCAGGCCGACATCTATGTGGTTTACGATGTGAACAACCATGCCATCACCGACAAGGGATTCGACGGAAACCGCATCTTCAACCTGAAACTGCAAAAAACTGCCGAGGCTGCTTCGTACATCACCTATGCCTCATCGACCCTTTCATCGACCGCCTCACTCACTGCCGACCAAAAGAAAGTGCTCGACAACGTGTGGCGCGTACAGGCTCAACGCTCAACACAGAACGCTCAACTCACCTACGACCCCTACGACGTGGGGCTCTATTCGTTCCGCGATACCGAAAACTCGCTGCTCAACCAGCGATACATCATTGGTGTGGTTGACACCACCAGCACACCGGCCGACAAAACCCGATGGAAATACGAACTGCTGGTGGCTGGCTCGGAAGAGCGCGTGGGCACCACCAGTCTCTACTCTTACCTCACCTTCTCGGGCGAGGATGTGGCCATCGTGCGCTCGGCCGAAAGGCAGCACGGCAACCTGGTGTCGTTCTCGGTGGAACCCGTGCAACTGAAAATTACCTACAAGCTCTACGACCTTTCCGGAAACCTCACCCTGCAGGGCGATGTGGATAATGCCACCACCCTCACCCCCCAGCTGCCCGAAAAGATGCGCAGTCCGCTGGTGAAGGAGTATTACTATTATCAAGACGACAACCAGAGCATTCCCCTCACCTCGCTCTCGCAGGTGATTGACAATGCCGTGTATGTGGGCTATCTGCCCTACACACCCGAAGAGGCCGAGCTCAAACTCGACGGGTCGCAAAACTACACCCTCTTCAACAAAACCAACGCCAATCAAATTTTCGGAGCCGCCAACACCACCGCCAGCAACATCTATAGTCACAGCACCATCTACTACAAGCCGGAGTTCTTCTTCTACCAGCTGCAGGGCCGACAGGTGAACGGTGTCTTCGACCCCTACGACGTGGCCGTCTACAGCGTGGGCCGAAACAAATATTGGAGTGGCAACGTGAGCACCGGAAGCGGCAACTTGGATGCTGATATCAGTCAGGCGAATGCCATCAACCGTCGCTTCATGATTGTGCAGGGCGACGACGGCTACGTTGAAATCCTGCAGAAGAAATTGGCCGGCTCTACTTACTACCCCGGTGGTACGGGCTATTATCAGTATGTGTTTGTGAACGGAAGCAACCAACTGCGCACTGCACAGAACGCGGCATCTTATGCCCATGGCAACGAGAACCTGCAGTTCCGCTTCCAGCAACCCTACACCTACCATATTCTCAACCTCGAAGGCAAAGAGGCCATCACGGGCATTGAAGGAAGACAGGCCCTTTCGGGCACCGACAACGAAACGAAAATTACACCCCAGATTCCAGCCATCTTGGAGTCGCCGCTCGTAGAGAAATACCACTACTACGATGTTTCAAGCTTCAACATTGCAGCCAACGGAACCTACACCCTGCGCGAAGGAGCCACCGAACTGCAGTATGTGAGTGATGCCACCACGTCCGACATCTTTGTGCTCTACACCCAAGACGAGCTCAACCACGATATCGACCTCTCGGGAACCATCACCTATCAGATGAAGGTGAGTTCCGATTTGAAACTGGTGGGATTCTACGACGAAACCACAGACAGAAACCACCACTTCAAACTGAAACACCAAGAGGTGGTTGACAAGACCACGGCCGAAACTGCCAACTACCTGTGGCAGTTCAACGGCAACGACCCCTACAACGTGAAAATCTTCAACACCAAACACCCGGGGCAATACATCTCGTGTAACAACAGGGAATCCAACGGCACGCAAACCTATTCGTTCGGAGGAACACCGAACATCGTGAACTCCTTCATGCTGCTCAAGGGTTATGGCACGGGCGAATATAAATATAGGTTCATGTCGCCCGTGGCGGCCTACGACTTCGATAACAGCCGAACTTATCAGTATATAGGTTTGCACACACACCGCTATACCTACGAAACTTACGATAAAGACAATACCGACGGTACACCCAACCAAACCTACGACATGCTCTATTGCGGTATCGACCACTATCACAAACACCCCTACAACTTCGATACTAACATGAGCATTCAGTTCTGTCTCACACCCATGCTCGAAACCACTGTCACCTACAACGTGATAAACCGCTCGGGCGCAACGGCCATCGTCTATAAGACAAGGGCTTCGAAGAATATCGCACCGCAGATTCCTGAAGACATCCGAAGTCCGTATGCCAAGAACTTCCAATACTGGTCAGATGCTGCCTGCACCTCGTCGAAAGCTACCATCGCTGCACTCGACAACATCTATGTTACCTACGAGGTGAACCAGGATTCGCTCGACCGCGACAACATCGACCTCACCGGCACGCAGAGCTACAACCTGCAGGTGAATGGCATGTATTTCTACAACGTGGGCAACCGCATAGAAACCGAGACGGCACCTGAACGCTTCGACGACGGTGCACACGAGTGGTTCCTGCAAGCGGGCGGCGACCCCTACAACGTGCGCCTGCAAAGCAAGACCGACGAGTCGAAGTTTATTCAGCTGGCCGACTACAGTCACAACGACGACCACACCGACATGGCGGCACTCATTGCCGACAACGCATCGAACAAGGCAAGGGCGTTCATTCTGGTGGGCGGTCGACTGGGCTACCTGCAGTTGCTGGGGGCCACGGGCAGCTATACCGATGCCTCAACAACCTCGGAAGAGGTGAAGAACCGACTGATGTATCTGGGTTATAACGTAGACCCGCAGCTGCTGGGCGTGGGCAGCGACGACGCCCACCCGGTGTTCCACTCGGGGCAGCGCTACATGCAGGCACTGCTAAGGCTTCCACTCTCGGGCATCACCTACCACATCATCAACCTCAGCGGCACAGAGGCCGTGCGCTATACTGTGAACGGCAGTAAGGGCGACAAGCTTGCCGTGCCCGAACCCATTCGCTCGCCCTTTGCCACCAACTGGCTGTACTGGAACGATGCCGAACTCAGAGAAGAGGCCAACAAACTCACGGAGGTGCCTTCGGCCAACTCCGACATCTATGTGACCTATACCTACAACGACGACACCCGCGATGAGCTGCAGCTCGATGGCAACCGCTTCTATAACATGCGCGTGGCAGGTGGCTACATCGCCGAAAACGAAGGCAGCGTGGATGTGGTCTCCACCACAACGCTCACCACCGAAGAGGCTAACGTAACGGCCAACCTCTGGGCCTTCGACGGGTCTACAACCGCTTACGGCATCGACCCCTACGAACTTATTCTGGTGAACAAGGCCTACCCAGGCATCTACATGGGTGGCGTGCTGCAGTATGGAGCCGACACCGAAGATCTGTTGCACCTGAGCAGTGGAGAAAACAATTTCCGTTCGCGCTTCTTCCTGGTGGCCGACAGCCCGGAAGGACCTTACGAACTGGTGCAGGCTTCTGGAGCCGACATCACCAACAACGTGCTCTGCTATGTGAACCGACACGAAGAGAACAACATCCATGTCACCCGCGAAAAAGCTTATCAGCACGGCCATGCGGCACTGCCCATCCAGCTCTCGTCGCCGGTGAACAAATATTTATATAAGGTGATGAATCGCAGCGGCGAAATAGCTATTCAGGCCTGGGGCGACGGCGTGGCCGGAGCGGAGCCTGAAATTCCGGCCGTCATCAAGAGTCCGATGGTGAGCAAGTTCTACTACGATGTGGATGCCCTGCCCTACACTTCGGGCTTAGACGAGGTGGTGGTTACTTACGATGTTGACGAAACCGACATAGACCTGGTGCCCAACCTGCTGGGCACAAAGGCTTATAACTTGAAGTTCCGCGATGACTACTTCCTGAAAACTTCCACGGGCAGCGACGTTGCGGTGCAGGCCTCGGCCACCGACAACTTGGGAACCCCAACAGCGGCTGCCGACGATGCTGAGGGATATGCCGTGTGGAAACCTTCAGCAAAAGATGAACCCGCCGACCCGACAGACCCCACCCCACTCGACCCCTATAACATCTCCCTCAAACACAACAATGGCAAGGTGCTGCACTTCCAGGGCGATGGCATCACCACCGGTGCCAACGACCTCTCGTTAGACACACCGGGCTACACCGTGGGCGACGACGAGAAAGACTACAACCGCTTCATCCTGCTCAACGGTACCGAAGACCACTATCAGCTGATGGCGGCAACAGGTGAAGACCTCGATGGCAACCAGCATGCCTACTTAGGCATCACCAGCGGCAACCTGCCCAAACTGCTGGTGGGACAGGCGCACACGCAAGACCGCACCTCCATTCAGATAACCCTGCAGCCCTTCCGCAAGCAAATAACTTATGTGGTCATCAACAACAGCAACAAACAGGCACTGCGCTACACGCTGACCTGCGAGGGAGGCGACTCGGTGCGCATTCCCAAGAGCATGAAGTCGCCGTTGCTCGCATACGCCGATTACACCTACTACGACCAGGACAACGTGACCGTTACCACCGACTACCAGTATGTGACCAGCTTCAGCATCAACGAAGGCAAACAAAACGAACAAATCAGCATTCTGCCCTACGAAGACCGAACCATCTACGTCCGCTATAAGTATACGCCAAAGGCAGGAGGGCTCGACCTGAGCGGTACGGTGAAGTATCAGATGCATGCCAACGTGGGCAGCGACGATGTTTACATTCATGCCTCTACAAATAATTCCGATAACATAGACCGACAGGTGAACCCGGCCGATGCCACGTCGGACCACTATGGATTCCGACTCGAAGGCAACGACCCCTATAACATTATCATTCGCAGTGCAAAATACCCCGAGAAACTCTTCTCGGTGGCCTATCGCAAGAAGAATAACCGATGCGACGACCAGGGACTGTGGCTGCGACCCGGCGATGGTAGCTACGAAGGCAAGAACGGGGAGTATTGGATTGCGCAGTATTTCATGCTGCTCGGTCACGACAATGGCGGCTACCGCCTGATGGGTAACAACCGGCTCTACTGGCAGTCGCCGTCGGCGGTTGATCCAGAAGGCACCGACGGTGCATACCCAACCTACTTTGTGCTGGACAATGCTACCTCTTCCAACCGGTGGAACTTCAAGCATTATCCAACGGCCAACGGCTACACACCTGCCGAGGGTATGCAACTGCTCTTCTCGCCGCTCACCACACACAACTACCGGTTCCACTTGACCACCAAGATTGACGGCCGGCACATCCTCGTAGAAAAGGAAAAGGTGATGGCAAAATCGCCGTTCGTGATTCCCGAAGAACTGATGCGCAAATATTGTTCCTACACAGCCCACTACTATGTAGACCAGGACAACAATGCCGACACGCAGTTGCCGGTAGACGAGAATGCATCCACCAAGGTGATGAAAGAGCTCGACCTTAACAACTCCTCTACGCTCTTCCCCTTCTTCCAAGCCATCGACAACCTGCCCGACAACGAGAAGGAGATGAAGTGGGTTGACATCTACATCGACTATACTGCCAAGTCGCACTACAAGCTCACCACCGATGGCGAAGGCAACCTGACACCTGAGCTCGACGGCGAAGGCAACTACATCATCGACCCCGAGGGCATGCCCTTCAACGTGATGGGATACGACAGCAACTCGGTGCACCGACTGCTCTCCAACGATTCGGGATTCACCGACTATGCGTTCCAAATCTCTTCCTACGAACAGCTCATGGAAAGTATTCCCGGTCTGCTCAGGCTGCCGCGCAAAGACTATCTCTACTTCATGGTGATGAAAACCAACGACAACTTCACCAATGGCAACGGACAGTACTTCCTGCGCCGCGAAGACAACGGGCGCATATCGTATCTGAACAACGACTACCGACTGCACTACAACAGCGAGGATAACCAAAACGGATGGAGCTACTCGCGCTGTGCCGAGTCTTATCGCGAAAACGACCACGACCCCTTCCAAGAGAAACACTGGCTGTGGTGCTTCGCCGGCGACCCCTACGACCTCTACATCTTCAATGCCAGCTCGGTGGTGGAGGAAAAGTTCAACAACATCACCGAGAAAACCGAAGTGACCACCCACCGCGAACACCTGGTGGGATGCCAGTCGCAGGTGAACAAGGCAGGAACGGTTACGGAGTATGTGGTGAACACACCGAGATACGACGAGGTGGCACCCACGCCCTTCCGCTGGGGACTGGCTCCCGAGCAGGGCGACAACTCCAACAAGGCGTTCAGCCTCATCACGGGCGAGTTTGAACCCGCAAACCTGCCCACACCCACACCCGCTATTCCGCTCTACTGGTGCATGGAACGCTCGTCAATCGATAACATGAACGAGGTGATACTGCTGCCACGCACCACCACTACCTCCAACTCCCGCGCACTCGACTTCAACATACAAGTGCTGCCTTACGAACCTACCAAATATCAAGACGTGCGATTGGTGATTCGCCGCGACGACGACGTGGCGGCCTATAAGGAGCACTTCAACAACAAACCCGTGGCCACTGTTGAAAAACCCGATGAACGCCAGGAGCAGCTGCGATGGATCGACACCAACCTGCACACGGGAACGGTGCGCATGTACTCTTCTACCGACGACCGCATGTTTGCAGAGGGCGACAGAATAACCAAAGAGAACATTCCGCTCGACCTGCAACGAAAGTTCTGCGACTATAAACTTTATGAAGACGACTTCCATAACAGCGAAGATGGTTATGTGGTGAAGGACGGTGCCTTCCGAGGAGAGCTGCAGCGCTATCCCGACGACTATGCCGTGGAGAGCCTGCGCGGACAAATCATCTACAACGACCAGGGTAAACCCATGTACAACTATTATGTGTATGTGACCGATGGCGAGGGAAACATTGTGAGACGACCGGCGCCGCCACAGTCGGTCTACATCGACTACCGCGTGACCACCGACAAGTTCCTCAAGAAACATCCTACCAAAGACGAGGTGAGGGAGATGGTGGAAAACAACGACCATGTGTACTTCATGGACTTTGCCAACCCCAACATCATGAAGGGAAAGCCACTTGGCTACAACACCGGCCACCATGCCTACTACGACGAGGAACTCACCTTCGACCCGCAGATCGACCCGCTGCAAGAGGGTGTGCTGGCCGAAAAGATGATCTGGGACGAAGGGCAGGGGCGCTTTGTCTACGACACCGCACAACCCTACAACCACTGTCAGTTCCGCACGGCCGACAACCGCATGGAGTCGGTGCCCGAAAACCTGAAGTGGTATTTCGTGGGCGACCCCTATAAACTGCAGGTCTATTGCACCGAAGACGAGTTTAACCAGTCGTCGGTGGTGGTTGACGGCGAGAGCCGGCCCGCCGGAACGGTGCCCTCGAACCTGTGCCGCTTCGACCCCACCGAGTCGGCATTCCAGTTCGTGGTTGACTGCGTGCACTTCCGCACACCCGACGAGAGCTTCATCGACAACCGCCACACCATCTACTACCGCGACGAGGATGGAAACGATGTGCCCGTAGACAATGCCAACGAGGGCAAGCCCTACTATCCCAACTTCTACTGGGAGGTGGTGCCCACCACCACCGACGACAAGGATGCCTTTGCCCTGCGCTTCCGGGCCGACAACCAGCTGCTCGGCTACCGCGACGTTTACTACTACCTGGCTCACGACGGACTGAAACGAACCTACCGCGAAGCAAAGAGCGACCAGCTGAAATCGTACAACATCAACCTCAGCTACGACGAACAGAACACCCGGTTCCTCAAGGGAAAGTATGTGGGCTACCACAAGAGCAACGATGTGAACTGCGCCATCCGGCTCACCGAACCCACCAAGGTTTACTTCACTGCCTACAAGGAAACATACATGGGCGAACCGGTGGTGAAGGAAGAACTCTCGGAATACTACGGACTGGGCGAAACCATCACCGAGGTGCCGCGCCACCTGCAGCGCAAATATGTGAAGTATGGCAACCTGCAGTATGAAACCAAGCCGGCAGGCACTTGGACAGATGCTCCTAAATTCCCCTTCGTGATGTCGAAAGACGTGGCCTACAACATCGAGAACTGTAAGGATGTGGAACCGATACACACGCTGGGCACATGGACCTTCCAGGCAGGCGAAAGCTATAAAGCCGACGGCACACCCAATCTCGGCGACGATGGTAAGCTTATTCTCAACAGCGACGAATACACCAAGTGTCGCGTGTCGTTTAAGTTCCGCGTTACCTACGAGGTTGACGACCTCACCGCCGATGGCATACACCTGTTCACCACGCCGGCAGAGTTCGCCAACCCCGAGGTGCGCCCGCAGTGGCTCGACCTCACCGTAGGGGGCAGCGGCAAGTGGCTCTACTACGATAAGATTCCTACCGACCAAGACCCCGCATCGCCCACCTACCTGATGGAGAGCGACACACTGCATGTTTCGCACTACCCCGTGGCGGGGTATGCCTCGTCGCAACCCGACGGATGGGACATCGGTATTAAGGGACTGCACTGGGCCTTCGTGGGCGACCCCTATAAATTTAATATGGTGAACCGCCGCCGATGGGAAGACTGCGGGTCGCCGCGCGTGGCTCAGCCCAACTGCAACTTCTGGCTCGGAACGGCCTACGGACAGTTCAACCAAACAGAAAAAGACGCTGCGGGAAACTCCGGCAACCAGTGGTATAACTATGTGAAGTTCGGCGACTCGAACGAAAACCGCGCCTACGGACAAAACGGAACCGGCGGCAACGATGGCAACGGAAACACCGAATGGTCGCTGGTGATGTGCAAGACGGGCAACGCTGCCGACTTCCTCATCAGAACGGCTTCGCCCAAAACCATGTCGGTGAGCGAACTGGTGGGCGACTACTTCAACTCGCACCAACCTTCGAACCTCACCAACAACTATGCCATCCTGCAGTTCAAAAACTTCACCAACCTCAACGGCAGTGCCTACCCGCAAAAGAGCTCGTTCGTGTTGAAACCTTTCAGCCTGGAACTGAAAGCCAAAGACATCAACGATAAAAGAGCCGACATTCGCACGGCCATTGCCGAAGACGACGACCGGGCCGACAACGACTGCTTCGATGCCAACGTACATATATATAATGTGAACGGCGAACTGAAGGCTACGGTCAAACACATTGAGGTTACCTTCGGCGAGTTTGCCAAGTCGCTGCCTGCCACCCTGCGCCGCTATGGTTGCAACTACGAGCAGTGCTACCAGCTCTACTATGCCGGATTCACACCCACCGAACTCTCTGAAGGGCACGAAGCCGAACGCATGGCCAAGCTGCAAGCCATCAACGAACGACTCACCAACCTGAACAACTTCACCGGCGAAAACAAACTGCAGCTGGCAAGGTTCAACCTTGAAACACTCGACAACACGAAAATCATCACCGACGAGAACGGACGGCGCTACTACGAGATTGCTTATGTATATTCGGTAGACGAAGACGTGGAGCACTTCTTCACCCCCGTGGAGAGCGCCAACGAAGACGAATACTACTGGACCAATGCCAACTATCACTGGGATCAGGTGTACAGTGGCAGCAACGTGCGTATTGTTACCTACGAGAACGTGTTCGACCACTACGACTACAATGCCGACGGCCACATCATCAACGAGGTGTTCCGACAGGTGGAGAAGGTGGTGTATGCTTCGGGCGACCAAATCTCTACTCCCGCATACGGATGGCTCAACACCCACGACGGAGCACAGCGCACCTATGGCGACGAGGTGACACAAACCGAAGACAACCGACAGAAGTGGGCGCTCGTGGGAGACCCCTACGACTTTGAACTGAAAAACTACGACCTGTATCTGAACAATGCCAACACGGCCATGCACTACGATGCCAACGGCGACGTGATTGAGAACTCCAACATTCAGAAGAGCCACTGGACCATTGCACAGGGACTGCAGAAAACACAGGTGGTGGACGGAAAGACACGCAACGTCTATACCGATGCCGCCGGCAACACCGTTTACGATGCCTATACCAACGGGGTGGCCAACACACCGGTGTATGTCTATTACCTGGCACTCATCGACGACGACCCCCTGAGCTCTTCCTACGGTTCGGTTATCAACTATGTGACCTTCGACCGCGCGGCCGAAAACAAAGACCTCGACAAAGCCGACCAGTTTGTGTACTTGAAGGGAGCACCCGTGGTGAACGACCCAACGGCAACGCTCTATACCGACGAAACGAAAGATGTGCGCCCCTTCTACCTGGCCGACCTCACCAGCTTTGCCAACATGGTGGTGTATCACCTGGTGATAGCACACCAGCATTCGCTCGACTACGACGACGGGTTCGGCTCGTCGTCTGACGAAGACAAAAAGGCCAAGCGCACCATCGACCGTCATCTGCTGGAGTGGCTCAAATACCACTATCCCGAATACATGGTGAAGAACAACGGCATTGCAACAGATGTGATTCAATCCACCTACAGCGAAAACAACGCTGGACCGGTGGCCCTGGACGACACGCCGGTGAAAGACCGCCTCAAAACCGAAGCGAAGGACAACATCACCGAACTGCTCAAGAAGGCTTCACTGCGCGATGTGGTGAACGACTCGATTCCCGACTACACCGTGCAGCGCGTGGGTGTGGGCAACGCGCTCACCGTGCCTTGGTACATGAAACGGCAGTTCTGCAACTACACCCTCTATCAGCGCGATGTGATGCGCTCGGAAACCAGCTCGCGACCGGTCTACGAAGAGGCCGACGATGCCTGGATTGCTGCCGGCAAGGCTACCGTGGTGGTGAATGGCATCACCTATAAGCAAGACTTCACCAACGAGTATGCCGACCCGGTGACCGGGCGCATTCAGAAAACATTCGTTGAAAACGGAGTAACCAAGCGAGCCTACGAAGTTGACTGGGTGTCGGTAACAAAGAATCCTACGGCAAACGGCTACGAAACCATCGTCAAACAGAACGGTAAGTCTATCACCCACCTCGACGACAGTCACCGCAACCGCATGGTACTCATCGACGTGGTGTATGAGGTTGATGCCGACGAGTTCCGCTTTGCCGATAAGCGGCGCAACACCACCGCCTGGTATTCGATGCTCACCAACAACGACAACGACGGACTGCTCAACTTCTCGTATCACGATGGTGTGGGAGCACGCCACGACCGCACCGTGCACTACACCAACAACTACCTGTGGGCTCCCGAGGGCGACCCCTACGGATTTGTGCTCCGCTCGCGCTATGCCACCATCAACGGTACGGGATGGGATAACGTGGCTGTAACCACACCGGGACTGCTGCCAACGGCCACTACCGCAGAGGCCAACAAAGATAAGGTGGGAACACTCGACAGCTACACTCCATCGGCCACGCCCGAATCGGGGCTTACCTATGTTTCTTCCGACAAGGCTGTGTACACGGGCAGCATCAGCAGCTCCATTCAGTTCAACGACCGCCGCGTAACCCATCCGGGCCGCAACAGCGAACGGGCCACCTGGGGAGCACGCAACGCCGTCTACGAAATGTTCGTGGGCATGAACGCCTACTCATTCCTGATGCACCCAACAAGTGCATACGTGGATGTGGAGGGCGATAAGTTCAGCTCGTTCTACATGGTGCACAACACCACCAACCACCGGGCCGAACTGCAATACGAGGCTACGGCAAGAAGCATTCGCAACAACCCCGATGCCAACTGGCGACTGATGACCACTCCCGAACAGCTGCTGCCCTACTTCGAACGGGCCGGGTATGTGGGCGGACTGCGCCCAACCATTGCCAACTCGTTCGATAACCTCGAACTCTACGGCAAACTGCAGGAGTATAAGGATAACTACCGCACCAACCCGCTCGTCATCGACTTCAAAACCATCGACCGGGCACGCGAACTGGTCTACAGCGGCGAGTTCTATAAACACAACAATAGCGAAACACCGCTTTCCTATACCGAACTCAGACCTACCGACGCTGCCGAACTGCCGCTGAGGTTTGTTTCCAACAACCTGGTGCCGCTCGACAAGGGATACTTCCGCCTGCAAGCCTTCTCTACCGATGCGCTCAACAACGACGGAGCCTACACCAACGGCATTGTGGGGCCGCGCTACATCAGTGGCTACAGAATGCAGTCGGAGAAAGACTACAGCGGCTACGACGAGAGCGATCCTCCCTCACTGAAGAGCGGCTCGCGCTGGCTGCACTTCTTCGAAACCGACGAAGAGCACACCACCTTCCACACCTTCGGAGAGTTGAACAAACACATTGCCGAACTGGAAACAACCTATCCCGATGTGGAGAAATACAAGACGCGCGAGATTACTCCGCACCCGGCACTGCGGGGCAACATCGAGCTGCTGCCCGTAGAATACGACCCGGCCAGTGTGTTCTATTTCGAACCCATTGCTGGCGACAAGTTCAACCGTGTGAGGTTTGGCACACAAAACCTGCGCGTGCATGGCCGTGCCGGTGGTGTGCAGGGAACCGACCATGTCTATGGCACGGCGGGCAACGACCCGGCTTACGGTGCCACGCTGCTTGCCGACAAAGATGCAACACCGGCAACGGGCTTCACCGACAAGTTCCGGATGGACGACATCGGCGGCGCAACCATCACCATTCGCACCATCGATTCGGAGTCGGCAAGTGACAACGATATGGCCGAGAACATTCAAACCAACTACCTGTGCATAGACGGTAACCACCGCTATCGCGCCACCATCCACACCGGCAACGAGCTGAAGGAAATTGGCGACCGGCTCACCCAGTGGACTCAAGACGGTGCCAACTATGCCATTCAAGACACCAAGTGGATGCTGCAACCGGTGGGCATCCATAAAGAATGGCCCTACAACCAGATGCCACTGCGCGTGAAGGTGCAGAAGGGTAACCAGAAGAGCGACTCCAAAGGCGACGTGCTCGAAGGCACCGACAACGAAGACAATAATTTCTATGCTTCGCTCTATGTGCCCTACGACACCCGCCTGGGCAGCACCATCGACGTGGCATTTACCAGCATCAAAGACAGTCCACAGCCCAAGGCACTGCAACTTTCGTCGGTGAGCCAGCTCAACAACATGGGCAACCCGCAGTTTATACCGGCTTCGTGGCCGGTGATCATCCGCACACAGAAACCGCAGCGCGGAGTGTGGATGCAATGGAACAAATCAACCAAGGCTGCCGTTCAGGCTGCCGATGCTTCGCTCCGTCCGTACTATGTAGAACTGGACCTGCCCAACAACGAACCTACCGTCATCAATGAGAGCATGTCCAAGATTCGGCTCTATGGCGAATATTTGGAGAAACTGCTCACCGACGATTACATCGATAACGTTGTTAAAGAGCGCACGGGCGACGCACCCACATGGAGCGAGGGGCGCGACGTGATGGTATTCGGACTGCCTTTCGTGGAGAACAACAGCGACGACAAGACGCAAACGGGAGTGGTAGCCGGCGATGGCAAGTCGCTCGACTACTATGCCTACGACCCGGTCTCGGCGGTGGGCTTCTACAGCAACGAGAACTGGTTCCGCGGGCACACCGAATACTCGGCACTCACTGCCAACAACGCGTTGTTGGAAACAGCTCACCTGGCCACGGCTCGCAATGCCACCGATGCACAGCGCCGCAACAAGTATGTATATAATAATAAGGTGTATTTAGTGTTCGACCATTCCGAAGCCCCGGCATCTGCCCGTCCATGGATGGTGGCCCTCTTCGGCGACGAACAGGAAATGCCTGACGACCGTGGCATAGAAGACGACCGCTCTGCCACAACACCGTGGCCCTGCGCGGTCTACGACCTCGCCGGCCGGCGCGTGGCGGAAAGGGAAACACCCACAACGCTCTTGCAGAACCACCCCATGCTCACACCGGGTGTCTACATCTTCGGAGGGCGCAAGGTAGTGGTAAGGAAATAAAGGCGACCCCACCCCCGACCCCTCCCAAGGGAGGGGAGAAGTTACCCTACCCCAACCCCTCCCAAGGGAGGGGAGAAGCGACCCCACCCCAACCCCTCCCAAGGGAGGGGAGAAGCGACCCTACTCAGCAATGCCCCAGCGGGGCATGATAGGGGTAGCCAGCCATTCCTATGGCTGGAGGAAATGGATCCACCATTCACGGTGTGCCTTTAGGTACGCAACACAAACAAGTGGAATATCGCGTACCTAAAGGCACGCCTGAGATACACCGAACGTTCTTCCAGCTATATGAATGGCTGGCTACCCCTATCTGATGCCTATGGCATCATCATAGCCATGTAGAGAATATTCACTTGCGAAAGTTGAATTAATATTACTGTCCGATCAACTTTCATGGGGCAGCACACCAAAGGTGTGCACTTTCAGCGTCCGTCAGTTTCTTTGCCCCTCTGTTGTAATAATCGCCAGAAATATTTGACACCAATGGATTTGTAGTGAGTCGTACAGATTTTTACCGGACACCAATAAAAAGGTATAGGCAAAGTGTTATAATTATCAAAAAGATTTTGTACCTTTGCACCCATAAGGGTGCGAGACTCGGCTGCGCCTCGGCAATTGGAGCAAGCTCCATTGCACTCTGCTTGCACGAGCCTTGTGACCGT
The DNA here is from genome assembly GCA_902767045.1 of uncultured Prevotellaceae bacterium. Taxonomy (GTDB): domain Bacteria; phylum Bacteroidota; class Bacteroidia; order Bacteroidales; family Bacteroidaceae; genus Prevotella. Next base: position 3,464 of record CACXFT010000088.1, on the reverse strand, counting down.
AATTATCAAAAAAGAGTATCATGCCAGAGATTTGCCATTTCTACGGAATCATGAGTATCGTGCCACCATCGACATTCAGACGGGTAGAGTGACTGGACAGATGCCACGTCGTGCGTTGCATCTGGTCTTCGAGTGGCTCGACCAGCATAAGGACGAACTGATGTTGAACTGGGAACGCATGGAGAATGGTGAGACTCTGGTGAAAATAAGCCCTCTGGATTAGCGTATGGAACAGACAAATAATTCGGTTAAGCGAGAGCAGAACAAACTTGCTTGTTCTGCCGAGCGTGAGAATCATCGCCCACAGGGCAACTCTCTAAAATGGGTTACAGCCGCCCGCGCCCTTGATGGCTATAGGTTGCACCTGACCTTCAATGATGGCTGCGAGCGCATTTTCGACTGCCTGCCGCTCATTGAGAAGTATAAGCTCTTTGCCCCACTTCGCGACAGAGCAGTGTTCGACCGTTTCGACCTTGACGGATGGACGGTTTGCTGGCTCGACGGCAGCATTGACATCGCCCCCGAACATCTTTACGAGATGGGGCATGCCGCATAGCCGTGTATTTAATTGGAATTATAAACATTAAGCAAGGAAGAAAATGACTCAACTGACAGTTTCCATAGAAGATGTTTCGATGCTTGACCAGATACGTCAGGCCATCAGCTTGTTGCGAGGGGTAACCTCCGTAACGCTGAAGCGACAGGCAAAGACGGGTATGGACCGGGCTATTGACGACATCAAGAATGGCCGTGTCTATGAAGCCGACAGTGTGGAAGACCTTATCAAGCAGTGCAAGGCATGAAATACAACCTTCGCTATACTGGCGAATTCAAACGCTCGCTCAAACGTTGCCTCAAGCGAGGCTATGATGAGCAGTCGTTGACTGATGTGCTCAACATCCTTGCCACTGAGGGTCGGCTGCCTGAGAAATATAATCCTCACATTCTTCACGGCCAGTACGAAGGCTATTGGGAGTGTCACATCACCTCCAACTGGTTTCTTGTATGGGACCAAAACGACAGGGATTTGGTGTTGTTGATGACGAATACCGGCACTCATTCAGACCTGTTCGGAAAGAATAGGAGGTAGCATATATATAATATAAGGTGTAACTCTAAAAACAGATATGCCAATGGACAGATAAAGATATAAGGACATAAGACTAGACATCCACTTTTGATTCTTGCTTTGTATAATTGGGGAATTCTAAAGAAGGATTTTATCCAAATCTATAGATGCTGATTTTAATTCACTCTGTATGGGTATATGAATAAGATGTAAATGGTCGTTAATCAGTCCAGACTTTAGATGCAGTTTGTCAATCTCAAAATCAGACATATTCATATCCACATAAGATTTATCCAAAATTTGCCGGCGATAGCGATTTCTCAGTGGAGCATATTTGCTTATGACGGACTGCCGTGATTCTTGATGTTGACCATTATTTGATATTTGTTCTTGTACATTTGGATAGCTAATGGCAATGGCAACTTCCTCATACTCAGAGGGCGAATATGCATCCAAAACCGATAGAAATGACTTGCATCTGACATAGGATGTAATGAGTTGGAAATAAGCTTTCTTTTCCATGTTGGCAAAGCCCGACTTTACCTCGGTAAAAATGATGAATTTACGCTCTCCTCGATGGAGCAAACATATCCCATCGCAGTCCTTACGGAAGCTTACATTGCCATCTTTGATGCTATATATATCTTTTGACTTTTTCAGAATGTTATTGTCAATGTTGATAAATGTTCCTTCTGAAGTAAGCGTTACATATTCCACTTTATTTTCCTCTCCCTCCTCCATATTATTCACCCTAATGGAGGAAGGAAATTCAGAAAATAGACATTGGTCATATAATGAAGATTTCAAATCTGCAATAGTAATCATTCTTTATCTTCCTTCTTACAAAGTTCATACAAGGCATTATTGATTTCTTCTTCACGTTGTTGTAGTTCATTTGCAACATCGAAGAAAGATTTAAATGGAATTCCTTCGTCACCAATCGGCAAGTCAACTATTTCCACCATCCCATCATTATTTCTGTGGAAAAAGTAAGCTTTCACATCTTTTGCTTCAATGTAGCAGTGATCATCCAAGCCCCATTCTTTGCACAAGTCGTTAAATTTATCTTTATTTTTATTTTTTAGAAATCCCAGTTTGATAAGCTGGTTAAGCCTTTGGAGAAAATAGTCACTGTGCGTAGTGAACTGGAAAAAGATGTTGCGATTGAGGCAGGCTGCAACAAGGTCGGCCAATGCCACTTGCATCTTTGGGTGCAAATGAGCCTCCGGTTCCTCAAAGCAGAAAGACATATATTGTCCTAACTGATTCTTCAGATAAAACAAGAATGGGCTAAGTTCCTTAATTGACGAAGCTGCAGCAGTTAGTGCTATTTGCTGCCCATTTGACAGTCGCAAATACTGCTTGTCTTTCTCGTTCACCAATTGTCCATCAATCAACCTTTCCATAGCTCTCTTAAAGAATTTCTCTCTATCTGTGGAAACTTTTTCTGAAGGCTGAACCCCTATATCATAATCGTTAAGAAATTGGCGATACATGCCAAGCGAAGAAGAAACTTTGGACTTCATGGTATAGTTTTCACCGACAAAGGCTCCACGTGCCGGTGGAAGAATGGGCGTGTAGGTGAGCAGGCTCTTAAACAGTGTGACACATATCTTATTGTTAACCACAAACATGACTTTCTCCCACAAATCACTGCTCTTTGAATAGAATTGGCTAGTTTCGCCATTATATGTGTATTCCCACTTCGACTTATATCTGGAAGGAATGGCATCATCTCCGTCTAAGTCTGTAACTTCCTTCACTTTAAATGAATGCGTTTCCTGGCCTCCGATTTGGAAGTCCACATTACATCTGATGTTATCGTCACCTAAGAAAGATTGCATATATGTTTCTAATCCATTATGCAAGTAAGCCTCAATCTCACGAGTTGTAATTTCAAAGCATTGCTCAGTTTCCGCCCTGTCAAATTTAGAAGCAACTATCTTTTCCAAAGCATCACCGCATATTGATGAAATAGTATAATACGCCACATAATTGGCATAGCTCTTACCAAGACTTGACATCCCAGTGAATATCATCATTGGAGCCAATTGAAACTCTACCTCATGCAGAGGTCCGAAGTCATGGATGTGGATTCTTATCTCTTTCATAATGCAATCTTAATGACAAATTATTGTGCAAAATTAAGCTTTTTCTCGCAAAAAGCAAAGAATAAGCCACTAAAAACACCTTATTTAATATAATTTGTTTGGTTAAATGCTAAAGTTTAAGTAAATTTGCACACGGATTCTGTTATGTGCGGATTTCTCAAACAACAAATGTATAATCTTTTTAAAAAAAGATATCCTAATGGACAGATAAAGATATAAGGACATAAGACTGGACGTCCACTTTTGATTCTTGTCTTTCGACAATTGGGGAATTAGAAGATTTT
>CACXFT010000087.1 GCA_902767045.1 uncultured Prevotellaceae bacterium | reverse complement strand
TGGATCCACCATTCACGGCGTGCCTTTAGGTACGCAACACAAACAAGTGGAATATCGCGTACCTAAAGGCACGCCTGAGATACACCGTACGTTCTTCCAGCCATAGGAATGGCTGGCTACCCCTATCTGATGCCTATGGCATCATCATAACCATGTAGAGAACATCTCCACTCTAAACTCTCCACTCTAAACTCTCCACTCTAAACTCGTAAATTCTTCACTCTCCACGCTCAACTCTTAACCTTTTGGTTTCATACATCTCGCATGTAGCATTGCTACATGCCCTATGTAGCACTGCTACATATCGTATGTAGCACTGCTACATGCGACATGTACGAACCCAAAACGTGTGTTAATGAGAGCCTATAGTTGGTAAATTTATGTGATTTAGTGAAGATATTCAGAAAAAAGATGTAACTTTGCACCCTCTATGAGAAGAAAGACACTCATATTTCTTTTGTTGTTCGCCTTCATGTTTATGATGGCGAACAATAATATGCCCTTGCTGAAAAGCAAGAAGAAACGGTCGTTGCCCCAAGACACGGTGGCTGCAGCGGTCGATTCCACCTTGCTCTTAGACTCCATGGGCAATGTGGTGCGTGACTCCATGGGACGTGCCGTTGTAGACACCACCAAGCTCGACTCGCTCTCGCTGGCCATCTATCGCCATAACCAAGCGATCGACGATTCGCTTTATCAAGACTCGCTCAACCGGCAACGCAAGAACGGTATCGATTCGCCTGTTGACTACACCGCCGAAGACTCGCTGGTGTATGTGGCCGGCTCGAACTCGGCTTTCCTCTATGGCAATGCCAATGTGAAATACGAGAACATGAACCTCGAGAGCGAGAAAATATATATGTCGCTCGACAGCAGCCTGGTGCATGCCACAGGCGAAGCCGACTCGCTCGGCGTGCTCAGTGGTACACCCGTGTTCCAAATGGGGCAAGACTCCTACGAGAGCGACACCATGGCTTTCAACTTCAAAACCAAGCGCGGACTCATCAGCCAGGTCTACACCGCACAGCAAGACGGGTTTATGAAAAGCGAGCTTTCTAAACGAAATGCCAACGGCGAGATTTATATGCGCCACGGCAAGTACACCACTTGCGATGCCGAACACCCCGACTTCTACATTGCCCTCTCACGAGCCAAGGTGAGGCCCGGCAAAGAGGTGGTGTTCGGACCGGCCTACCTCGTTGTGGCCGATGTGCCGCTGCCGCTGGCCATCCCATACGGGTTCTTCCCCTTCACCAAGAGCTATTCCAGCGGATTCATTATGCCCACATACGGTGACGAGAGCGACCGCGGATTCTATTTGAAAGACATTGGCTATTACTTCGCCGTGAACGACAAGTGGGACCTGAAACTGCTGGCCGAGGTGTATACCAAAGGCTCGTGGGGACTCTCGGCGGCCACCAACTACCGCAAGCGCTACCGCCACAGCGGGTCGTTCTACTTCAGTTTCCAAGACACCAAAACCGGCGACGAGGGCATGCCCGACTTTACACGCCAGGAGAGCTTCAAACTGCAATGGAGCCACCGGCAAGACTCGAAAGCCAATCCCTATAACACGCTATCGGCAAGTGTGAACTATGCTTCTACCAGTTACGAGCGTAACAGTCTGACGAGCATGTATAACCCGCAAACCATGACGCAGTCTACCCGCACATCGTCGGTGAGCTGGAGCACCACCTTCTCGAGCATTGGAATGACCCTGAGCAGCACGGCCAACATTGCACAGAACATGCGCGACTCTACCGTGGCTGTTACGCTACCCGACCTGAACGTGAACATTTCGCGCTTCAATCCCTTCAAACGCAAAAAGATGGTGGGTAAGGAACGCTGGTACGAGAAAATATCGATGAGCTATACTGGCAGAATCTCCAACTCCATCACCACCAAAGAGAACCACCTGATGAAGGCCGACCTCATTCGCGAATGGCGAAACGGCATTCAACACCAGATACCCATCAACGGCAACTTCACCTTATTTAATTATCTCAACCTCACACCTTCCATCAACTTCACCGACCGCATGTATTCGGGCTATATCAACAAGAGTTGGGACACCGAGGCTCAGAAAGAGGTGAGCGATACCACATACGGTTTCCACAATGTTTATAACTGGTCGCTCAGCCTTTCGGCAAGCACCAAGGTGTATGGTATGTTCATTCCCAACCGCAAGCTCTTCGGCGACAAGGTGGAAGCTATCCGCCACGTGCTCACCCCGCAGCTGAGTTTCAACTATGCTCCCGACTTCAGCACGTCGCGCTATGGCTACTACAAAACCTATCAGAAAACCGATGCCGACGGCAACGTCTCGCTCGTGGAATATTCGCCCTATCAGGGTGCTCTATATGGCGTGCCAGGCAAAGGAAAGACGGGAAGCGTGGCACTGAGCCTGCAAAACAATGTGGAGGCGAAGGTGAAGTCGGAAAAAGACACTACCGGCATTCGAAAACTGAGCATTATCGATAACTTCGGACTGGGCATGTCGTATAACATGGCGGCGAAGGTGCGCCCTTTGAGCGACCTCACCATGGACATCCGCTTGAAGTGGTGGAAGAGCTACACTTTCAACCTGCATGCCGTGTTTGCCACCTATGCCTACGAGCTCGACGAAAACGGACGACCATACGTGGGCACTCACACCGAATATGGCTACGGTAGGTTCGGTCGTTTCCAGGGCATGTCGCAGAACTTCTCGTTCACCCTCAACCCCGAGAAAATACGCAAGTGGTTTGGCGGGGGCGGCGACAACGACGACGACCGCCAGCAAAAAAACGATAACGACGATGAGGGTATCGACACCGATATAGAAAGCAACGTAGATGATACCATGATTAAGGGACAGCGTGGAGCACGCAAGAAGAGTGGGGGAGGAAAGACCGAAACCGACGAAAACGGCTACATGAAGTTCTCGATGCCTTGGTCGCTCACCATTGGCTATGGTATCACCATGCGCGAAAACACGGCTGGAAAGTTCAACACCCACCGCATGCGCTACCCCTATAAATACACGCAGAACATGAACTTCAGCGGAAACATTCGCCTTTCCGATGGGTGGAACATCACTTTCTCGAGCGGTTTCGACTTCGATGCCCATGAGCTGTCTATGACCACCGCTTCGCTGCAGCGCGACCTGCACTGCTTCAACATGTCGTGTTCGGTGGTGTTGAAACCCTACACCAGCTACAACTTCTCGTTCCGATGCAATGCCGCCACGCTTACCGACGCATTGAAGTACGATAAGCGCAGCGGCTACACAAATGCTGTAAGGTGGTATTAAGTGCCAACCTTAACTTCTAACCTGTCACTTTTTACTTTTAACCCAAATGACCGTTTTGGAGTCAAATAAGCGGCATGCCCATGCGGGCGCACTCTTGGCGCATGTCGTCGGGCCAGATGCTGGCCTGAATCTCGCCAATGTGCCCTTTGTGCAGCAGCACCATGCACAGGCGGCTCTGACCAATGCCGCCGCCGATGCTCAGCGGAAGCTTATCGCTGAGCAACTGCTGGTGGAAGAATAGCTGCTTGCGCTCTTCTTTGCCAGCAATCTTCAGCTGTCGCAGCAGACTCTCCTTGTCAACACGAATGCCCATCGACGAAAGTTCAAACGACCGCTCCAACACGGGATACCAAATGAGAATGTCGCCGTTGAGCCCGGCCAAGCCGTTTTCGGCCACTGTCGACCAGTCGTCGTAGTCGGGAGCACGGCCATCGTGTTTCTCGCCGTTCGAGAGCTCGCCGCCTATGCCAATGATAAACACCGCACCATATTTCCGGCAGATGGCATCTTCGCGCTCCTTGGGAGTTTTGTCGGGATACATCTGCAACAGCTCTTCGCTGTGTATGAAGTGAATCTTCTCGGGCAGGAACGGGCGCAGCTGCGGGTAGGTTTCGCAGGTGAGATATTCGGTGCGCAGGATGGCAGCATAGATGCGTTCCACCACATTCTTCAGGAAAGCCAGCGTGCGCTGCTCTTTACTAATCACTGCCTCCCAGTCCCATTGGTCAACATATAACGAGTGAAGGTTGTCGAGTTCCTCGTCGGCACGAATGGCATTCATGTCGGTATATACACCATGGCCCAGCTCCACCTGATATTCGGCCAGCGTGAGCCGCTTCCATTTGGCCAGCGAGTGCACCACTTCGGCACGGGCGTCGCCCAGGTCTTTGATGGGGAACGTTACGGGGCGCTCCACACCGTTCAGGTCGTCGTTGATGCCAAGACCCTGCAACACAAACAGCGGAGCTGTTACACGGCGCAGGCGTAGCTCGGTGGAGAGGTTCTGCTGGAAAAACTCCTTAATCAGCTTAATGCCTTGCTCCGTTTGCTTCATGTCGAGCAGGGCTTCGTAGTTTTTGGGAATGATTAACTTGCTCATTCTTTTCTTTCCTTACCTTATTAATATATATGGCAGCTCTCAGAACTGCACTTGATGATTGTTTCGTTTGGGTTGCAAAGTTACTAATTAAATATTAAATAGCAAACGTTTCTCTTAATATTTGCGCAAAAAGTAAGCAAACTTTCTATTTTACCTTGCTTTTTGTTTTCTTTGGTGACGTTGAAAGGATGCTAATGAATGAAAGGAAAAAAGCAGGAAGTTAAGTTTTTTGTATAAAAATGTTCTTTTAATTCGAAGTTTTTGTTTAAGTTTGCAAAATTATAATGACAATCTAACCTAACTTAATGACAATTTATATTCAAAAACTTAAATTAATACAACATGAAGAAATTTCTGATTCCTTTACTTGCGGCTGCCCTCCCAGCGGCGGCATTTGCAAGCGAAGCCGACCTGGCAATGCCGCAGGGCTTTGCAACATCTCCTGAGGCTTCTATTCTTTACTGGGGGTTTGGTGTGGTTATTCTCGGACTGCTCTTTGGCTTCTGGCAGTTCAGCAGGGTGAGAAAACTGAAAGCACATGCTTCGATGCTGGCCATTGGCGACGTTATTTTCCAAACCTGTTCTACCTACCTCAAACAGCAGGGGAAGTTCCTTGCAGTGCTCTTCCTCTTTCTCGGTGCGGCCATCGCACTCTACTTCGGACTGCTCTCCCACATGTCTCTTGGGGCCGTGCTGCTCATTCTGGTGTGGACGGTCATCGGTATCTTAGGCTCTTATTCGGTGGCGTGGTTCGGTGTGAGAATGAACACACTGGCCAACTCGCGCATGGCTTTCGCCTCGCTGCGCCGCCATCCGCTCGACTTGCTCAATATTCCTCTGTGTGCCGGCATGAGCATTGGCATCGTGCTCATCTGCATCGAACTGCTGCTCATGCTGGTGATTCTGCTCTTCATGCCCGAAGAGCTGGCAGGCAGCTGCTTCATTGGCTTTGCCATTGGCGAAAGTCTGGGTGCCTCGGCACTGCGCATCGCCGGCGGCATCTTTACCAAGATTGCCGACATTGGCAGCGACCTGATGAAGGTGGTGTTTAAGATTGGAGAAGACGACCCGCGCAACCCGGGCGTGATTGCCGACTGCACAGGCGACAACGCCGGCGACTCCATCGGCCCCACCGCCGACGGCTTTGAAACCTATGGCGTTACGGGCGTGGCTCTGGTGTCGTTTATTCTGCTGGCACTGCCCGACGACTACAAGATTCCCATGCTGGTGTGGATCTTCGTGATGCGCATCCTGGGCATACTGGCCTCGGTCATCTCTTACTACATCAATGGGGCTCTGTCGAAGGCAAAGTATAGCACTGCCGACGACATCGACTTTGAACAGCCGCTCACCTCACTCGTGTGGATTACCTCTATCATGAGCATTCTAGGTACCTTCCTGGCTTCGTGGCTCATCCTGGGACATCTGGGACATGGTTGGTGGCTGGCACTGTCAATCATCATCTCGTGCGGAACACTCGGGGCAGCTCTCATACCTGAACTCACCAAGCTGTTCACTTCGCCCAACTCCATTCATGTGGCCGAGGTGGTGCGCACTTCCAAGCAGGGCGGGGCTTCGCTCAACATCCTTTCCGGACTGGTGGCAGGAAACTTCGGGGCTTTCTGGACGGGCATCGTCTTCTTCGTGCTCATGTTCATTGCCTATTTTGCTTCGGTGGCATTCGGCATTGGCGAGGTGTTCGGACCCTACTACAGCATCTTCGCCTTCGGACTGGTGGCTTTCGGTATGCTGGGCATGGGGCCGGTTACCATTGCCGTTGACTCCTACGGACCGGTTACCGACAATGCACAGAGTGTTTACGAACTCTCGCTCATTGAGGATGATATAGAAAAGACTACACGCGAGGTGGAGAGCGAGTTCGGCTTCACACCCGACTTCGAGAAGGCAAAATACTATCTCGAGGCCAACGACGGGGCAGGCAACACGTTCAAGGCTACGGCCAAACCCGTGCTCATTGGCACGGCGGTGGTGGGGGCCACAACCATGATCTTCTCACTCATTCTGATGATTCAGAAGACACTCGGCATTGAACCGGCCAGCATCCTGAACATGCTTAACCCATACTCTATCCTGGGCTTCATACTCGGTGGCTGCGTGATCTATTGGTTCACGGGAGCATCGATGCAGGCCGTAACAACCGGTGCCAACCGCGCCGTGGAGTATATCAAGAAGAATATCAAACTGGATGCAAATGCACCCAAAAAGGCCGATACGCAGAAAAGTCAAGAGGTAGTGCGCATTTGCACAACCTATGCGCAACGTGGCATGATGAACATCTTCATTGCCATCTTCTGCTTCGCCCTGGCCTTTGCCTGCATGTCGTCACCCGAGAGCATCGGTGGCGAGAATGCCGTGTGCCTGTTCATCGCCTACCTCATCTCTATTGCCGTGTTCGGATTGTTCCAGGCCGTGTTCATGGCCAATGCCGGCGGAGCATGGGACAATGCCAAAAAGGTGGTGGAGGTTGACCTGAAAGCAAAGGGCACCGAGCTGCACGATGCCTCGGTGGTGGGCGATACCGTTGGCGACCCCTTCAAAGACACCTCGTCGGTGGCCCTGAACCCCATCATCAAGTTCACCACCCTCTTCGGCGTGCTGGCCATGGAAATTGCCATCAGCGAAGGGTTCCGAGGCATGGCTCCCTGGTTCGGACTCATCTTCTTTGTGATTGCCCTCTATTTCGTGTATCGTTCGTTCTATAAAATGTGCACGACCTGAGTTTTTGACATACTAACTGTTTTTAAGACATAGTAACATACTAACAAAGACATAGTAACATACTAACAAAGACATAGTAACATACTAACAAAAAATAACGTTGGTATGTTATTATGTCTTTATAAGTTATTATGTCTTGTAAAACGTTAGTATGTTATTATGTCTTTAAATATAGGTTAGTATGTTACTATGTCTTCAAACAGTTAGTATGTCGAAAAAAAAAGTCGGCCTTCGTAATGAAGACCGACCTTTGTAGGAACATTGGGACTCGAACCCAAGACCTCTTCAATGTGACTGAAGCGCTCTGAACCAACTGAGCTATGCTCCTGTTTGTCTGCTTTCAACTCCCATAGGAATCTCAAAGCGGTTGCAAAGGTAATACTTTTTTTGAAACCACCAAAACTTTTCGGCAACTTTTTTAAAAAGAGACACACAAGAAAGCTATTTTGACGACTATATTTAAATAAGTAGGATGAATTTACGCAGAAAAGCATTATCTTTGCAATCTGACGATAATTCGATATAATTTTGTACCTTTGTAGCATCAGACGACGTAATTATGAAGAAAACGACGATATATAGGCGACCGATGGATGAGAATCTCTTTGAGGAGGAACTCAGCATAGAGGCATTGTCTGCAATGGGTAATATTATTTTTTAGAACTCACCTAATAATAAAAAATGTACGTGCGTACCTTATTTGTTTTATTAATCCTGATGCTCGCCTCGGGTGCTAAGGCACAGCAACAGACTGCTGCC
>CACXFT010000086.1 GCA_902767045.1 uncultured Prevotellaceae bacterium | reverse complement strand
CTCCTGTCCGAAGATTCTTTTGAATCCAATGTCTGTGAATGGGTTGATGAATTTTCCCATGTCTTTATATGTTGTTGCCCCGTAGGGTATCAGGTTGTTTAGTTATGTTGTTATTATGTCTTTAATTTGACAAAGGTATGAATATTTTTTTATTCCTAATACATTCAAGGCGCTTCGTGCTTTTGTTTTTGTACTTTTTTAACATAGCAATGAAACAACAATCGATAGTATTGACAAGTAATAATTTGTGAGAAAAGGAAAAAATGGGTACTTTTGCAGCTTGTAAGAAGAACTGCTAAGCTAATGAGAAGACTATTGGCAATATTGTTGCTGTTGGCATGGATGGTGCATGCAGATGCCATAACGCCCCCTGCGGGCCATAAGCGTGTTTATCCAGGTGGCAAGTGCTATTTGGTGCGCCTGCAGCTGCGCGACAAACAAGGAACGGGCTTTTCGCTCGACCGTCCCGAAGAGTTCCTCTCTGCGCGGTCGCTGGCGCGTCGCCGTCGACAGCACATCGCCGTCGACTCCACCGACCTGCCCGTGTCTACACCTTATATATATTATGTGCGCGCGCGAGGGTTCGAGGTGGTGAGCGCGAGCCGTTGGACCAACACCCTGCTGGTGCGCACCCGCAGCGTGGCAGCCCTTGCAGAGTTGCAAGCCATGCCCATGGTGGCGGAAGCCCGTCAGGTGTTCGAGTCGCCCGACTCTTTGGGAAAGCCGCTGCGGTCGGCCTTCCACACCGAGTTTAACCGTTGGGACACCATCGCCCACGACCCCTACGGCATTGCCGCACAACAGATAGAAGCCCTTGGCGGCATGCAGCTGCACCGCAATGGAAAGCGCGGGCGCGGCATGATGATTGCCGTGCTCGACGGCGGGTTTATGAATGCCGACAAGATTCCAGCCCTGCAGCGGGCACGCGTGGTGGCGGCACGCGACTTTGTGATGCCCGGCACCGCCGATGTGTATGCGCAAACCGAGCATGGCACGATGGTGCTCTCGACGATGGCTGCCGATGCCCCCGAAGCATACGTGGGCACCGCCCCCGACGCGCAGTATGTGCTCTGCCGAACCGAGGACACCGAGACCGAAACCCTGGCCGAGGAAGACTTCTGGGTGGCCGCAGCCGAATATGCCGACTCGATGGGAGTGGATGTCATCAACTCGTCGGTGGGCTATCACAGCTTCGACGACCGGCGGCAGAACTACACCTATGGCGACCTCGACGGACAACATTCGCTGGCCTCGCGTGCAGCCTCTATGCTGGCACGCAAAGGCATCGTGCTGGTGAACAGTGCCGGCAACGATGGCATGGGAACCTGGAAGAAGGTGAACGTGCCCGGCGATGCCCACGACATACTCACCGTGGGAGCCGTGACTCCGCGTGGCATGAACGCCCCTTTCAGCAGCATAGGACCCACCGCCGACGGAAGGGTGAAACCCGACGTGATGGCACAAGGTTCGCCAACAGCTGTCATCTCCGGTCGTGGAACCATCATACACCAAACCGGCACGTCGTTCTCCACACCCTTGGTGACAGGACTCGTGGCATGCCTTTGGCAGGCGTTGCCTTCGAAAACAGCCTTAGAGATTATAGACTTGGTGCGCCGCTCGGCCAGTCAGTATGAACATCCCGACAACATCTTCGGCTATGGCGTGCCCAACTTTGGCGCTGCGCTTCGCTTCTCTAAATGATAAATGATCAATGCTAAATGATAGGAGAGCACTATACACTATATGAGCTGAACCAGATGGTGCGGCTCGCATTAGAGGGAACCTTGCCCGGCAGCTACTGGGTAGAAGCCGAGCTATCAGAGGTGCGCCAAGTGCGCGGCCACTGCTACATGGAGTTGGTGCAGACAAACCAAACGCCCACCCCCAACCCCTCCCCGGGGAGGGGAGTGAATGTCCGCTCTACGCTCAACTATAAACTCTCCACGCTCAACTCCACCACTCCTATCGCGCGGGCATCGGCCAAATGCTGGCAGTCGAGGTGGGCCGTGCTGCAACCACGCTTTGAACGCATAACCGGCCAACAGCTGCGGCCCGGCATGCAAGTGCTGCTGCAGGTGACGGTGAACTTTCACGAGGCCTACGGCTTTTCGTGGATTGTGCAGAACATAGACCCCACGTTCACCCTGGGCGACATGGCCCGCCGCCGACAAGAGATCATCCGGCAGCTGAAAGAAGAAGGCGTGTTCGACCTGCAGCGCGAATTGGAGCTTCCCCTTTTTGCCCAGCGCATAGCCGTGGTGTCGAGTGCCGGCGCAGCAGGCTATGGCGACTTCTGTCGGCAGTTAGAAGAAAACAGCTATGGCTTTGTGTTCAACACCCGCCTGTTTCCCGCTGTGATGCAGGGCGAACAGGTGGAAGCGTCGGTGATTGCAGCCTTGGAAGCCATCTACGATTCATTAGAAGCGTTCGACTGCGTGGTGATAATCCGAGGCGGCGGAGCCACCGCCGACCTGAGCGGATTCGACACCCTCGCCCTGGCCGAGAATGTGGCCAACTTCCCCCTGCCCATCATCACCGGCATCGGGCACGACCGCGACGAGAGCGTGCTCGACATGGTTTCGCATACCCGCGTGAAAACCCCCACCGCCGCAGCCGCATTCCTCATAGACCACCTGCTAACGACATGGCAGCGCATAGAACGGGCACAAGACCAAATAGTCAGCTGCATAGAGCAACGGCTCAAGCACGACCAGCTGCGGCTCACCTCATTGGCCGGGCGCATTCCTGTGGCAGCCCTGTCGCTGATACAAACCGAGCAGCTGCACCTGCGCCGGTTGCAAGAGCGGATGAAGGTGGGCGTGCCCACCCGGATGCAGACGATGCGCCACCATGTTGAAACACTCTCTGCAGCGCTCCCCCCCCTTGCAGAACGTATGCTCACAGCCGAACAGCACCGTTTGGAACTGCTTGCACAACGCATAAAAGCCGTAGACCCCGCCCTGCTGTTGCGCCGTGGCTACTCCATCACCCTGAAAGAGGGTAGGGCAGTGCGCTCACTAGAAGACGTGAAAGCAGGCGACATCATAGAAACACGATTAGAAAAAGGAACCATCAGATCCACAGTGACATGAAAAAAGCAATGAAATATGAAGAGGCACTCCACGAACTGGAGCGCATCGTGAGCAAAATGGAAGAAGGCGACCTCGACATCGACACCCTGAGCCAACAACTCAAAACAGCCAAGGAGCTGATCACACTCTGCAAAGACCGGCTCACCAAAACCGATGCCGAAGTGAAGAAAATACTCGCCGATGCCGAATGACCGTTTACCTGTGCTTAAATAAAAAACGGCGGAAAAAGTTGTCGGATTGCAAGAAAAACCGTACTTTTGCATGATGAATCAAAAGAAACGACGCTCCCGCATCACCGATGCCGAAATCAAGCAGGCCTATATAGAGGCCAGCCGGTTTGTGCTCGACATAGCCAAGCTGGTGTTTGCCGGAGTGATATTGACTTCAATCATGGACATGCCCATAAGTGAAGGAAAGGTAATTCTTACGGGATGTTTCGTGTTGATGATACTCATTGCTGTAGGGGGCTTCTTATATTATTTAGCAATTAAAAACTATTGAATTATGGCATTTATATATTTAATGATAGGAACCGGTATTGCAGCACTTTTAGTGGCGGCATGGGTAGCCGTATATGAACATAATCGTATGAAGCGGTTGAATATGGAATAAGATAAAATTTCAAAGATACAAGATGAAAGATTTAGATTGGGGTAACCTGTCGTTTGGCTATATGCCAACCGACTACAATGTGCGCTGCTACTACCGCAACGGAAAGTGGGGCGAAGTGGAAGTATGCTCAGACGAGTACATCAATATGCACATGGCAGCCACCTGCCTGCACTATGGTCAGGAAGCCTTTGAAGGCATGAAAGCCTACCGCTGTCCGGATGGCAAGGTGCGTGTGTTTCGCGTAGAGGCTAATGCCCAGCGTCTGCAAAGCACCAGTAGGGGCATTATGATGCCGGAAGTGTCGACCGAGATGTTCCGCGAGATGGTGCTCAAGGTGGTGCGCCTGAATCAGGAATATATTCCCACCTACGAGAGCGGAGCCACCCTCTACATCCGGCCGCTGCTCATAGGCACCAGTGCCCAGGTGGGTGTTCATCCGTCGAAGGAATACCTGTTCCTCATTTTCGTGACTCCCGTGGGCCCCTACTTCAAGGGCGGCTTTGCCAGCAACCCATACGTAATCACCCGCGACTACGACCGCTCGGCACCGCTCGGCACGGGCTGCTACAAGGTGGGCGGCAACTATGCTGCCAGCCTCAGGGCCAACACCATCGCCCACGAGAAAGGCTATGCCTGTGAGTTCTACCTCGATGCCAAGGAAAAGAAATACATCGACGAGTGCGGAGCCGCTAACTTCTTCGGCATCAGGGGAAACAGCTACATTACCCCCAAGTCGACGAGCATTCTGCCCAGCGTTACCAACGACTCGCTCATGACCATTGCCCAAGACTTAGGCATGACCGTTGAGCGACGCCACATTCCCGTTGAAGAACTGGAAACCTTCGAAGAAGCCGGAGCCTGCGGAACAGCAGCCGTTATCAGTCCTATCAGCTACATCGACGATCCCGACACCGGCAAGCGTTACGACTTCGGTGCTCAGCCCGGACCTAAGTCGAAGAAACTCTTCGACACCCTGCGCGGCATACAGTATGGTACCGTAGAAGACAAGCACGGATGGACCACCGTGGTGATTGATTGAACACTAACAACGCAGCATAAACACACTGTTCATGGGAAAAGGAAAGCTGGCCAAGTTTGCCGACATGGAAAAATTCGAGAACGTTTTTCAGTATCCGTTCTCGGTCATCGACAACGTACCCTTCACAATGCGCGGCCATTGGCACGAGCAATATTTCCACAACCAGCACCCCATCGTG
The DNA here is from genome assembly GCA_902767045.1 of uncultured Prevotellaceae bacterium. Taxonomy (GTDB): domain Bacteria; phylum Bacteroidota; class Bacteroidia; order Bacteroidales; family Bacteroidaceae; genus Prevotella. Next base: position 13,603 of record CACXFT010000086.1, on the reverse strand, counting down.
CTTGAACTGGGGTGCGGAAAGGGAGAATATACCGTTGGGCTGGCACGCCTCTTTCCCGAAGTGAACTTCATTGGAGTAGACATCAAAGGTGCCCGCATGTGGACCGGTGCGAAGATGGCCTTGGAAGAAGGACTGAAGAACGTGGCTTTCCTGCGCACGAGCATCGAAATCATTGACCGTTTCTTTGCCGAAGACGAGGTGGATGAGATTTGGCTCACCTTCAGCGACCCGCAGATGAAGAACCCCCGCAAACGGCTCACCAGCACCTACTTTATGGAACGATACCGCCGCTTTCTGAAAGCCGACGGTATCGTTCACCTGAAAACCGACTCCAACTTCCTCTTCACCTACACCTCGTGCATGGTGAGCCACAACCAGTTGCCAGTGCTCTTCAGCACCGCCGACCTCTATCACACCGCTGGCATAGATGCAGCAACAAGTAAAATACTTTCCATTCAAACCTATTACGAATCGATGTGGATAGAGCGCGGACTCAACATCAAATACCTGAAGTTCCGCCTGCCGCGCCACATTCAGCTCGAAGAGCCAAATGTGGAGATAGAGCTCGACGACTATCGCAGCTACCACAGGCCCAAGCGCAGTAGTCTTGAAACAAGTAAATAAAGCGGCATTAAGAATTTTTATACAAATAATGTACGTTTTTTTTGTTTGTAATAAATTTTATTACTACCTTTGCATGTCAATTTAAAGCAAAGGTGGTTTTGATAGTCCTTACTTCGAAATCTGGAAGTTTCAATTGAAAGTAAGCAACGGATAATTAATCGCTCCTGCTGATAAGCGCATCATCGTTTTTGACAGAATGCGTGGACGGTTGTTGATTACGTTGTGTAGGTGTTTTCCAGAGCCTGAAGTGGGTAATGACAATTAGTCCACGCTCTTTTTCTGTAAAAAATGTTCTTTAGCATAAAATAGTGCACAATTTATTTGCTGCATTCAAATATTCTGTGTACATTTGCAAGCGGGTGTTAACCTCTTGCCCTCACTTCGAAATCTGGAAATTTTCGCAGCGGGCAACGAGGGAGACGCCTATGTCGAGGTAGAATTATTATTTCATGATAATAAAGAAACGTATATCAGTGCCCGTGAGGGTAGGGTATACTATTATAAGTTGAGTTAACTATTATTCTGGGGTTCCATGTCGTGAGACAAGGACCCCTTTTTTTGTGCGCGAAGCTAAAGCAGAAAGCTGAGCTACGCTAAAGCAGAAAGCTGAAAGCTGAAAGCAGAGCTACGCTAACCTGCATTATTCATCTAATGTTCCCAGCGCATGGTTCCCAGCACGTAGTCCCCTCCTTTCATAAAGGAGGGGTTAGGGGTGGTTCGTGTAACTTCACAGACCCCCACCCCCCTAACTTAGGGGGCTCAAGGAGGGGTCAGGGGTGGTTCGTGTAACTTTTATAGTGAATAGTGAATAGTGACTAGTGACTAGGTATGATTACACGAACCACCCCTAACCCCTCCTTTATGAAAGGAGGGGACTACTACTTGGGTAAACACCACCTATCCCAATGTCATGACCCTAAAAGGGTCAACGAACCTGGTGTTCGGGCACTCTTTCAGAGTGCATTCACTTGTTAGAGGTTGTGGTCCGGGGGTACTTCGCACCCCCGGTTACTGAAAGTGGACGCTTTCAGCGTCCGTCAGTTTCTACAGTCTACAGTCTACAGTCTACAGTCTATCGTCTACAGTCTACAGTCTATCGTCTACAGTCTATCGTCTACAGTCTACAGTCTACAGTCTATCGTCTACAGTCTACAGTCTATCGTCTATCGTCTACAGTCTATCGTCTACAGTCAAAACTACAGGAAAGGTGTAGGCTTTGCGGCTGGTGTCGAAATCGAGCATCCACTGGTCGAGCAGCACTTCGCCATCGAGTGCTTGTATGGTGAGCGTGTGGGTGCCGAAGGTGAGAAAGAAGTTTTGTTCGCGCACCGCCTGCTGTCGCAACACCTGTTGTTTCCATTGTTCCGATCGGAAAGGTTCTTTTAGTGAGAACACCCAGGGTGTGCCCCCGTCGATGCTCACGGCAAAGCGAAGGTCTCCGCCGTTGTTGGGTTGTGTGGGAATGGCAGCTATGCGCAGCTTCACGTCTCCATGCTTGTTGGTGGTGAACCTATACGATACCGCCCCCTCTTGTGGAATGCTCACCGCCTTCATGCTGTGTCCCAGCATCTCCACCACCTTCACCCCCTCGGTGCAGTCTGTAAAGTCACAGGCGTTGCGAGCTATCACTCCCGGTATCTCCTCTTGCCGGTTCATTGTTTTTTGTTGGTTGATGAAAGACGAGAGCTGTTCGGCAACGAGCAGACTGTCGGAATACTTGACAATCTCTTCCTCCGAGAGCTGGTCGGGCAGGGTGGGTTCATCGAACACCGGCAACTGGCGTGGAGCCATCGACATGAGACCGTCCCATTTGTCACCTGCCACCACCTTATTATAATAATAGGTGAGTGAATCTATTTCGCGATAGGCTTTCATGCTGCGTGCAGCCGAAACCAGCGCCTCCTCGTCGTGGTGGAACGATTCCGGTCGGGCAATGTGCCGTGCCTCTTGTGCCTGCAGCTGTTTAGTTGCCATGGCCGCCGCAGCAAACAACGGATATTTCACGGCAGTGAAGAAAGCATCGTGCAGTTCCGGTCGCAATGATTTTTCAACCTCTTCCACCACCCGCTTCTGTTGTTCGAAATGGAAGAGATATGTTTCCAGTTCGTTGCCAAAAGCCAGTGCATTGAACTCCGTGTCGGTTACCGGAGACTTCCCTCCGGGGAATTTCCCTTTGTCGAGTTCCACCTGGCTCCACCCCATGAATTCCGGTCGGCGCATTGTGGTGAGCCAATAGAAGTTCTTCATCACCGGCAGCAGTTTTTTCGCTGCCTGTTCGCCGAACTGCTGTGCGAGCCATAGTGCCAGGTGCCGGCTCACCTGATTGGGTTTCACGGCATGAATGTTCCACGCCATGTCGAGAAAGAGCGAAAGGTCGTAAGCCGCCACCTTCGGGTCGTGAATGTTGGCAATCCACAGTCGGCGTGCCTGCTGGTCGTAGGCCTTGCGCATTTCGTGGGCGAGCAGTCCCGGCTGTGTGGTTGACAGCCACAGATAGTCGTGTGGCCTTCCCCAGTAGCTCAGGTGGTAGTACACCCCCGCTCCGCCCTTGCGTCGCTGCTGCGCCTCGTTGGAAAGGCGAGTCATATAGCCATAGTTATCGTCGCACCACATCAGGGTAACGTCGTCGGGCACTTGCAGTCCGTTTTCATAAATATCAAGCACCTCTTTGTAGGGAATGAACACCTGCGGCACCTCTTCCACCCGTCGGCCCGTGTTTTTGGCAATCAGCTGTCGCTGGTCGTCAATCACCTGCTGCAGGGCTTGTGTTTTTTCGTCGAGCGTTTTCACCCCCGCCATCGACCCGTCGTGAATGCCGCGCATGCCCAGGGTGTAGATAGCATCCATGTGCACCGTTTCTTTGATTCGTTCGGCCCAGTAGTCTTTCACGCGGCGGGCATTGGTGATATAGTTATATTCGCCCATGTGTTTCACATTCCATTCGCCCACGTTGTTGCGAAGGAGCGGTTCGCAATGGCTCGACCCGATAACGATGCCGCACGAGTCGGCCATCTCGCGGTTCCCTTTCACCAGGAAGAAAGGTGTGGTGCCTTCGTGCATGGCCGGCCACAGCGTGTTGGCCCGCAGTCGCAGCAGCAGTTCGAACAGTTTTCGGTAGGTGTGCGGACCGATGTCGCCCTTTCCAAGTCGGGTATCCATCTTCTGATGCGCCCAGGGTCGCAGTGACCAGTCTTCGTCATTGATGAAGATACCCCGATATTCCACCGACGGCCATTGCATGGTGGTGAAGTTGTCAGGTGTTTTCAGTTCTTTTTTCTTTTCCGGCACCACATCGCCCCACCACACCCAGGGCGACACCCCCGCCATGCGCGAGAGTTCCAGAATGCCGTAGGCTGTGCCCCGTGCGTCGCTGCCAATCACCATCACACGCCCCTCGTGGCAACCAATATAGAAAGCCTCGCGGCGGGTGATGATGCGTTCGTAGGGCAGGTGTCGCTTTTCAAACTTCTTAAACTCTTTGTTTGAGAGCATGTTCAGCTGTATAATCTCTATGCTGCCGTTGTGGTGTTGTTCGGCACGCTGTCCGGTAACAGCCTTCATGTCGTCGGCAAACATACCCAGAGCCACTTTCACCACCGGAGAAACCTTCTCCTGAACGCGATACGAAACACGGTCTTTGCCGTTGAACCACACAACATCGTCGGCCTTGGCCTTGGCGAAATTCATTGCCAGCACGAAGCCGACCAAAAAGGGAATATATCTGATGGGCATAATCAACTTTTTATAAATGAAGTTGCAAATTTAGCAATAATCGGTATAAAAAACGAGCATAATCAAGGTTTTTCGTTAAGGAGCTGGGCTTTTTCTATAAATTTTTTATAATTCTGCGCTAAAGTGCGAAATCTTGACCACGGCCTGGTCATGTGGTGACCACGGCCTGGTCATGTGGTGACCACGGCTTGGTCATGTGGTGACCACGGCTTGGTCATGAGCTGACCACGGCTTGGTCATGTGTTGACCACGGTTTGGTCATGTGGTGACTACGGTCTGGTATTGCTCTCGACTTTTCTTAATCTTTGCGTTAAAAGCGCGAAATTACTCCGTTTGGCAATAAAAATAAATGTATTTATTTTGTGTTGCTCTCGACTTTTCGTAATTTTGCACTTAAAATTGAAAGCAATGAACAAAACGTTATATCCCAAGATGGTGGAGGAGGCATTGCGCACCGTGATGTATCCCGGCACCAAGAAGAACCTTGTAGAGAGCGAGATGCTTGCCGACACACCGGTGGTGAGTCACCGCGACGAAGCCGACGGCGAACGTTGGCATGTGCGTGTAGACCTGGTGTTTGCCCGTGACACCGACCCGTTTCTGAAGTCGACCGTGAAGGCAGCCGAAGCCGCCATACGTTATCACTGCGGCGAAGATGTGGAGGTGGAAGTGCGCACCGAGTTCAAGTCGAAGCCTCGACCCGAAGTGGGGCAGATGCTCCCCGGAGTGAAAAACATCATAGCCGTGAGTTCCGGAAAGGGCGGCGTGGGCAAGTCTACCGTTTCGGCCAACCTTGCCATCTCCCTTGCCCGGTTGGGCTACAGCGTGGGACTGTTAGATACCGACATCTTCGGTCCCTCGATGACCAAGATGTTCGGTGTGGAAGATGTGCGGCCCTATGCCGTGGAGAAAGACGGTAGGCAGCTGATAGAACCCGTAGAGAAATACGGAGTGAAGCTGTTGAGCATAGGTTTCTTTGTGAGTGCCGACACCGCAACCCTTTGGCGCGGGGGCATGGCAACATCGGCCCTGAAGCAGCTCATTGCCGATGCCGACTGGGGCGAGCTCGACTACTTCATCCTCGACACCCCGCCGGGCACCAGCGACATTCATCTCACCCTGCTGCAAACGCTGCCCATCACCGGAGCCGTGATCGTTTCCACACCACAGCAGGTGGCGCTTGCCGATGCCCGTAAGGGTATAGACATGTATCGCAACGACAAGGTGCAGGTGCCCATCTTAGGACTGGTGGAGAACATGGCGTGGTTCACCCCTGCCGAACTGCCCGAGAACCGCTACTACCTGTTTGGCAAAGAAGGCTGCCGACAGTTGGCCGAAGAGATGAAAGTGCCCCTGCTGGCCCAGATTCCCATTGTGCAGAGCATCTGCGAAAGTGGCGATGCCGGAAAGCCCGCCGCGCTGAACATCGACACCATCACCGGTCAGGCCTTCCTCTCGCTCGCACAGAGTGTGGTAACGGTGGTGAACCGCCGCAATGCCGAACTGCCCAAAACGAAGATTGTGGGAACTTAGCGCTTCGCTAAATGATAAATGAGTCGCTTCGCTAAATGATAAATGAGTCGCTTCGCTAAATGATAAATGATTCAACTTTTGCAAGTAAAAACAACCATGCACAACAATGCCCCATCGGGGCATGATTGGGGTAGCCAGCCATTCCTATGGCTGGAGGGAATGGAAACCACCATTCATAGCGTGCCTTTAGGTACGCAACACAAACAAGAGTTGAACGTTACAATTTAATAGACTAATCACTCCCCTCCCTCGGGAGGGGCCGGGGGTGGGCTTCTGGAATGACCTTTTTATGGAAAAGAAGATATTGTTAGGAATGACGGTGGCCGAGCTGAAAGCACTGGCCACGGAGTTAGGGATGCCCGCCTTCACCGGCGGACAGATTGCCAAGTGGCTTTATGAGAAGCATGTGATGGAGATAGACCAAATGACCAACCTCTCGAAACAGAACCGGCAACGGTTGGCTGAAGCTTGCGAGATTGGAGCCATGCCTCCCATCGATGCACAACACTCTAAAGACGGTACCATCAAGTATCTCTTTCCCGTGCGCACCACCAACGATGCAGCATCCCCACACCTGAACGTGGAAACAGTGTTTATTCCCGATGGCGACCGCGCCACACTGTGCGTGTCGTGTCAGGTGGGATGCAAGATGAATTGCCTGTTCTGCCAAACGGGTAAGCAGGGGTGGGAGGGGAACCTCACCACGGCCGACATCCTGAACCAGATATATGCCCTGCCCGAGGCTGAAAGGCTCACCAACATTGTTTTCATGGGACAGGGAGAACCTATGGACAACCTCGACAATGTGCTCAAGGCCACACAACTGCTCACCGCCGACTATGGTTGGGCTTGGAGCCCCAGGCGCATCACGGTGAGCAGCGTGGGCGTGCGCGGTAAGCTGAAGAGATTCATAGAAGAGAGCGAATGCCATGTGGCCATCAGTCTGCATTCGCCCATACACGAACAGCGCCTGCAGCTGATGCCGGCCGAGAAGGGCATGACCATTGCCGAGGTGGTGGAGCTGATGCAGCACTACGACTTCTCGCACCAGCGACGTCTCTCGTTTGAATACATTGTGTTTGGCGGGGTGAACGATTCGCCAACCCATGCCCGTCAGCTGGTGAAGCTGCTCGGCGGGCTCGACTGCCGCGTGAACCTCATCCGTTTCCACCAGATTCCCGATGTGCCCCTGCATGGAGCCGACGAGAAACGCATGGAAACACTGCGCGACTATCTCACCGCCCACGGTATCTTCACCACCATACGCGCCAGTCGCGGACAAGACATCTTTGCCGCCTGCGGACTGTTGAGCACAGCCCACAAAGCTTGATAGCCTATACACCTTATTATATATATACGCAATATGGAAGAAAGAAAAATTCGCGTGGCCATCACGCAAGGCGATACCAACGGTATCGGATATGAACTGATTTTTAAAACCTTTGCATCGCCCGAGATGTTGGAACTGTGCACACCCATCGTCTATGGGTCGCCCAAGATTGCTGCCTACCACCGGAAGGCACTCAACACCGAGGGCAGCTTCAGCATCATCAGCAATGCCGATGAAGCCAAGGACGGGCGCGTGAACCTGCTCACCTGTTTCGACGACGAGGTGAAGGTTGACCTTGGGCTGTCCACCCCCGAATCGGCCAATGCCGGCGAAAGGGCATTGCAGCGTTCACTCGACGACGCCCGGCAGCAACTCTTCGATGCACTTGTGCTCTCGCCATTGGAAAGCAACACCAAGCTGGCGATAGAAAGTCAGCCGGTGGTGATTGCAGCTCCGTTGCGCATGGCCTTCCTCACTCAGCACATTGCCCTGAAGGATGTGGCAGGCAGCATTACCGAGCAGGCACTCATCGAGCAAGCCACACAACTGTTCAACACCCTGAAACGCGACCTGCGCTTCTCCAACCCGCGCGTTGCACTGCTTGCCCTGAACCCCAAGGCCGAAGGTACTGAAGAAACCGAAGTGATTGCACCCGCCGTGACCAAGCTCGAGGAAGCACATGTGAATGCCTTCGGACCATACGCTGCCGACGACTTCTTCGGGTCGGGCAAGTATGAAGCCTTTGAAGGAGTGCTTGCCATGTATCACGACCAGGGCATGGCACCCCTGAAAGCACTCACCGATGCCGGCAGAGTGATTCTCTATGGCGGTTTGCCCATGGTGGTTACCGCCCCCGATGTAACACCCAACTTTGAAGAGGCGGGTAGGGGAATGGCCGATGAAACAACTTTCCGTCAGGCCATCTACATGGCTATTGACGTGTGCCGAAACCGTAGGACCTACGACCTGCCACTCGCCAACCCCCTGCCAAAGCTCTATCACGAAAAGCGCGACGAGAGTGAGAAGGTGCGCTTCTCTATTCCCAAAAAACATGAAAACAGCATCAAAGAACGGCTGTAAGGGAAAATATCAGAACTGGTTCCTGCTCTTCGGCGTGGCGGTGCTTGCGGTGATGCTCACACAGCTCAACTATGCCGAAGTGGGGCAGGGCATTGCCCATGCCGGATATTGGTTTCTGGCGGTGGTGGCATTGTGGGCTTTCCTCTACCTGTTCAATGCGGCAACATGGTGGCTCATCGTTCATCAACACGAACCGAAGGTTTCTTTCTGGTGGCTCTATAAAATTACGGTGAGCGGATTCGCCCTGAACTATGCCACACCGGGCGGACTCATGGGGGGCGAACCCTATCGCATCATGGAACTCACCCCCGTGGTGGGAGCCGAACGAGCCACCTCGTCGGTCATTCTCTATGTGATGACCCACATCTTCAGTCACTTCTGGTTCTGGCTGCTTGCCGTGCCGTTGTTCCTTTGCGTGAAAGATGTGGATGTCGTTACAGCGGTGCTGCTCACTGCCGTAACCCTTTTTTGTCTGCTGGGCATCTGGTTCTTCGTCATGGGCTATAGGAAAGGACTCGCCGTGAGAGCCATGAACCTGCTGCGCCGGCTGCCACTGGTTGGAAATCGTGCACAGACGTTTGTGCTGAACCATCGGCAACAGCTCGACAACATCGACCGCCAGATAGCTTCCATGCACCGGCAAAGTCCGCGTCGGTTCGTGACATGCGTGTTGCTCGAACTGGCATGCCGGGTGTGTTCGGCTGCCGAAATCTACTTCATCCTGTTGGTGCTCATGCCAGCGCCAAGCTACGCAGACTGTCTGCTGGTGCTGGCCTTCACCTCGCTCTTTGCCAACATGCTCTTTTTCATGCCACTCCAGCTGGGAGGGCGCGAGGGCGGATTCCTGATGTCAGTAGCCGGAGTGGGACTCTCGGCCAGTGCGGGAATCTTTGTGGCTTTGCTCGTGCGACTGCGCGAACTCATCTGGACAGCCATCGGCCTGCTGCTCATCAAACTGCCATTGAAACCCCGCTGAACAGCATACACCAAAGGACAAAGAAAGAAATTTTCTGCCATCTTTGGCATTATATCGAAAAAAATATGTAATTTTGTCACCCCAATGAATACTTCGGAACTTCAGAAAATCAAACAGCGGTACAACATCGTAGGAAATAGCGATGGACTGAACCGGGCTTTGGATGTTGCCCTGCAGGTGGCACCCACCGACCTTTCGGTGCTGATTATTGGAGAAAGCGGCGTGGGAAAAGAGATTATACCCCGTGTTATTCACGACAACTCGCCCCGCAAGCGCGAACGCTATTTTGCCATCAACTGCGGCTCGATACCCGAAGGAACCATCGACTCAGAACTCTTCGGACACGAGAAAGGCTCCTTTACCGGAGCCATTGGCGAAAGCGAAGGCTATTTTGGTGTGGCCAACAAGGGTACCATCTTCCTCGACGAGGTGGGCGAACTGCCGTTAGCAACCCAGGCACGGCTGCTGCGCGTGCTGGAAACAGGCGAATACATCAGAGTGGGCGGACAGGAAATAAGAAAAACCAATGTGCGCATTGTGGCGGCAACCAACGTAAACATGCAACGGGCCGTTACTGAAGGTAGGTTCCGCGAAGACCTCTACTACAGGCTCAACACCATTCCCATACAGATGCCGCCACTGCGCGAACGGGGAGAAGACATCATTCTGCTGTTCCGCCTCTTTGCCATGCAAATGGCCGAGAAATACCGCTTGCCACGCATCACACTCACCGACGAGGCCCGACAGCTGATGCTCAACTATAAATGGCCCGGCAACGTAAGACAGCTGAAAAACATCACCGAACAGATGTCGGTGCTCAGCCAGAAACGTGAAATAGATGCGAAAACACTGAGCCAGTTCATACCACAAGACCCTGAAAGCATGCAGCTGGCCGTGGTGAACAGCGGAAACAACCACTCATACGAGAACGAACGCGAACTGCTGTTCAAGATATTCTATGAACTGAAAGGCAACATCACCGACCTGCGCAAAGAGATGAATGCCATTCGCAAACAGCTCGACGAGGCCCGCGCCCTCAACGGCGCTGCCGGCTTTCAGCCTGCCATCGAAACCGTTTCGCCACTAACCACCATCAACCCACAGCTCGAAGAGGCCGACGCAGAAGAAATTAATGAAACAGAAAGTCTGAACCTGAGTGACATGGGCCGCCAAATGCTGCAAAAGGCACTCGACAGAAACGGGGGTAACAGAAAGAAAGCTGCCCGCGAACTGGGCATCTCAGACCGCACACTCTACCGCAAAATCAAGCAATATGGATTGGAATAACAAACCGCGAAACAGCCTTCGCCGCAGCATGCTGATGGTGGTGGCCGCCATGTGCATGGTGGCTTGTTCGGTGAGCTATAAGTTCAACGGAGCAAGCATCGACTACACCAAAACGAAAACCATTCAAATTGCCGACTTCCCAATTCGTGCCAGCTATGTGTGGGGACCCATGGGGCCGCTTTTCAATAACGAACTGAAAGACATCTTTGCCAGCCACACCAAACTAACCCAGGTGAGAAGAAACGGCGACCTGAAGATTGAAGGAGAAATTACCCAATATTCACAAAGAAACAAGTCGGTTTCGAGCGAGGGATATTCGGCACAGGTGGAACTCTCCATGACGGTGAACGTGCGCTTTACCAACAACGTGAAACATTCAGAAGATTTCGAAAAACAATTCACCGCAACTGCCACCTACGAGTCTACACAGTCGCTCAACGCAGTGCAGGAAGAACTGGTAACACAAATGGTGAAAGACATCACCGAACAAATTTTCAATGCAACGGTGGCCAACTGGTAAACCAGGGGGGCACATTAGAATAACAATAGCCGAACATGGAACTCAAACAGCTTGTAGAACATCCGGAAATGATGAACAAGGAGACCCTTTACGATCTCCGAAGCTTGCTTGCGCTCCATCCCTACTATCAGCCGGCACGGCTGCTCATGCTGCAGAACCTCTATCTGCTGCACGACCCCACATTCGACGAAGAACTGCGAAGAGCCGCCATCTACATCACCGACCGCCGGGTTATCTTCAACCTGGTGGAAGCCGCCCACTATCAAATTAAACCACCGGCGAAAGAAAAAAAACAACCCAAGGAAAGCAACAGCCAAGAAGAAAACAGAACCATCTCGCTCATCGACAACTTCCTCGACTCTATTCCCGAAGAAAGCGAAGAACACCCCAAAAAGAGAAAACCAACACCTGCCGATGCGGCGGTAGACTATGTTGCTTATCTGCTTGAAGTTGAAAAAGAAGAAACACCTTCAGACGAAGAACTGCCACAAATGAAAGGGCAAAACCTCATAGACGACTTCATCAATAAAGAAGGAGGAAAAATTCAGCTCAAAGACGAACCCGAGTTCCTGCCGGCAGTTGACGATGATGGCAAAGACGACAACGAGAATGCCGATGAAAGCTATTTCACCGAAACTCTCGCCAAGATTTACATCAAACAAGGCAGATATTCGCGTGCTTTGGAAATTATTCAGCGTTTAAATTTGAATTATCCAAAAAAAAATGCTTACTTTGCAGACCAAATACGGTTTCTCGAGAAACTCATCAGAAACAGCCAAGCAAAATAAATAAAAATAATAAACATAATAAATTAAAAAGAAATGTACACATTATTCGTTATCCTCATTGTAATTGCATCATTCCTCATGATAGGAATCGTGCTCATTCAAGAGTCTAAGGGTGGGGGACTGGCTTCCAACTTCTCGTCGTCGAACGCCATTATGGGCGTGAGAAAAACCACCGACTTCATAGAGAAAACCACTTGGGGGCTCGCAGCTGCCATGGTGGTGCTCAGCGTGGTTTGTGCTTATGTGGCTCCCACATCGGCCACCGACCAAAGCGTTCTTGAACAGTCGGCCACTGAAACCATGACCACCAACCCCACCAACACACAGGGATTCGGTGCCGGCGAACAGGCTAAACCCGCAGCTGATGCGCAAAAGGCTGCTCCCGCCGCCACACAGCAGGCTCCTGCCCAGCCGGAAAAGAAATAACCTGCAACCCAACAATAAACCCAACAGAATAACTCCGAAGGGGCGACATAACTCATTGATGTCGCCCCTTCGGTTTTCACATCCGAGTTCGTCACTTGGCTCGTGGCAGAGACATCCGCGATGTCTTCCACGAGCCCTTTCTCACACGCCGTCAGCCCCAGCACCGCCAAGGCCGACGCAATCAATGATAATCGTTTCATTGTTGTAACTGTTATCCTGTCATAGGGGCGCATCCTCTTCGTTTCTTGTGATATTTTGCAGGGAATGGGCACAATATTCAAAAACTTTTTGTATATTTGCACTCGTTATAACACTTTAATGCGCATAATTATGGCAACAATGACTTTTCCCAGACAGTTGCTCGTCACTGTTGACGACAACACGAACATAGCCAATTTGACACGGGCTATCCGCATGCTGCGTGGCGTGACGGCCATCAAACCTGCTAAGTCCGCTGCACAAAAGCCTCGCCTGTACGACCCTGAAACAGGCGAGTACCTAAACGACAAGACGATGAAGGCCATTGAGGACGTGCGTAGCGGCAAGGACAAAGGAACGACCTACGAATCGTTTGAAGAGTTCAAGAAAGCGATGCTAGCGCTATGACGCAGTACTACGAAATCAAGACTTACAAGCAGTACGACCGCGACGTGAAACTGGCCGTGCGCCGAGGGCTCGACATGGAGCAACTGCTCATGGTCGTTGACATGCTGCGCAAAGGTGAGACTCTGCCTCCAAAGTACCACAACCATCTGTTGCATGGCGACTACAAAGGCTACTGGGAGTGCCATATCAGTCCCGACTGGCTGCTGCTCTACGAGAAAGATACCGAAATCCGCATCATATCTCTTTACCGGACGGGAACACATTCCGACATCTTTGGCAAAGGGAAGAAGAGATAATCCTTTCGCGCATCCCAATGACGAACGAAATCAAGACTTTACTGGCAACCGACGGAGATGATGCAGCGACTAAACGGACATATAAATAATGTGAACGGGACGCAATTGTCACTATGCTCATGCCCCTCGCGAAGCGCAATCGCCGAACTTGTCAAAGCATCCGAAGCATCTGGAAGAACATAATCGTCAACCGAAGCACCTCCAATGGCAAACACCGAGTACGCCCCTTCCACCAGCGGAATGTTCAGCACCTGTCCCTCGTCGCCGGGTTGTCCTCCTGCGCATTCGCCTTCTCGCACGAACTCAGTGATACACTCATAATCGTCAGGCCGCAAATCAGGATGGCGGCCATCATCCAAAGATACTTCTTCTTCATAATTGTTATAGTTTTAATTAATAATATGT
>CACXFT010000085.1 GCA_902767045.1 uncultured Prevotellaceae bacterium | reverse complement strand
TTGGTCGTAACAGGGCAGTTCGGCCTTGATGACGTTCATGCCCTCAATCCATACCTTGTACTTGCTGCGGTTGCCTACATAGTCTTCGGCCCACAGGCTCTGCGAAAAGAACAAGGCGGCGAGCGCTATCAAAACTGTTAAATGCTTATTCATATCATAATGTTTTAGAGTTGTCTAGTTCCTGTTAGATATAATTAAATGTTCGCGTACATTAATTATTAATGTAATTTTGCAAAGTTAAAGAAAGTTGAACAAACGCAAAAGAAACTTACAAACTTTAACATTATTTTAGAGGGTGCGGGGGATGCGAGGACGCTCGCACCCTCCCATCCTGTCATTTTAAAGAAAATAACAGAGAAAAAGAAATAAAATGTTATTTTTCTTGCGAGATTAATAAAAAAAACTATAATTTTGCAGACTGTATTAGTTCATTTTTTATTACTTAATTAATTATTAATTATGGGAAAGAAGATTACATTTCTTTTAATTTTAGCAGCCCTGCTGTTTAAAATCACCCCCACAATTGAAGCACAGAACGTGGTCAAGAAGGCTACACAGAGTGCTGCGATAAAGGCTCCGAAGGCTATTCAGGCCAAGGATGCTGCTTTCGCACGCGCTGCTGTGGCTAAGGCCAACGAGAAGCTGAGCATGAGTGAGGGAAAACAGTTTGGTTCGGCTACCGCTGCTAAGGCCGCACAAGTGCGACCGTCGAAGAGCGACGCCCCTGTGGGCGAGGTCAAATACTGGCCTACAGCTCCGAAAACCCAGCTGAATGTGTCGCGTAGCGGCAACAACAGCCAAGTGAAAACTCCTTGGGGCAAACTGCCTAATGCCCGCAAGATGGAGCAGTTCCAGAAGGTGGGCAACACCCCTGTGCCGGCACGTGCCAATGCACAGCGCAAGGCTCCCACCAAAGACGACCACGGCATCATCACCAATCCAGGTGAGGGCGTGACCAAGTACTACACCCGTACCGGAACAGGCTTCTATGTGTCCAATAATAGAGTCTATGATGAAGCCCAGAGCGGTATCGTGACAATTCTTGAGGCAGAAGACGGCAAGGTGTATATCAAGAACCCCGTGTCGCACTATTCTCAGAATAGCTGGGTGGAAGGCACCAAGGATGGCAACACCATCACCGTGGCTGGTGGCCAGCCACTGGCGTGGAATGCCAACTATTCTACTACGTTGGGCTTATACTGGGGTAATGTTCAGAGCACTGAAACCGGCAACACCTATATAAAGGGCGAGGGCGACATCACCTTCACCGTTGACGACGAGGCCGGCACCATCACGCTCGACGGCAGCAGCCAGGAAAAAATCATCGGCGTTTACTGGGACGATGACAACTCATGGTCTGGCTACGGCGACTTTAATAGTGTGTGGACACTGAATACCGAGTATGAGCCGGCTTCTACCGATCCCATCGTGCTGCCCGACGGCGCCGAGGTTCTGAACTGGTATGCCGACGGCACTGGCTCATCAGCCGTTCCTACCGCCGTGAAGGTGGCCTTCGTAGGGAACGAGGTGTACATCAGCGGACTGACGTCCAACTTCCCCGACGCCTGGATCAAGGGTACCCTCGACGGCACCACCGTCACCTTCAGCAAGTTCCAGTTCGTCGGTAACTACAATGGCACGAAGCCCATTTGGGCCGTGGGTGCCGATTCAGAGACTGGCAACCTGCAGGAATTCACCATGACCTATGACAGCGAGGCTCAGACGCTGACACTCGATGCAGGACAGCTCATCGTGTTCAACGCTGCCGAGGACCGCATGTACTATCTCAGCTACATTCAGTCGCTCACCATCTATGCCGAGAAGCCCGTTCCCACCGTCGTCGTAGCTCCATACGTGGCCGACTTCACCACTGAGGCTCCGTTTGGCGACTTCTTCGTCATCGACAACAATGAGGACGGCAAGACCTGGACCTGGAGCGCATCGAACTTTGCCAACTATACTTACAACAGTTCATCAGCCGCTGATGACTACTTAGTGCTGCCCATCCAGCTCGAAGCAGGCAAGAACTACAACGTGATTGTGAACGCTGCCAACAGCGGCTATCCCGAGAAGTTCGAGGTGAAGGTGGGTAAGGAAGGTTCTGTTGAGGGTCTCACAGACGTGGTCATTGCCGAAACCGAGGTGACCTCTTCTGACTATAGCGACTTCAGCGGTTCGTTCACTTCCAGCGAGGCTGGCACCTACTATGTGGCCATCCATGCCACTTCGGATGCCGACCAGTTCCGCCTGAAGGTGAAGACCCTGACCATCGAGGTGGGTGCTGCAGGCACTGCTCCCGCAGCCGTGAACAACCTGACGGTAACACCAACAAACAACAAGGTGGAGGCCACCATTGTCTTTGAAGCACCCTCTACAACCGTCAACGGTGATGAGATGACCGAAAACCTGACCAAGATCGACGTGCTGCGCGACGGCGTTGTGATTGAGAGCTTTGCCGACGTGGCTCCCGGTTCGGAGCGTACCGTCGTGGATAACGAGGAAAAAGGTCTGACCATCGGTGCACACAAGTATCAGGTCATTCCCTACAATGCCAACGGCATCGGACAGAAGAGCGAGGAAGTGAGCGTTCTCATTACCGCAACACTCTCTGTGCCCTACACCTTCGACCTGACACAGGACCAGACCGAACTGTTCACCATCATCGACAACAACGAGGACGGCAAGACATGGTCGTTCAACTCGTCGATTGGTACCATCTACAGCTACGACAAAACCAACCCTGGCGACGACTATCTCGTGAGCCCCGCCTTCAATCTGGAAGCTGGCAAGAGCTATAAGGTAACCGTGAACGCCAAGAGCTACAACGCCGGCTACACCGAGCGCTTCATGGTGAAGGCGGGCAAGGTGGCCACTGCCGAGGGACTGAACATCACGGTGATTGATACGACCGCTGTGAGCTCTACTGATGCTGAGGACTTCGAGGAAGAATTCACTGTCAGCGAGGCTGGTGAATACTTCATTGCCATCCAGGCTGTCTCTGAACCAGACAACTGGCGCTTGGTAGTCAACTCGCTGTCTATTGAGAAGGGTCTGGAGCCCACGGCTCCCGCAGCTCCTGAGCTGGCAGTTACTCCTGCTGCCGAAGGCGCTAAGTCGGCCAAGATTGAGGTGACCGCTCCTTCTCAGACCATTGGCGGCGACGAACTGGCAGCAGAAAACCTGACCAAGATTGAAATCCTGCGCAACAACGAACTGCTTACCACACTGAACGTGCTCCCCGGAAATGTTGCCGAATATACAGACGAGAATGTTTCCGACACACTGTACACCTATCAGGCCATTCCTTACGATGCCAACAACGAGGCTGGCAAAAAGTCGGAGAAGGTGACCGTATATGTGGGTGTTGACTCACCTGCCGACGTGCAGAACTTCCATGTGAAGAGCACCACCGCTACGAGCATCACCTTCGCATGGGATGCAGCAACAGGTGCTCACGATGGCTATGTGGATCCCACTACCATGAAGTATGAGGTCAGCACGCTGAAAGTGGAGCAGAGCATCTTAGGAGCCTATCTCGTGGTTGACCAGACTGTTGCTGACGTGACCGGACAGACCGAGCTCACGATTGACTTCCCCGTTGACGAGGGCCAGCTGATGTACCAGTACTTCGGCATTTCGGCCATCAATGGCAAGGCTGCCACCGACCCGACCCTGGCCTTCAGCGAACTGCTTGTGGGTGAGCCTGAGGCAATTCCTCTGTATGAAAACTTCGAGGGTAAATCCTTGCACTTTGCATGGAACACCAATGGCGGTCTGGGTGTGTCCACCAACTCTTCTGACGAGGACGGCACGGCACTGAAGCTCTACAACAACGAAAATGGTGAGGAGGTATACTTCATGCTCGACAAGGTGAACCTGAAGACCGCTGCCAACCCCACTCTGCTGGTCGACGTGCGCAGTGAGAGCACCGACAAGGTGTATGGTATCGGTTCAATGGATGGCGGCGAACCGCAAGTGTTGGCTGAGGCTGACGTAACTGCCGACTACACCACGTTCAAGGTGCCCCTGACAAGCATCATGAATGCAGAGCGCTACTCTACGGTGGGCATCAAAGCCAACATCGAAACTCCGAGCATCCAAAACTATGAGGACACCCTCATCATAGATAACATCCGCATCGTAGATCTCTATGAATACGACCTGGCTGTTACGCTCACTGCTCCGAAGAGCTTCCAGACTGGCGACTATGTGAACTTCTATGCCAACATCGAGAACAAGGGTGAGAATGCTGCCAGCAACTACACCCTGAAGGTGAAGGTGAACGACAAGGTGATTCTCAATAAGACCTACACCGAAGAGCTGCCCGCATTTGCCAAGCTGCAGCAGCGCGTGCCCTACGAAACCACCATCTTCGACGAAGCTGGCGACTTGGTGATTACTGCTGAAGTGGAGTATGCCAACGATCTGGACACCGATAACAACGAGGCTCAGGCTGCTGCTACACTGAAGGAACCGAACGTGGCTCCTGTAGAAAACCTCACTGCCGAGGTTGCCGACGGTGGCGTGGCATTGGCTTGGAGTGTTAAAGATAATGATGCAACGGAAGTGTTTGAAGACTTTGCAGCCTACGACAACGGTGCCAACGAAACCGGCATGGTGGGAGGCTGGACGCTGGTGAACAACAACGGTGCCACCAAGGGCGGCATGTTCAAAGACCTGCAAATGTCTAACGATGGTATTGCCGGTGCTTGGGAAGTGATTAAACCCTCTGAATATGGTATTACCAACACCCAATTTGCCGGTCCGAACGGCACGGTTGAAGAGTCTTTCGTCATCTCGGCTTACAACACCGACGGCTCAAGCTATCCCGACAACGACGACTACCTCATCTCGCCCATTCTCTCTGGTGCTGCTCAAACTATCAGCTTCTATGCAAGCGCACTGAGCGTGGAGTATGGTCCCTCTTCATTTGAGGTGCTCTACTCTACCACCGACAAGGAGGTTTCGAGCTTCATCCCCGTGGCTGATGCTTCTTACAACCTCACTGAAGCCGGATGGAACCAGTATCAGGTTGCTCTGCCCGAGGGTGCCAAGTACTTCGCTATCCACAACAACACTCCTGGCGACGGTGCCTTCTGCTTAGCTGTAGGTAACATCTCGTTCCTCCCTGGCAGCGAAACTCCCGAAAGCTTCAACATCTATGTTGACTTCGAGGCCATGGATAGCGCTGAAGAAACTGAATACCTCTATGAGACCGAAGACACCGACGAGTTCCACACCTTCTCTGTAACGGCTGTTTATGCCGACGGCGGCGAGTCGAAGCCCGTGACCATCAACTGGAGCAACGGTTCGGGTATCGAGAAGATCTTCGCTGCTGGCAAGGATGTGAATGTGTACACCATCGATGGTAAGTACCTGGGCAAGGCTACCAGCTTGAAAGGCCTGAAGGGTGCCTTCATCGTGAACAACAAGAAGGTGGTTCTGAAATAATTGAACAACAACACATTGACTATACTAATTCGGAAAGAGGGGCGCAGCTCTCAGGCTCGCGTCCCTCTTTTTTCAATTAAATAATAGGTTCTATAGGCTTTATAGATGCTATAGATGCTATAGATGCTATAGTTGCTATAGATGATATAGATGCTATAGATGCTATAGATGCTAAACTCCAAAACAAACAAAAGAAGAGAATGAATTCAAAAAGATTTGCCTTGGCACTCTGCGCACTTTGCCTGATCCTTGCAGCGGCTCAGGCTGCACCGCGCTCGAAACAACAAATGAAGAGTGCCGCCGCACTTGCTATCAACAAACAACGCTCAACGAAAAAACTGGCTCCACGGAACAACAACATCAAGGTGCTCAAAGAAACAACGGCCTACGAAATCATAGGATATGAAGAGGGCGGCTTTGCCGTGGTGGGTGCCGATGACCTGGTGCCCGAGGTGCTCGGCGTTTCAACCGCACGCTACAGTCAGGGTGAGAACACCAACTTCAACTGGTGGCTACAGGCGATGAATGCTGCCATTGAACATGCTGTGCAAAACAATATCAAACTTGAAACAACCACACCCGACCCCACACGCTATCCTTCGACAGTTACACCATTGCTGACATCAACGTGGGGGCAACAGGCTCCATATAATAATATGTGTCCCATCGCATCGGGAAACACTCGCTGCGTTACCGGATGCGTGGCAACGGCCATGGCTCAGGTGCTCTACTTCCATAAGGTGCCTGCACACGGCATTGGAACACGAACCATCTACTACCCACAGGGCAATTATACGGGAACACCTATAACGGCCAACTTCGGGGAAGATTTCTACGACTGGGAGAACATGCTCGACCACTATAACGATGGACAATATAACAACACTCAGGCCAATGCTGTGGCACTACTCATGCGCGACTGCGGCGTGGCGGCCGACATGGAGTATGGGTCACCTTCGGTGGGTAGCGGTGCCTACAGCGAAGATGCTGCCGAGGGTCTGAGAGACTACTTTGGATTTGAAGATGCTGAATGCCTGAGCCGCGACAGCTATTCTGAACAGCAATGGATGAACATCGTGTATCGGGAACTGAGCGAGAACGGACCGCTCATGTACGGTGGTTCGAGCTATTACGACGGCGGACATGCCTTTGTGCTGCATGGCTACAATGCCGAGGGACAGGTGTATGTGAACTGGGGATGGAACGGCGACGACGACGGTTACTACGACATCTCACTGCTCAACCCGTCGGGCATGTCGTTCGCTTACGGACAGGATATGATTGTGGGCATCAGCAGCAACAACTATGTTTCTACCCGCGAAACGGAAGTGGAACTGGCCGAGGCCGGTTTGCTGAAGCAAACCATAGAGGCACAGAACGATACGGTTGCCATCGCTTCGCTTACCATCACCGGCGAGCTGAACCATAGCGACCTGAAATATCTGCGACACTTAGCCGGGCGCGACACCATTGGCGAATCAACCCAAGGACGACTGCGCAACCTGGTGCTCACCAATGCCACCCTGCCCAACAACATGCTGCCCGACAGCATCTTCAAAAACTGCTCGCAGCTGAGCCGCGTGTGCCTGCCGGCATCGCTTGAACGCATTGGAAAGGAAGCCTTCATGGGATGCCGGGGACTGGTGGAACTGCGGGTGCCCACCACATCGGTGCCACAGCTCGACGGACCCGACGTGTTTGAAGAAGTGCCCATGGGCACAGCAAAGCTGTATGTGCGCAACAGCACACGCACCAAGTTCATGCAGTCGGCCTTGTGGGGGGCTTTCGGCTCGAAAAACATCATCGGCATGGGCACTACGGTGAAAGTGCGCAACGCAATTCGCAAATACGGCGAAGAAAACCCGAAATTCTTCTATCTGGTTACGGGCGATGCCATCACCGGCGAACCCGTGATGAAATGCGAAGCTACGGCCACATCACCCGCAGGCCGCTATCCCGTTACCATTGAACGGGGAACGATAGAGAACGACGTGGTTGACTTCGTTGACGGTTTCATGATTGTACAAAAACTGAATGCAAAGGCCACCGTGCGTTCGTACACCCGTGAACAGGGACAGCCCAACCCCGAGTTCGACTTCGAAAGCTTCGAGGGACTGTTAGACCTTGAACAGAGCCCGGTGTGGGCAGAGCAACCTGTGATCACTACCACGGCCAACGAGAACTCTCCCGTGGGCGAATATCCCATCGTGGTAGAGAGCGGTATGGCTGAAAGCTACAACATGACTTTCGTTGAAGGAACGCTCACCGTTACCACTCCCACCGGCATTGACGCTCCCACAGTGGCTGAAAAACATGGTGCCACTCACCCGCAGCAGATACACGACCTTTCAGGGCGACAGCTGCACGGTGCAACCGTCAACACCTTGAAGCCCGGCCTGTATATTGTGAATGGCAGAAAAATAATGATGAAGTGATTAACGCTTACTTACAGTTATTTCATCAAATAGGCGGCCAGCTTCTCCACGGCACGGGCGCGGTGCGAAATGGTGTTCTTGATGTCTACACCCAGTTGTGCAAACGACTGGGTGTAGCCTTCGGGCACGAAGATGGGGTCGTAGCCGAAACCTTCGGAACCTTTCTTTTCAAAGGCAATAGCGCCTTCCACGATGCCTTCGAAAAGGGTTTCTTTCTTTTCATCCTCCCCCACTCCACTTTCTATTAAGGTGATGACGGTGCGGAAGCGTGCACGGCGGTAGGGGTTGTTGCCCAGCCGTTGTAGCAGCTTGCGCATGTTGGCCTCGCTGTCGTGGTCGGTGCCTTCGGCATAGCGTGCACTGTGAACACCTGGTT
The DNA here is from genome assembly GCA_902767045.1 of uncultured Prevotellaceae bacterium. Lineage (GTDB taxonomy): Bacteria > Bacteroidota > Bacteroidia > Bacteroidales > Bacteroidaceae > Prevotella. The sequence goes on along the minus strand of CACXFT010000085.1, from coordinate 17,853 downwards.
CGCCGTTCAGCGCCTCAACCTCCAAGCCGGTGTCATCGGCAAAGCAGTCGATGTGGTATTTGCTGAAGATGTATTCCGCCTTTTGGCGAGAGTTCTCTTCGAGCGTATCGTGGTCTTCAGGAATCTCGTCGTGACAGTCGATGTCGTTCAGCGAGAGCACCTGGAAGCGGCTGCCCAGAATCTGCCGAATCTCATCGAGCTTATGGGCATTGTTAGTTGCAAAAACAATTTTCTTCATCCCTTCTTAATGGTTATTTCTTCGAACCCTTCGCCATAGACACCGATAACGGCACTCTGCGAAACGAAGGCGTTGGGGTCGATGTGTTTGATGAGTCGGAACATCTCTAAGCTCTCCCGCTTCTTCGCCAAAATGCAGAGCACTTTGCGGCGTTCGCCCGTGTACCAGCCATGCCCGTCGAGAATGGTCACCCCGTGGTCCATCTGTGTGCCAATGGCATAGGCTATCTCCTGCCACTTCTCAGAGAAGATGAGGAACTGCACCGACTCGCGCCGTGCGTTCATGATGTAGTCGAGCACAAAGTTCTCGATGGCCATGGTGCAAAGGCCGAACACCACCTTGTGTGCACGCTGCAGTCCGTCGCCAAACTCCGGAATGAACATACAGCTGCCAATGATGCACAGGTCAACCATGATGAGCACCTGTCCGAGCGAGAAGTTGTAGTATTTGTTCACACAGGCGGCAATGATGTCTGTGCCGCCTGTGGAACCATTGTTCGAGAAGACCACCGCCAGTGAGGTGCCAGTGAATCCGCATCCAATGATGAGCGACATGAAAGCCTGGTCGGGTCCGAGAATCTGCACGGGCAGTCCCTCGGGTGTGGAGGGCAGCAGCTCTTGTCCTATCATCAGCATGAAGGCCAGCATGAAGATGGCGTAGATGGTTTTCATCATGAATTTGAATCCCAGAATCTTCAGTGCCACCACCAGCAACACCACGTTGATGGTCAGGTAGCTGGTTTCGATGGGGAATTTGGTGGCATAGAAGATGATGGCCGAGATGCCGGTAACGCCTCCCGTTACAATCTTGTAGGGCAGCAGGAACACGGTGAACCCGATGGTGTAGAGGAGCAGTCCGAGTGTGATGAACAGATAGTCGCGGAGCTCGCTCCAAAGGTAACGATGGTCTATTTGCATGGAGAGTGGAGAGTGGAGGGTTGAGAGTTATTTACAAACGATGTTCACCATGCGCTTGGGCACGATGATGACTTTCTTTACACTAAGGTCGCCGATGTATTTGGCAGAGCGTTCATCGGCCAGCACCGTCTGTTCGATGGAAGCATTGTCGGCATCAGCCGCAAACTCCATTTCGAAACGTGTCTTGCCATTGAAGGCCACACCCAGTTTCACCGTGTTCTCCACCAGGAAGGCTTCGTTCCATTCGGGCCACTGTGCATCGCACACGCTACCCTCGCCGCCCAACTGCTGCCACAGCTCTTCGCTGATGTGCGGAGCAAACGGTGCCATGAGCACCACCAGCGTCTTGAGCACCTCGCGGTTGTTGCATTTCTGCTGTGTGAGCTCGTTCACACAAATCATGAAAGCCGAAATGGCGGTGTTGTAAGAGAAAGCGCGAATGTCGGCCGTCACCTTCTTGATGAGCTTGTGCAGACTCTTCAGGTTTTCCGGTGTTGCCGGTGTTTCCGGTTTATCAAGGATGGTTTGGAACAGGTTCCAGAACTTGCGCAGGAAGCGGTGGCAGCCATCGATGCCGGCCACATCCCAGGGTTTCGACTGTTCGATGGGACCGAGGAACATCTCGTAGAGGCGCAGCGTGTCTGCACCATAGTTGTTGCAGATGTCGTCGGGGTTCACCACGTTGTATTTCGACTTCGACATCTTCTCTACCGTTTGCAGCACGATGTATTTGCCTTCGCTGTTGGTCACGAACTCGGCATTGCGGAAGTCGGCCATCCACTGTCGAATCTTCTCGATGTTCAGCTCCTTACCCTCCACGGTGCTGATGTCGGTATAGATGGGGTCGGCCTCGGTGCCGTTGTAGAAGTAACGGTTTTTCTTGGCCATGTTGTCGAACTCTGTCTTGAGCAGGTCGAAGCTCACATAGGTGTTTGTTCCCTTCAGTCGGAACACGAAGCTCGACCATCCCTGAATCATTCCCTGGTTCACCAGTTTTTGGAAAGGTTCTTCCTTGCAGCTCACGCCCAGGTCGAAGAGGAACTTGTTCCAGAAGCGTGAGTAGATGAGGTGGCCGGTGGCGTGCTCTGTTCCGCCCACATAAAGGTCTACGTTCTGCCAATACTCGTCGGCCTCTTTCGAGAGCAGGGCCTTGGTGTTGTGTGGGTCCATATAGCGCAGGTAGTAGGCGCTGGAGCCGGCAAAGCCCGGCATGGTGTTCAGTTCGAGCGGGAACACCGTTTTCTCGTCGATGAGAGCTTTGTCAACCACTTGATTGTTCACGGTGTCCCAAGCCCATTGCTTGGCACGGCCCAGTGGTGGTTCGCCCGTTTCGGTGGGTTTATATTCATCAATCTCGGGCAGTTCGAGTGGCAGACATTCCTCGGGAATCATGCGCGGCATGCCGTTCTGGTAGTACACCGGGAACGGCTCTCCCCAATAGCGCTGGCGCGAGAAGATGGCATCGCGCAGGCGGAAGTTCACCTTCACCCTTCCCAGCTGATGCTCAGTAACAAACTTCTTGGTGGCAGCAATAGCCTCTTTCACGGTGAGTCCGTTCAGCGAGAAGCCATCGAGTGCCTGCTTACCCGGCATGGGCGAGTTCATCACCGTGCCCTCTTTGGCATCGAAGCTCTGTTCCGAAACATCAGCCCCTTCGATGAGCGGTATGATGGGCAGGTTGAAATGGCGTGCAAAGGCATAGTCGCGACTGTCGTGAGCCGGCACCGCCATGATAGCCCCCGTGCCATAGCCAGCCAGCACATATTCCGAAATCCAGATGGGGATATTCTCTCCTGTGAAGGGGTTCACGGCATAAGAGCCCGAGAACACACCCGTTACGGAGTGGTCCATCTGGCGCTCGCGTTCGGTTCGTTTCTTCACATAGGCCAGGTATTCGTCAACGGCAGCCTGCTGTTCGGGTGTGGTGAGCTGAGCCACCAGTTCGCTCTCGGGAGCGAGCACCATGAAGGTTACACCGAAGATGGTGTCGGCGCGGGTGGTGAAGATGGTGAATGATTTAGCTGACGAGTTGTTTGCAACCTTGAACTCCATTTCTGTTCCTTCTGAGCGTCCAATCCAGTTGCGCTGGGTTTCTTTCAGCGAGTCTGTCCAGTCGATGGTTTCGAGCCCGTCGAGCAGTCGTTGTGCATAGGCCGAAACACGCAGGCACCACTGTCGCATCTTCTTCTGTTCCACGGGAAAGCCTCCGCGTTCGCTCACCCCGTTCACCACCTCGTCGTTGGCCAGCACGGTTCCCAGGGCCGGGCACCAGTTCACCATGGTTTCTCCCAGGTAGGCAATGCGGTAGTTCATGAGCAGTTCGTTCTGCTCTTTCTCATCGGCAGGCCATGTTCCTTCGGCCTTGAACTTTTCAATGAGCTTTTCAATGGGCTGCGCCTTCTGCAACTCCTCATCGTAGTAAGAATTGAACATCTTCTGGAAAGCCCACTGCGTCCACTTATAGTAGATGGGGTCGCAAGTGCGCACCTCTCGGTCCCAGTCGAACGAGAACCCAATCTTGTCGAGCTGTTCGCGATAGCGTTTAATGTTCTGTTCGGTGGTGATGGCCGGGTGCTGTCCGGTTTGAATGGCATACTGTTCGGCAGGCAGTCCGTAGGCATCGTAGCCCATGGGGTTGAGCACGTTATACCCCTGCTGTCGCATGAAGCGTGCATAGATGTCGCTGGCAATGTAGCCCAGTGGGTGGCCCACATGCAGTCCCGCTCCGCTGGGGTAAGGGAACATGTTGAGCACATAGAACTTTTTCTTTGTTTTATCCTCAGTGACTTTGTAGGTTTGCTGTTCCACCCAGCGCTGTTGCCACTTCTTTTCAATCTCTCTGAAGTTATATTCCATTTTCTCTATAGTGTTGTTGTTATTTCTGTTGATGCTATATATATAATAGGTGTAGGGTGTGAGTTACTTGCCCACGATGGATGTCATGGGGTTGCGTATGCCGCGCATGTTCACGATGAACGCCTTGGCCGAGCCGAAGCGCAGGAACATGTCGAGCCGCACGGGAATGTGGTTGTTGTCGTCGGTGATGTAGAAGCGCACAATCTCTTTATATTTTCCTTTTTCCAGTTCCATATAGGAGAGTTGCAGACAGCGGTACTTCACCCCATTGTCGCCCTTGACCACTGTTTTTCCCCTGTATCGCAGTTGAGCCGGGTTGCGGCCGTTGCCATCGGCGATGGGGAATTTGAGCACATAGCCCTTCGACCACCCTTCGGGGTTGAACGAGCGAGCCCTCAGAAACATGTTCATCATGTCGTAGATGCAGTCGGTGTATGAATTGGTGAGCCATTTGTGTGTTCCGTCGTTGTATTGACGGTGCTGCTTCACGTTGCAGCGTCCCTCGTCGTAGTTATAGAACACCTCGTCAACGGTGTAGCGTTTCCCTTCGCGCGCCCCTTTTCTGTAATAGAGCGGAGCCATTTCGAGCGACGAGTAGCAGAGCAGCGTGTCGCGCAGCACAAACATCTCGTCAACCCGTTCGTTGCCGCGAGTGAGGATAGAGGCACGGTAGGCCGGCTTTCCGGCGTAGTGGCTCTGCACGGTAGACATGGAAGCCGACCCCGCCTTCACCCACACGAACTGCCAGTTGTAGTAGAGGTTGTAGGAAAGGAACTCTCCCGACTTGAAAGCAGTGTTCTTGTAGGTGCACTGCGCCGAGATGCTTGTCAGGAGAAGAGCCTGAAGAAAGAATAGAGTGAACAGTTTCTTTTTCATCTTATATGTTTAATTTGGTTTTTTTCAAAATAGCGGTTATACATTCTCTGGGCTGTTTCCACGGGGTCTCCCACCGGTTCGCGGGTGAAGGTGCCGTAGGCGTATGGCGTTCCCTCTTTCAGATAAAGCATGTTGGGCTTGTCTTCAGCACCCGTGGCGAAGGGCCATTCGAAGTCGTCGAACCAACGCAGCTGTTGCATATTGTTGGCAAAGAAGGCCACCCAGCGCGGATAGTAATAGCTGGCGAGCAGTCCGTTCCACTCGCGGTTGGCATAGTCGTGCAGTCCGCCGTTGTCGCACTGTGCCTTCTCGCCCCAGGTGGTGATGAGCATGCGGGCATTTTTTTCGTAGAGCGCTTTCTCGGCATCGGTTGTTCCCCGCTGTCGGGCCAGCTCCGTCCAGGTTCCAAGGCGGAAATCCTGCTTTGTGCCGAGCAGCGTGTCTTGCGAGAGGATGAGCCCGAGAAACTTCTCTTGAATCTGCTGCCGTTCGGTGTCGGTGGTGGCGAGAGCCAGCTGGTCGAGCGTTTGCTTACCATAGTCGGCAAGAGCCTGTCGCATGATGTCGACGAGGTCGTATTGATAGTTCTCGTTGTCTTTCAGCACCTCGGCCACGCTCAGCATTTCGAAGGCAGCCGTGCGCAAGTCTTCGATGCTCCAGTACCACGACGAGAAAGCCCACGAGCTAACCGTTTTAGGTGTTGTGGCTGGCCGCTGCATGAACACCGACTCGGTGGTTCCCTGCTGCTGAGTAGACGAGCAGTTATACACCCCCTTGGCCAGTCTTGTCCACACGCTGAGCAGTGTTGAGAAGGTTGTTTCGTCGGCCTCAGGGTTCACGCCATAGCGCATGGCCACATAGTCTCTGAGCCATGTTTCCTGCGTGTAGGGTTTGTCGGCAGTCCAGGGCAGCAAGAAGAGCATGTCGTAGAGCATGGGGTTGTTCTCGATGCCTTCCGGCAGTGCGCCAATGCCCACCAGGTTGTTCGACTGCTGCAGCTGGCAAGCACCATAGAAGCTTTGCATCACTCGGTTCAGCCTTCCGAAGAGTCCCACGTTGCCGCCGAAGTTGCTGGTCATGCCCCACACCCATTCGTGCGGTTTCCCTGCCGCATCCGTGGCGTTTCCCCCCAGTGTTGTTTCGCCATTGCTGTCGCCGTGCAGGTTCAGAATGAGCAGTCGGCCCTGCGGAATGGTGGTGGTGAGCGCCGCCGACGGGTTTTCCTGCCAGTGCTGCGCCACCCAGATGGCCTGTGGGTCGTAGGTGTTGAGTGCCTCCCACATGGCAGTGATTGACGTTTTCGGCGTAACCCCGCTTGGCACCATCCCCTCGTGGAAGGGGTCTATGGCAAAGAAGTGCGTAGCGAGGTCGTTGCCGAAAACGGTTTCTATTGCTTGGTAGTATCTTGCCGCAAACTCTTTCAGCCGGGCGGTGTTGTTCACGAAGTAAGGCCGTTCGAACTGGTTCCACTTGCCGCTGCTCACGATGTCGCTGCTGTTCCACCCTGCGGCCTTGGTTGCGTATGAAAGGAAGTTCTTGGGCACCATGCCCACATAGCCCGGTATAACCGGCGTGATGCCAAAGTCGCGCAGTCGGCCGAAGATGTTGCGAGCCAGTGCCAGCTGTCCCTCATACCAGCTTTCGGGCTGGGGGCCTCCCCACTGTGTCATGTTGTTCATGAAGAACCATCCATAGTAAGCGCCGCCGGTGACAAACTCGTTCACCTGACTGAGGCTGGTATAGCCATAACCATTCATGAGCACTTCGCGCCAAACGCACTCCATGCCCTGTATGATGAGTGGCAGGTTGATGCCGTGCAGAGCCATCCAGTCTATTTCCTGTTGCCAGCGTTCCCAGTTCCAGAAGGCCATGGTGTAGCTATGTGTGCAGAAGTTCAGGTAGTAGCGGTAGTTGATTTTCGATGCGTGTGTTTCTTCTTGCACGGCCGGCAGCTGTGCCGGCAGTGTTCCCTTGGGGTTGTTCCAGCTGATGTTGATGCCTGCATGGTGTTGCAGATACCAGTTGATGCCCACGGCAATGCTCAATGTAGAGTTGCCGCATACATATATTTTCTCTCCATCGCACTTCAGCCGGAAGTAGTCGCCTGCCTGAGCGGGCTGCTCGTCTATGGTATATTCAAACTTTTCGGCATCGCCGTTGTTGGGCAATATGCGTGAGAGCATACCGCCGATAGCCTGGTTCTGAGCCACAGCACTCAGCGTGGCTGTCATACAGGCAAGCATGGTCATGAATAGTTTCTTTTTCATATTTAAAACGCGACCCCACCCCCGACCCCTCCCAAGGGAGGGGGGCTCAACGCTCGGGCGGAAGAATGCCCATGCTCTTGGCACGTTCGGCATTGCGGTTGCGGATGGTTTTCTTCTGGTCGGCCTTCTGTTTGATCAGGTCGGCGGGTTTCTGCTGGAAAGCTTTGCGCTCTCGCGGGTTCCAGGTGCGTGTAACATCCCATTTGGCCAGGCACTCGATAGGTTCGTGGAAGTAGAACACCTCTTCGGCCTGCCGGTTTTCGTTGTAGTCGCCGGTGTCCCATATTCCGTTGCGGTTTGCGTCTACGAACATGCGCAGGAAGTAGTTGCCCGGCTGCACATAGAAGAACTCGGCCTTGCCGTTGTCGGTTGTCACCTGCTTGATGGGCTTGTCGCCGGAGTTGAGCAGCTGCACCGCCAAGTGCTCACCCTCGAAGCCTTGGATGTTCACGAAGAGTGTGCTATAGTCGTCGTTCGACTTCACCTTGATGCCCTGTTTAAACTTTTTCGACTCCAGTCCGTAGATGTCTGTGAAGGCTGCGGAATCTATTTCCAGGCTGTAATGCTGTTCCGGTCGCCATTCGGCCTTGAACTCATAGAGCCTGTTGCCGCGCTCCACCAGTTTGTATCGGGCGTTGTACCAGAGCGAGTCGTGTTCTATATAGAGGTGAATCTTCGATGTGTCGACAGTAGCTATTGGAGTGGGTGCCTGGAAGGTGGGGTTGCGGTCGGGGTCGAGTGCACTGCCCACGTTGAATTTCATTTCGAGCACCTCGCGCGGGTAGATAGAGTCGTAATCGAGTCCGCGTTTCTTGCGTTTTTCCTGTTTCTTCTCCCATTCTTCCAGCTCTTTGGCCTTTTGTTTCATGCGCTTGGCGTATGGCTGCCTGGAGAGCACCTCTATGGTGTCGGTGTTGAGTTGCAGTTGTCCGAGTGTGTCGGTGGCCATGAACTGTATTTCCATGCGCAGCGTGTCTTGGTTCACCAGAACCGTATCGCGCAGCCAGTAGGTGACGGTATCGTTCTTCAGGCTGTTTTCAATGATGAACGCATTCTGTTCATTGAAGTTCAGTCCCTTGATGTGTGGCAGCTCTTCGTGTCCGTAGGTGAAGAAGAACGAGAAGCGGTTGGCCTCCGGGCGTTCTGTCTTGAGCAGGTAGCGGTCGGTGAGTGGCACGGTGAACGCCCTGAGCACCAGCTGGTCTGGCTGGAAGTGGTTATACTGCACCCGTTTGATTTTATCGATGTGCAGGGAGTCAATCCAAGTGGTGTCTTGCCGGTAGTCGAGTTTCCAGTAAGGTTTGATGGAGTCGTGGCTGAAGGCCATCATCTCGCTTTTCTGACTGTAGAAATAGTTTCCGTCCATATCCTGCAGAGCCACAATGCGGTAGGCACCCTCTGCAACGCCCTTGATGACGAAGTAGCCGCGGCTATCGGTCCGACTTACGCGCAGTAGCGGTTTGGTGGTGAAGGCCGAGTCGGCAAAGTCGCTGTACAAGCCCACGAGTATTCCCTTCACCGGTTCCAGGTTGTCGGCCTGCAGCACATATCCCGCCACCTGCAGCGTGTCGATGTGGTCGCCGGTAGAGAAAGTGTAGGTGAAGTTGCCCATGGGGTTTCCTTCGTTGTTGTCGGTGATGGCATCGCTGAAGTCTATGGTATAGGTGGTGTTGGCGATGAGCGAGTCGGCAAGCTTGATTTCTATGCGCTTGCCGGTGGCCCTGATTTCGGGCACCTCCAACTGCGGGGGCGACACCACCACTTTCTCCGTTGGGTTGTCAACCTGTATAAACTCGTTGAAGAATATTTTTATTTTCTGTTGCTTTACGTCGGTTCCTCCGTCGGCGGGGGTGCTATACACCACGCGCGGTGGTGTTTCGTCGAACCACCCACCGTCGGGGCTGCCCATCTTGGCACAGGATGCAACAAGGAGCAGTGCCGAAAATGTACAGCAAATAGTGAATAGTGAACAGTTATGATTACTCATCATTTATATCATTCAATTATACATGATCCCCCTTGGGGGATTAGAGGGGGGTCTTACTTGTTCATTTCGAGCAGTTCGTCGATATGCTTCCTGCTGTTTGAAAGGCGTGGAATTTTATGCTGCCCTCCCAGTTTGCCTTTCGACTTGAGCCAGTCGTTGAAGAGCGACGGGCGGGCTTTCACAATCTCCAGATGCTGCAGGGTGATGTCGTGGAAGCGCTTGGCCTCGTAGTCGCTGTTGATGCTCTGCAGGTGTTGGTCGAGCAGGTGGGCAAACTCTTCGAGGTTGGCCGGCTCTTTGGCGAACTCGATGAGCCACTGGTGGCGGCACTTGGCTTTTTCGTCCATAAACACCGGGGCGGCAGTGTAGTCGCTGATTTCTGCACCGGTCTGTTGGCAGGCATAGGCCAGGCCTTTTTCGGCATTGTCCATGATGAGTTCTTCGCCAAAGGCATTGATGAAGTACTTGGTGCGCCCGGTGATGATGAACTTATAGGGGTTTCGGCTGGTGAACATCACGGTGTCGCCAATCATGTAGCGCCACAGTCCGCACGAGGTGGTGATGAGCATGGCATAGTTTTTGTTCAGCTCCACGCCTGCGAGGGGCACGGCCGGTGCGTTGAGGTTGTCCATGGGCACAAATTCGTAGAACACGTCGTAGTCGAGCATGAGCAGCATCGACTTGTCTTCCGGGTCGCTCTGTATGCCAAAGAAGCCTTCCGATGCGTTGTAGGTTTCCATATAGTGCATGTTGGGCGAGGTGATAAGCTGTTGGTATTGCGAGCGATAGGGTGTGAAGGCAATGCCACCATGGAAGAACACTTCTATGTTGGGCCACACCTCTTCGAGATGCTGCTTGCCGGAGAGTTCCATCACGCGCACCAAAACCGAGAGCATCCACGAGGGCACGCCGCTCAGGTTGGTAACGTTTTTGTGCAGACATTCGCGTGCTATGCGGTCGCGCTTCACTTCAAAGTCGCTCAGCAGGGCTGTTGCCTTCTTGGGCACACGAACGAAGTTCACCAGGGGGTTGATGTTCTCGATGAGGATGGCACTCAGGTCACCCACCAGCGAATTGGCGAGGTTGTAGTTCTGAGCATGACTTCCGCCCAGAATGAGCCCGCGCCCGTCGAGCATGCGGCTCTGCGGATTGTTGCGCAGGTAGAGGGCTACCACGTCGGTGCCGCCCTGATAGTGTATGCGTTTCAGACCTTCGGGCGAAACGGGGATGAACTTCGACTTGTCGTTGGTGGTTCCCGACGACTTGGCATACCATTTCACCTTGCCCGGCCACAGGATGTTGGCTTCGCCGTGGCGCATGCGGTCGATGTCGGCTTTCAGCTCTTCGTAGCTGTTGACGGGAATGTTGTTTGCGAAGCTCTCGTAGTTTCTGATGGAGCTGAAGGCGTGGTTGCGCCCATATTCGGTTGCCTTGGCTCTTTCCACAAGGTGGCGCATCACCCGTTCCTGCACCTCTTCTGCTTGGTGTGTGTGGTGAAGTTCTATTTTCTTCTGCCGGGGAATCATCAGCTTCCCCACTATGCTTGTTAAACTCATTGGTTGGAATATACTCGTTGTTTTAAACTGCAAAGGTAGTCATAATATTAGATATTTCGGTGTTTTTGGTTGTTAATCAATTTAAAAAGCACTCCTAAGCCCCCTAAGTTAGGGGGTTGGGGGTCTGTTTAAGCCCCCTAAGTTAGTCTAAGCCCCCTAAGTTAGGGGGTTGGGGGTCTGTTTAAGCCCCCTAAGTTAGGGGGTTGGGGGTCTGTTTAAGCCCCCTAAGTTAGGGGGTTGGGGTGGTTCGTGTAACTTGACAGACCCCCAACCCCCCTAACTTAGGGGGCTTAGGAGTACCCTCAACCCTTAACCTTTTGGGTTGATACATATCGTATGTAGCATTGCTACATGCGATGTGTAGCAATGCTACATGCGGCATGTAGGATGCCTACATGCCACATGTATGAAACTAAAACCTATGGGTTTGGAGTGTTGTTGCTAAGAAATCTCACGATACTTGTTCGAAAGCGGCGGCCTCAGCAGCTGCAATAATCTCCTCACGACTTTGCGCACGAACGCTGATGTCGCTCAGGTCGAATTCTTCTTCGGTTGTTTCTCTTCCCTTCTGAACATTCGGTGAAGGGATGCTTTTTACAATCGGTTCCTGTTTTTCGCTGTTATCTGCGGGGTTTGCCGCCGGCTCTGTTTCGGGCACACTGAGCACCGGTTCCTCTTCCATTTTGGTGCGCTCGCTCTTGGCGGCAAACACCGCGTCGATGAACTGCGGCTGTTTGCGCAGCTGTTCCAACGTGAGCTTCGAGGCCAGTTGCTGGCTCTCTTTTTTGCTGTAGCCAGTGCCGGTGCATCCCTCCACGTTTTCGAGCATCACCTTATAGCAGAACACCGGACTGTTGCCCTTGTCGTTTTGCTGGCTCACCAACTGGAACTCCATTTTCACACGGTTCTTCTGCGACCACTCCAAGAGTTTCGACTTGAAGTTCACCTCGCGGTAAGCCACCCTGTCGATGTTGATAAGCTGGTTGAGTATGCGTTTCTGCATGAACTGCATGCAGGCATCATAGCCGCGGTCGAGGTAGATAGCTCCCACCAGGGCTTCGAAGGCATTGCCGCCCATGTAGCTGTTGTGCGACGATGTGTGGCCGCTGCTTTTAATCAGCTGGTCTATGCCCATTTCCTTGGCCAGCTTGCCCAGTGTTTCGCGCTGCACCAGTTTGCTGCGGGTGTTGGTGAGAAATCCCTCGCGTTTACCCGGGAAGTGCTGGTATACAATATCGCCCACCACGGCATCGAGTATGGCATCGCCCAGAAATTCCAGTCGTTCGTTGTTCACGGGTCGTCCTTTCTCGTTGCGCCGGGAGCTGCTTTTGTGCAGCAGTGCCGTTTTATAAAGTTCGATGTTGCGCGGGTAGAAGCCGAAGATGTTGTATAAAGCCGAAAAAAGCTCCTTTTCCTTTCGGAAGGGGAGCTTTATTCTGTCTAAGATATTATTCAGCATATTTTTTGAATACTACGCAGGCATTGTGCCCACCGAAGCCGAAGGTGTTGCTGATGGCAGCACGCACCTCTCTCTTCTGCGCCTTGTTGAAGGTGAAGTTGAGGTTATAGTCAATCTCGGGGTCCTGGTCGTCGTCGGCGTGGTTGATGGTAGGCGGAACGATGTCGTTCTTCACTGCCATGATGGCCACCATGGCCTCCACTGCTCCGGCGGCACCGAGCAGGTGACCGGTCATAGACTTGGTGGAGCTGATGTTCAGTTTAAAGGCTGCATCGCCAAACACCTCTTTGATAGCCTTGGCCTCAGAGATGTCGCCCACATGTGTGCTTGTTCCGTGCACGTTGATATAGTCAATCTCGTCGGGGCGCAGGCCGGCATCCTTGATGGCGCGCTCCATCACCAGCTTGGCACCCAGTCCCTCGGGGTGGCTGGCGGTGATGTGGAAGGCATCGGCACTCTCGCCCTCGCCCACCATTTCGGCATAGATTTTGGCACCGCGAGCCTTGGCATGCTCCAGTTCTTCGAGAATGATGCATCCGGCACCTTCGCCCATGATGAATCCATCGCGGCTGCCGCTGAAGGGGCGGCTGGCCTTTTCGGGTTCGTCGTTGCGGGTAGAGAGGGCGTGCATGGCATTGAATCCGCCCACGCCGCACTCGCAGATGGCTGCTTCAGAGCCGCCGGCGAGAATGGCGTTAGCCTTGCCCAGGCGAACCAGGTTGAAGGCATCGGCAAGCGCATTGCTCGAGCTTGCACATGCACTGGTGGTGGTGAAGTTGGGTCCGCGGAACCCATATTTAATTGAAATCTGTCCCGATGCGATATCGGCAATCATCTTCGGAATGAAGAAGGGGTTGAACTTGGGTCCGTTTTCGCTGTGCGCACCATAATACATCACTTCCTCTTGGAAAGTTCTGATGCCACCAATGCCCACACCGAACACCACGCCAATCTCGTTTTTGTCTACCGTGTCGAGGTTCATGCCGCTATCTTCCACGGCCTGAGTTGCAGCTATCAGGGCCAGCTGGGTGTAGCGGTCCATCTTGCGGGCTTCTTTGCGGTCGATGTATTTGCTGACATCCAGGTTTTTCACCTCGCAGGCGAACTTAGTCTTAAACAGCGACGTATCGAACGATGCGATGGGGGCTGCACCGCTCACACCCTTCACCAGATTCTCCCATGTTTCTTCAGGTGAGTTTCCAACGGGTGTAACGGCTCCCAAACCTGTCACAACTACTCTTTTTAATTCCATAGAATAAGAAAAAATCTGTTATTGACTGAAAAGAAAAGGGAGCACAGGGGGTGCAGGAATTGCTGTTCCTGAACTCCCTGCACTCCTCTTATAGAATACTCTTTTCAAATATTTCTTTATTTGTTGTTCTCTTCGATGTAAGCGATAGCGTCGCCAACGGTGCTAATCTTCTCAGCCTTGTCGTCGGGGATGGAAACGCCAAACTGCTTTTCGAACTCCATAATCAGTTCCACGGTGTCGAGTGAATCGGCACCCAGATCGTTTGTGAAGCTTGCTTCGGGCTTAACCTCTGCCTCGTCTACACCAAGCTTATCAACAATAATAGCCTTTACTTTGCTTTCAATTTCTGACATAGTCTTTTTCTTTTTTAAGTTATTGATAATGTGAATATATTCTTCAAATCGGGTGCAAAGGAACAAATTTTAATTGAATTACGCAAATGTTTTATGTAAAAATACACTCAACCCTGCACATACACCCCTTTGTTGTGCAACAATTTACATTTCTTTATGAATTTTGTTCACTTTTCTTTCGTTTGTTAGAAAATAATTATTTAAATTTGCGCATCAAACAAAACAAATAACATTATGTCATTTAATCAGTATTGCAACGAAATTTTCAATCAGGCTATTCGCGACTATCATGTTCACGACAACATCGACCAGCCTATCCATAATCCATACGAAGAGGGAACCATTGAAAACCGGCTCTATCTGAAAAACTGGATAGACACCGTGCAATGGCATTTCGAAGACATCATTCGCGACCCGCAGATTGACCCCGCCGAGGCCCTGGTGCTGAAACGCCGCATCGACAAGTCGAACCAAGACCGCACCGACCTGGTGGAGCAGATTGATGCCTACTTCCGCCAGAAGTATGCCGATGTGAAGGTTCTGCCCGATGCACGCATCAACACCGAAAGCCCCGCCTGGGCCGTAGACCGACTGAGCATTCTTGCCCTGAAGATCTATCACATGCGCGAACAGGCCGAACGGCCCGAAGCCAGCGCCGAACACAGGCAGAAATGCCAGCAGAAACTGAACATTCTGCTGGAGCAGCAAGTTGACTTGGGAACTGCCATCGACCAACTGCTTGAAGATATTGAGGCCGGCCGCAAGTATATGAAGGTGTACATGCAAATGAAAATGTATAACGACCCCTCGACAAATCCCGTTCTTTATAAAAAGTGAAAACCGAACACATACTTGTTATCCGCTTCTCGGCCATGGGCGATGTGGCCATGACGGTGCCCGTGGTGTGGGCGCTGGCTCAGCAGTATCCGCATGTGCGCATTACGGTGCTGAGCCGACCCTTTGCCCGCATGTTCTACGAGAACCTGGCACCCAACGTGAACTTCATGGCCGCAGACCTGAAGAAAGAATACCATGGTGTGAGCGGACTGAATGCGCTCTACCGAAGGCTCATTGCCAAACAGTTCACTGCCGTGGCCGACTTGCACGACATTCTGCGCTCAAAGTATCTGCGACTGCGCTTCAACATGGGTCACTATCATGTGGCACACATCAACAAGCATCGCGCTGAGAAACGACTGCTCACCCGACAGAAGAACAAGGTGATGCGACAGTTGCCAACGTCGTTCGAAAACTATGCCGAAGTGTTTGCCCGACTGGGCTACCCCGTGAAGACGGAAGGTTTCCGTTCGCTCTTTGGCGAGGGTAAAGGCGATTTGCGACTGCTGCCCCCGCAGATTGGCGAGAGGCGCTCGTTCCAGCAGTGGATTGGTGTGGCTCCCTTTGCCGCTCACGAAGGGAAAATCTATCCCATCGACCGCATGGAACAGGTGGTGGCCCGACTGTGTCAGGCTCATCCCTCGTGCCGCATCTTCCTCTTCGGCGGCGGCAAAAGGGAAATGGAGGTGTTCAACCGCTGGACTGCCACTTACCAGCAGTGCATCAACGCTTCGGCCTTGCTCGGCAGCCTACAACAAGAACTCATTCTCATGAGCCATCTCAACGTGATGCTCTGCATGGATTCGGCCAATCTGCACTTGGCCTCGCTCGTGGCAACACAGGTGGTGAGCGTGTGGGGGGCCACTCATCCCTTTGCCGGATTCATGGGCTGGGGACAGCAAGAAGAGAATGCCGTGCAGGTGCAACTGCCCTGCCGACCTTGTTCGGTGTACGGAAACAAGCCTTGTGTGCGCGGCGACTTCGCCTGCATGAACAACATCTCGGTCGACGACGTATGCGAACGCGTGGAAAAGGTGCTGGCCATGCAGTAAGCTTATGGATAACCTTTCTGTGGGTCTTGTGCCATGCTAATCAGGCATGGGCACAAGACTCTTTGTTTTATAACGCTTCGCCGTGGGAAGAGTTGCTCGACCAGCTGGTGGTGGATGCCGACGGCGAAGAAACTGACTATCAATCCATCTATGAGCAGATGGACGAACTGGCACAGCACCCGCTGAACCTGAACACTGCCACACGCGCCGAACTGGAACAGCTGCCGTTCTTGAGTGCGCAACAGATTGCACACCTGCAGGAATATATATATAGGTATAAGCGGATTGATTCGTGGGGCGAACTGAACCTGATTCCCTCACTCACACCTGCCACATGCCAACTGCTCATGCAGGTGACTTGCATCAGACCACCGGAAGAGAATCTGTTTCCCTCACTCTCCAACCTGCTGAAAAACGGGCGCAGCAACCTCACGCTCACAGGCCGCATTCCTTTCTATCGCAGGGAAGGCGACCGCAACGGATACCAAGGCTATCCTTATAGGCACTCCGTTCGCTACACATTTCAGTATGGGCAACGGGTGAAGTTGGGACTGATTGCTGCACAGGATGCGGGCGAACCGTTCTTCTCGAACCGCAACCAAAAGGGTTACGACTATTATTCGTTCTATCTATACCTGAGCAAACTCGGACCGGTGAAAACTGCCGTGGCGGGGCGATACCGCGTGAGCTTGGGCATGGGTCTAATCATGAACAGCAGCTTCTCGCCGGGCAAGCTGGCCACCCTGCAATCGCTGGGCCGACAACAGAACACCCTTCGCCCTCACTCTTCACGCATGGAATCGACCTATCTGCAGGGGGCGGCGGCAACCGTTGCGCTTGGTTCACATGTGGAAGCCACAGCTTTCGTCTCGCACCGGCAAATAGATGCCACACTCACTGCCAACGGCAAAGGCATTGTAACGCTGCTCACCTCGGGCTATCACCGCACCGAGAGCGAACTGCGCCGCAAGCATAATGCCGCAGAAACGGTTCTGGGGGGAAACATCAGCTACCGACTCAACGGTTTTCAGGTGGGAGCTTCGGCAGTGTCGGCGCATTTCAGCAAACCTCTGGAACCCAACACCCGACAACCCTATCGCCGCTACAGTCCGGAGGGAAGCCAATTCTGGAATGCAAGCATCAACTATGGCTACCTCTCGCGCCGGCTCAACATCGCCGGCGAAACGGCCATCGACCAACAGGGAAGCATGGCTACCGTCAACACCGTCAGCTACGAATGCGCTCAGAACCTATCGGTGGTAGCGCTGCAACGGTTCTATGCCTATCGTTATCAGGCCATACACGGGAGCAGCTTTGGCGAATCGTCGACCGTGAACAACGAAAGCGGATTCTTCTTGGGGGCACAATGGCGCGCGAGTAAACGACTGAGCCTGAGCGCCTATTCCGACTATGTGTATCACCCTTGGGCAAAATACCAGGCGTCGCAGGCTTCTCATGCGTGGGACAACATGCTCTCGGCCACATGGAACAAAGGGGCGTGGAGCCTGCTCGCTCGCTATCGTTTGCGGTTCAAACAGCGCGACAACGATGATAAAACGGCACTTGAGAACCGAGTCGAACAGCGCACCCGACTTGCGCTCTCCTTCAACCGCGGACCGCTCACACTGCGCACCCAAATGGATGGTGCACTCGTTTCGCAACAGCAACGCAGCCGGGGGTGGATGCTCAGCCAGCAGGCGAGCTATCGGTGGAACAGTTTCTCTCTGAGTGCCCTGGCAGGGTATTTCCATACCGACGACTACGATTCGCGCGTGTATGTTTACGAGCGCAACCTGAAACACGACTTCAGCTTTCCCATGTACTACGGTCGTGGCATGCGCTATAGCCTGTGGGCACGGGCCGATGTGGGCCGCAGCCTACAGCTCACCCTGCGCATCGCCACCACCAACTATTTCGACCGCAACCACATCGGCTCGTCGTATCAGCAAATCAACGGCAGCTCGCAAACCGAGGCCGACCTGCAACTGAACTACCGCTTCTGAACGATCTCCTAAGCCCTCTAAATTAGGGGGTTGGGGGTCTGTCTAAGCCCCCTAAGTTAGGGGGTTGGGGGTCTGTTCTTGAGCCCCCCAAGTTAGGGGGTTGGGGGTCTGTCAATATTCTCTACATGGTTATGATGATGCCATAGGCATCAGATAGGGGTAGCCAGCCATTCTTATGGCTGGAAGAACGTTCGGTGTAT
>CACXFT010000084.1 GCA_902767045.1 uncultured Prevotellaceae bacterium | reverse complement strand
TGATTAATCTTTCCATTAGGCTCACGTATAAATTCAAAATACCCACCTTCCCGAATCCGTTGTATTCCGTGGTGAGTGCCGATGGCTGTATTTTCGTTTCTGTTTTAATGTAAGGCAAAATTACACAAAATATGCTTAACACTCAAACATTAGATATTATTTAACAGTTAATCGTGTAACATTATGTTTTATGATAGTTAGACACAGAATTATGTTAACTTTGCGCTTAACGCGCGAAGTTACTCCGTCTCGGCAATAAAAATAAATTTTATTTATTTTGTATTGCTCTCGACTTTTCGTAACTTTGCGCTTGCAGCGCGAAGTTACTCCGTTTCGGAAGAAAAAACAAACGCGTTTGTTTTGTTCTTCTCTCGACTTTCCGTAACTTTGCAGCAAACATTCAAATGGATATTATGAAACAGACTAAGATTGTATGTTCTATCAGCGACCGGCATTGCGACCAGGACTTCCTGCGCAAGCTGTTCTTTGCCGGCATGAACGTGGTGCGCATGAACACGGCACATGCCACACCCGAGGGGATGCGCACTATTATAAATAATGTAAGGGCGGTTTCGTCGCACATTGGTATACTCATAGACACCAAGGGGCCAGAGGTGCGCACCACCGGCGTGAAGGAACCTATTGCCTATAAAGAGGGCGATGTGGTAAAAATCTTCGGGCGGCCGGAAATGGAAACCACCCACGACATTGTGAACGTATCGTATAAAGACTTCTGTAGCGACGTGCATGTAGGCGACCATGTGCTCTTCGACGATGGTGCTCTTGACATGCTGGTGATGGAGAACACGGGGCCGATGCTGGTGGCCCGGGTGGAAAACGATGGCATTTTGGGGGCGCACAAGAGTGTGAACGTGCCCGGGGTTCACATAGACCTGCCTGCACTCACCGAGAAAGACCGGCATAACATTGAGTTCGCCATTGAAGAAGACATCGACTTTATTGCTCATTCCTTTGTGCGTTCGGCTTCGGACGTGAAGGCGGTGCAGGAAATTCTTGATGCCCATGGCAGCGAAATCAAGATTATCTCGAAGATAGAAAATCAGGAGGGTGTTGACAATATCGATGAAATCATTGAAGCTTCGTATGGTATTATGGTGGCTCGAGGCGACTTGGGCATTGAGGTTCCCATAGAGCGCATTCCCGGCATACAGCGTGAGATTATCCGCAAGTGTGTGGCTGCCCGCAAGCCGGTTATCGTGGCTACGCAGATGTTGCACTCGATGATCAACAACCCTCGACCCACTCGTGCCGAAGTAACCGACATTGCCAATGCCATTTACATGCGCACCGACGCATTGATGCTCAGTGGCGAAACTGCCAGCGGCAAGTATCCGTTAGAGGCTGTGGAAACAATGGCCTCGATAGCCGAGCAGGCAGAGCGTGACCGCCAGCGACTGAACGGCTTCGAGTTGCCGTTGAGCGACAATTGTTCGCAGAAAGAGTTTCTGGCCCATGCTGCCATTGATGCCACAAGGCGATTGGGTGTGGCAGGAATCATTGCCGACTCGATGTCGGGCGAGGTGGTGCGCTACCTGGCTTCGTTCCGTGGTCCGAAACCCATTCTTGCCATCTGTTATCGCGAGAAAACACAGCGCCTGCTCAACCTCAGCTATGGCGTGATTCCCATCTATCAGCACAAGTCGAAATCGCCCGAATACATCTTCATGGCAGCCCTGCGCATGCTGAAGCAGAAGGGTTATGTGACCATGAACGACAAGATAGCCTATTTGAGCGGAAACCTTGGATTGGCGGCAGGCACTACCTTCTTGGAAATAAATCCGGTGAACAAGGTGTTCGAGAATATCGATTTCTTCCACCTGCCGCAATACGTTGACAGGATAGAATAAATTAGCTGTTTAGCCTTTCAATCATTTCTATGCACATGCGGCTGTTGTGGTAGGGGCATTTCCAGAATCCGGCATGGTCTTCACAGCGGTTGATGGAACCATCGGCACGTCGGCTCCAATACCATTCGCCGTTTTTGTAGTCTACCAAGTTGTTAAGGATATACTGGTAGCAGTTGATGGCTTTCTGCAGGGCCTGCTTGTCGTGGAAGTGTTCATATTGGTTCAGCTCTCCTATCACGCATTCGCACTGCACCCACCAGTGACGTTCGTCGTCGGTGGTGGTGGCAGTGCGTTCGTGAATCATGGAACCATCGATTGTGAGTCCTTCTTCCGATGCTTTGGCAATCTGTGCAACCACCGGCATCACTTGCGCTTTCAGATGCTCGTCGTTGAGCACCTCTAATGCTTCGGTGATGAGCCATGCAGCTTCTATGTCGTGCCCGAAGCTTTCAATGTTGCGCCTTCCCTGCCAGTTGTCGTCGAAAAAGAGGTCTAAGTGTTGTGTGCGTGGGTTGAGAAGTCGCCGGGTGAAGATGCTGATGAGCAGGCGCAGCTGCTGTTCCAGTTTTGGGCTTTTCCAAACCCTGTATAGGTTGGTGTAGGCTTCCAGCACATGTAGGTGTGTGTTCATGGTGCGGCTACCGTTTTCGTCTTTGTCGGAAAGGCGCATATCGGCAATGGGGCTCCAGTTGGCTGTGAGTGCCTCTATATATCCTTCGCCCTTGGGGTCGAAGGCATGCTGCTCCAGACTTTCAAAAAGGTCGATGGCACAGCCGAGGGCTTTCTCGTTGGCGGTGGCTCGTACCAGTTCGCTCATGGCATAGATGGTGAATGCCAGGGCGTAGGTTTGTTTCTTTGTATCTTTAGGTCTGCCCATATAGTCGACCGACCAAAAGACCCCTCCCTGCTGTTGGTCGATGAAATGTTGCACAAGATAGTCTTTCGCCCGCAGTGCTGCCGCAAGGTATTCTTTCTTACCCACAAGCCGGTATGCCGCAGCAAAGGTCCACAGCAGTCGGGCATTGAGCACGCAACCCTTGTCGGCATTGGGGTGCAGGTTTCCATAGCCATCCATGCGCCCGTAAAAGCCGCCGTTTTCGTTGTCTTGCATTTTGTTGAGCCAGAACTGCAGAATGTTGTTCTCTAACAGTTCGCGGGCCGATGTTTTCAGTTCTTCGGGTGTCATTTGCGAATAGGGTATTGGTGTAACAATAAAAGCATCACCAAGGTGATTGCAGCTGGGAACAGCGAGAAGAGTGCCCATATCATGTTTTGCACCGAATGTTCGTTGGTGATGGTGATGATGGTTTGCCCTGTGGCAGCATCGGTGCCCGACATGAAGCCAGCCATGCCCAAGAAGATGGTTACGAGCGAGCCACTCACTGCCGTTCCGAATTTCTGTGCCATGGTGCCTGATGAAAAGATGAGGCCGGTTGAAGAGAACCCGTCTTTTTCGGTGGCATAGTCGGCAACGTCGGCATACATCGACCACAGCAGCGGCGAGAAGATGCCCACACCCACAGAGGTAATCATCACCACAGCCACCATCAGATAGATGTAGGCAGGGTTCATGGGAAAGAAGAACCATGCAGCCGAGCAGGCACCGCTCAGCACCAGGGCTGTAGCAAAGGCCTTGCGCTTAGAACCTATCCATTTGGTGAAGACGGGCGACACGCCACCGAAGAGCATGCAGGTGAGTTCGCCGAAGGTCATGAACACGGTGTAGTTGATGATGAGTCCGCTCACGGTAACATCGCCGTGCAAACAGTATTCGAACATATAACCGGCCACGGCATATCGGAATCCGTTGAAGAAGTTCATGCCAATGCCAATGAGCGTGAGCAACACCCAAGGGCGGTTGCGGAAGAGGTTGGCAAACGGCTTGAGCGAGAACTTTTCGGCCCGCACCGGTTTCAGTCTTTCGCGGGTGAGCAGTGCACAGGCCAGCGTGCCCAATGTGGCTATCAGACCATAAACAGCTCCGGCCACTGCATATTGGTGCTGTGTGGTGCCGCCCACCATCTTTTGCAGATAAGGGAACGAGAGCAGCGTTACAAACCCCATGGCATAGGCACCCACCATGCGATACGACGAGAACTGGTTCTTCTCGTTGTCGTCGGAGGTCATCACGCCGAGCATAGACCCGTATGGCACGTTCACCGCTGTGTAGGCAACCATCATGAGCAGGTAGAGCGTGTAGGCCCAGATGCGTTTGCCCAGCGGCCCGAGGTCGGGTGTATAGAGCAGTAGGGCAAAGATGAGTCCGAAGGGCACGGCCCCAAAGAGCAGCCAGGGTCGATAGGTGCCCCATCGGGTTTGGGTTCGGTCGGCAATGGAACCCATGAGCGGGTCAGTAACTACGTCGAACATGCGAGCAACAAGCATGAGCACTGCAGTGTCGGCAACGGTGAGCCCGAAGATGTTGGTGAAGAACAGCGGGAATGCAATCGACATCACCTTCCACACAATGCCCCCTGCTGCGGCGTCGCCTAAGGCATAGCCAATCTTCTCTGACAGTTTAACCATGGTTCTTGGCAATGAGCTTTTTGATGTTTTCAACCGACGCGCTTGAGGTGAGTCCGTCGGCAGGGGTGTTCATGCAATAGTCGATGAGGCGGTCGACGGAAGAGACGGCTACATGCAAACGGGTGTCGGCTGTGGCATAGTAAATCAATACCCGTCCGTCATCGTCTTTTATCCAGCCATTCGAAAATGCCACATTCATAACGTCACCCACATATTCGTTTCCTTCAGGCACCAGGAAGTAACCGCCCGGCTGGGCAACAACATGGGTGGGGTCGTCGAGGGCTGTCATATACATATATAATACATAGCGCAGTCCGCTGGCGGTGCCCCTCACCCCGTGAGCCAGATGCAGCCATCCGTGCTCGGTTTTGATGGGGTGGGGGCCTTCGCCGTTTTTCACTTCCATGACGGTGTGGTAGTGACGCGGATTGATGATAATCTCTTCTTCTATTTCGGCATGGGTGATGTCTTCGCAAAGACCCCATCCAATGCCGCCGCCGCTGCCCGTGTCGATGAATCCGTCTTGCGGGCGGGTGTAGAAGGCATACTTGCCATTCACAAACTCGGGGTGCAGCACCACGTTGCGCTGCTGGCTTTTCGACTTCAGGTCGTGCAGGCGTTCCCAGGTTACCAGGTCTTTTGTGCGGGCAATGGCCGCCGAGGCCGTTGCTGCCGAGAGGTCGTCGGGGTGCAGCTCGTCGTGGCGCTCGGCGCAGAACACGCCGTAAATCCATCCGTCTTCATGCTGTGTGAGCCGCATGTCGTAGACGTTGGTGGCAGGCACCAGTGTGTCGGGCATGGTGATGGGCTCCGGCCAGAACTGGAAGTTGTCTATGCCGTTAGGACTTTCGGCCACGGCAAAGAAGCTCTTGCGGTCGGCTCCCTCCACACGGCACACCAGCAGGTAGCGCCCGTTCAGGTAAATGGCTCCCGCATTGAGCACCGCATTCATCATAATGCGCTGCATCAGGTAGGGATTATCTTTCTCATTGAAGTCGTAGCGCCACTCCAGTGGGGTGTGGTCGGCCGTGAGGATGGGATACTTGTATTTCTTGTAGATGCCGTTGCCTCCTTCCAGAGGTTCGTTCTTTCGTGCCAACAGTGTTTCGTGGCATTCTTTGAGAGCTTTTACTTGTTCGTTGTATTTCATTTCTGTTTTGTTTCTTGAATATCCTTGAGCATCAGCAAATTCTTGCTTTGCACCATTTCTTTAAAGTAGAAGGCATTCTTCTCGCCGGGAGCCGGCCCGAAGTATTCGTGTTTGGCATTGCGCCACACCAAAAAATAACTAATGTTGTATTGGTCTATCTGCGGTTTCAGCACGCGGGTCCACCATGTGGGGTCGGGCAGGTTTTTAAGGCCACATTCGGTGAGTGCATATAGCTTGTTCTGTTCGGCTGCAAATGCGCTGAGTGTTTTCAGGTCGGCATTGATGTCGCGAATGAATTCGGCCTCTGTTCCCCACTGGTAGGCATCCAGTCCAATCAGGTCTACACGCTCGCTGCCGGGGTAGGATTGAAAATCGGCGGGGTTGATGCCCAGGTTGGGACTCCAGCTCCACACCAGGTTGTAGAATCCCTCGCTCAGCAGATAGTCTTGCAGCATGCACCAGAGGGCACGGTATTCGCTGGGGCTGCATTGCTTGGCACCCCACCAGAACCAGCTGCCATTGTTTTCGTGCCAGGGGCGAAAGATGATGGGCACGGGTCGGCCTTTGCCATCGCACAGCGTTGAAAGGAAGTTGCGCACGTTTTTCATCCAAAGCAGGAATTTGCGGTGCTGGTTTCCTCCAGGCAGGATGCTGCGCACCACGGTTGTGTCGGTGTTGTCCCATGCCGTGCCGCCTGTGAGTGGATTTCGCGGATGCCACGAAAGGGTAACAATGCCGCCGCGCCGGTGGTGTGCCAGCAATTCCTCACGAATGCGGTTGAAGGGCACCGAGTCCAGATTCTTCTTGTCGCCCACCTCAATGCCGCCCAGGTCGAAACCCATCACGGCCGGATAGTCGCCGCATACTTCCTTGGTGTCGCTTCGGCCATATTCGGGCTTTGCGGGGTTCTCTATGCCCGACCACTGCACACCGTAAAAGGGATCGTCTTGGTGGCCGAACATGTAGCCCCGTTGTTGCAGTGCTGCAAGGCGGTTGAGCAGGGCTTCGCGTTGTGTTTGAGCTGTGGCTGTGAGAGCGATGCACTGGAGCATGGCTGCTGTAACCACATTGAATATGAAGTGTTTCATGTTGGTGTTATTTGATGGCGAAAATTCTTGATGCATAGTCTTCCCACAGAGGCACTTCAATACCTACTTCCATGAGGAAACGGCCGGTGAACTGCTTACCGCTGAGCGAGCAGGGTTCTTTCCACACGCGCACGTTCTTTTCTGTGATGGTATAGGTTTTGTCGGGGTTCAGCCCGGCAAGGCGTATGCGGGGCAGCGGCTGGTTGTAGTAGTTGTCGGTTTTATACACAAACAATGCTCCCTGCTGCTGGGCATCGTCGACATACATCAGCGAGGCTACGCCTTTTCTGTTATAGGGGTTCACCAAGCGGTAGAGATTGCCCGTTTGCACCACCTCGCGCAATTCCTTATAGTCTTTGAAACAGGTAGTGCACTGCTGGCGCTCCTCGTCGGTCATGTCCTTGGGTTGCAGCTCAATGCCGAGCCTACCGCTCATGGCCACGTCGCAGCGGAACTTGATGGGGATGACGCGACCGCCGGTGTTCCAGTAGGGACAATGGTTAATATGGCATGCCATGGCGTTGGCGGGAAAGAAAAGGCTGGTGCCCCACTGGATGAACACGCGCTGCAAGGCATCGGTGTTGTCAGAGGTCCAGAACTCATCGAAGTAAGGCAGCAGACCGTAGTTGGCACGACCGCCCCCGGAGGCGCAATCCTGGATGACCACGTTGGGATATTTTTCGCGAATGCGCTGCAACACCTTCAGCAGGCCAAGGTGATAGTCAACATAAAGGTTCGACTGCTTTTCCATAGGCAGATAGAGCGACCCCACATTTTGTATTGAGGCGTTGGCATCCCATTTGATGTAGGCAATCTCTGGGTACTGTGTCAGCAAGTCGTCAACAATCTTAAAGGCGAAGTCCTGCACTTCGGGGTTTGTCATGTCGAGCACCAGTTGTGTGCCGCCGCGTCCCAGTTTCAGTTCGCGGCCCTTGGTCTGCAATACCCATTCGGGGTGCTTTTCAAAGAGTTCACTCTTGGTGTTAACGGCTTCGGGTTCAATCCAAATGCCGAACTTGATGTTCTTCTGTCGTGCGGCATCAACAAGTGCCTTTATGCCGCCAGGCAGTTTCTTCTTGTCCACCACCCAGTCGCCCAGGGTCGAAGAGTCATTGTTGCGCTGATACTTGTTGCCAAACCAGCCGTCGTCCATAACGAACAGTTCGCCACCGAACTTACTGATGTCGTCCATCATTTGCAGCATGCGCTCTTCGTTGATGTCGAAGTAGAGCCCCTCCCACGAGTTCAGCAGAATGTCGCCGGTGTTCATGCCGCGATGTAGCATTCCGCAGGTGCGTGCCCAACGGTGGAAGATGCGGCTCACACCGCCTATGCCCTGTTCTGAATAGACAAGCGCCAGATGGGGCGTGGCAAACGACTGTTTGGGGTCGAGCACATACTCGCTGCTCTGCGGGTCGATGCCGGCATAGAAGTGGTGCTGCTTGTTGAGCAGGGTGTTTACGCGCAGTTCGTAGTTGCCGCTCCAGCAAAGGGCTGCACCAATGGTGCGGCCCTGGTTCTCTTGGGGCTTGCCATCGAGCGAGAACATCACTTCGGGCGCATCGAGATGGGCATTGCGGGCACCGTCGGTGTTGCGTATAACTTTACATCCCAGTGTGAGCGGTTCATCCACCACGTTGGCTTCGGCAGCCCAGTCGCCGTGCAGGTGGGTTAGCCATACATCACCCTGGCGCAGCGTCAGGTGACCGCTGTCGAATCGTTTCAGCGTGATGGCCCGTTTTTCGCCGTTGGTAATTTCTGTCCAAGTCTCAATAACGTCAATCTGCTTATATGCCTTGTAGAACAGACGCACGCTCACTGGCTGCAGCTTGTCACTAAGCAGAAAGGTGTGTACAACGGCATTGCCATTGTCTGCACAACTGTATTCGTCGACCTTCAGCTCCAGGTTAAGGTCGCCGTTGGCGTGCTGCACCTGCAAGGCGGGCAACTGAACCATATCTACCGTGCCGAAAGCCGGCAATGCGGGAAAGTCGAAATCGTCGCCAGCCGTTTGCAGCTCGCTGAACGTTGCGGCCTTTGCTCCATAGTAGGCCATACGCAAGTCTTGTCCATCTTTGGCATGAAGAATCATTTGTGTCTGTGGTGTTTCAACAGACACATGGCCTTCCCATGCTGCCACCGGCATTGCAAGAAAAGCCAAAGCTCCTAATAGAATGTTCTTTCGCATTGCTTTTTGGTTTTTAGTTTACAATTCGTATGCAAAAGTATAAAAAAGGTTGTACATATAATTTAAAGGGTTAATAATCATTTCTTCACAATGCGCAGGTTGGCCAGTCGGAAGTCGGCATCGTAGTCGGCATGGGGTTGGAAGATGATGCGCAGCGTTTGCCACTTGCCAGGTTCTGAGATGCCTTTGGTGGCCATTGGTGCAAGGGGCAAGCTGACGGTTTGCCACTGTCCGCGGGTGTTGATGCCAAGACCATTAGCAGGATTCCATGCAAAGGAGTCGCCCCAGTTGAAACAGAACTGAAGACCAGTCTGTTCGGTGAGCGGGAAGTTGGCATTGGTCAGCACTTCCATTTTCAGCACATAGTCGTCGGGATTGTCAACCACCACGTCAATCATGTTGCACGATAGGTCTAAGGTGTTCCATGCCCACGCACCGTAATGGCCAGTGAAGTGCATGTTCTTCTGGTTGAGCCAGGCAGAGGCTCCAATGCCGTCGTCGCCCTCAATAGCCATTTGCAAGGTTCCGTCTTTGCTCATGCTTACACCGCTGAAATCGCCGAAGAGCAAATGTTGGGAGGGACGGAAAGTAAGGTCTGCTTCGTGCGAAACACCATTGGTTTGCCAACTGAAATGGATGTTGGTGTTCTCTGGCGTTCCTTCCGGTATAAGGAATTTCATCGATTCGGCGGTAACAGACCCCACGCCCAGCGTTTGTGAGCCAATCTTGACAACCGACACTCCCCCTTCAAAGTCGTAGAGGTCGAAGTTCTTGCCATACACTGTTGCAGAGTCGCCGGCATTGGTGAATTCGCAGGCCAGTCCGCTGATAATCAGGTCGGGGAAGGGAATGAGGAAGTCGTAGTTGCATGTGCCTTGCGGCGTGCTGTACTCTATCTTGTTCACCTGCTCGGTAGAGAGTTTCGAAGGAATCTGCACGATGGCTCGTGTTGCCATGGTGTAGACGTTCTTCATGTCGCAAGCCACAGTGTTGAACGATACAGCCTGCACTTGGTTCAGGTTCTCTCCCACCAGCACCACTGTCTGCCCCAGCGTTCCTTGCGTGATGGGTGTGGTAAATGCAGTGTCGGCCACGTCATAAACGGCCTTGATAACGGGGGCACCGCTGTTGTTCTGTTGTTCGGCAGGGGTATAGCCGTCGTTGTAGTTCACGATGTCGTCGCAACTTGTGAAAGAGAAGAACGACGAAAGACATAACAACAAAAGAATATATCTATTATTCATAATTCGACTTTTTTACCTTTTTACTTTTTTAGTTTTATACAAGGTTTAGTTCCATCCGGGGTTGTTTTCGGTGATGGCCTTGTTGGTGTTCAGTTCCGGCTGTGGGATGGGGAAGAGCAGGTTGCGCTCTTGGCGTGTTTTCAGCACACCCGCATCATCGCTGCCGCCAATAGCATTCATGGCTTGCAGGTATATGCCCCAGCGGATGAGGTCCCAACGGCGGTCGGCTTCGCAGGCAAACTCTTTGGCACGTTCTTCTATAATGGCAGAGCGCAGTTTCACCTTGCTGTCAATGGCAGCTGCACCAGTGGCCGATGCTACCGTAGCATTGGAGCGAACCCGCACCATGTTCAGGTAGTCGATGGCTTCGCTGCTGTTGCCAAGTTCGTTCTGGGCTTCAGCATAAATGAGAAGCACGTCGGCATAGCGCAGGAAGGGGAAGTTGGCATCGGCATTGTTGATGGCGTTGTTGGTAACATCCATATATTTTGTGGTGAAGGCCAGGCACTGCGCATCCTGTGAATAGTAGTACGAAACGCCGTCGGCATAGATGCCCGTGGGTTCGCCAACATAGTTGCCTGAGAGGTCGTAGCCCGTGGCGGCGATGGTGTACTCGTTGTTCTGAGGGTAGTAAAATCCGCTGTTGCTTTCGCGCTGTGTTTTGGCACGCCAGCGGTGCTTAACACCTTTCACAATACGCAGATCCTGCGAGTCGAAGAGGTCATACCAGTGGCGCGTGCAGCCTACCCATCCGCCTTCCTGAATGAAGTCGCTCCCCTGCTCGGTCATATAGCCTTCGTATTGCGAGTGAACAGACACCTTGTAGGTGGCATCGCCACTTACCGTGCAGAGCGAGAACATGAATTCGGAGGCATTGCTGTTGGCCTTCTTCCATAGTTGGTCGTAGGTCAGCAACTCATAGCTGCCATACTCACCATCGATAACCTTCTTGGCCCAGTCGGCGGCTTTCTGATAGAGGTTTGCTGCATTCATTTCTTCGTAGCCGATAACGGCATTCTTCTGCATGGTGACGGAACGCAACGGAGCGTAAGCGCGGTCATCGCCCGTTCCATCGTAGGCAGGCCCGGTGCGTACGATAATCTCCGTTCCGGCGGGCATGGCGGCAGAGGCTTGTGTGGCATAAACCTTGGCCAACAAGCCGGCTGCTGCACCGGCAGAGGCATGGCCTGCCTGATAAAGCCTGTCGGTGTTCTTGTACAGGAGCTGGGAGGCTTCTTCCAGGTTCTTGGTGATATAGGCATAGACAACGTCTACAGACTGCCGGGGCTGGTTGTAGGCCGTGGTTTCCTCTTCGGGCTGTATGGGAATGGGACCGTAAGCTCTCACCAAAAGGAAATAGGCAAAGCCGCGCAGGAACTTCATCTCTCCAATGGCATTGTTCTTGGCTTCGGTTGAAAGGTTCTGCATGGCGTTGATGTGTCGTTCGGCATTGTTGGCGCGGGCAATGAGCCCATAGCAGCCTTTCCACAGTGCATCGGTAACGTCGCTCTCACCCTGGAAGTTGCCGGCACCGAAGGTCCCGAAAAGCCAGTCGGGACCACTGATGTAGTCGGCATCAAACTCCAGCACTTTGGGGAAGTAGCCCCAGCAGAACATGTCGTAGATGAGTTTCGAATAGGTGCCTGTAACCCAGTTGGCAGCAGCTTCTTCCGAATCGCCCACACGCTCGTCGGTGATGAGTCCGTTGGGTTTCTCCTCAATCCAACTGGAGCATGCACTCATGCCGAGTGTGAGCATCAGGGCAAAGGCAAATTGGTAAAACACGGATGGTGAGTCTTTGCGTTTTGTTATATATTTGCTGTTCATATTCTTTATCTTTTAATGGTTTAGACTCTTGGCTGGATGCTTAAAAAAGGAAGTTCACTCCGAAGGCAAACGAGCGTGGGCTGGGATAGGAGTAGCTGTCTACTCCCGGGCAAGCAGCATTGAGCCCACCTGCATTCACATCGGGGTCGAACCAAGAATAGTTGGTGATGGTGAACACGTTGCTTGCCGTGAACGAGAACGATATTTTCTCGATGCCTTTCATTGGCTTGCGCCAGTCGTAGGAAAGTGTGATGTATTTCATCTTCAGGTAAGAGCCGTCTTCAACATAGCGGTCGCTCACCAGCCATGTGCGGGTGTAGCCTGCCGTGGCCTTGGGCCATGAGGCGGTGGCGGCCGTTTCGGGAGTCCACCGTCCATTGTAAGCACTGGTGGGAATGTTTCCAATGTTCGACATGGTTACATCGGTGAGGTTGTAGTTGAAGATGTCGTTGCCGTGAGAGCCTTGCAGCATGAAGCTCAGCGTGAAGTCTTTGTAGCTGAAGTTGTGAGTTGTGGAGTAGGTGAACTGTGGATTGGTGTTGCCAATGATGTCGCGGTCGTCGCTGGTTATCACTCCGTCTCCGTTCAGGTCTCTGTATTTGATTTCGCCCACATAGCGCATAGCTTCACTGTCGGAAAGGCCAGCCCATGCTTTGTTTGAGCGAACCTCTGCGATGTTGTCGTAGTAGCCGTCTTCAACATATCCGAACAGTGTTCCTATGGGGTAGCCATTGCGTTGCAGGAACACCTGGTCGGCCTTCGACCACAGAGCGGTGGCATATTGGTCGCCGTCGAGTCCGCCAATGCGGTTGCGGTTGAAAGCGAGGTTGGCGGTGAAGTTCCATTTAAGAGGAGTTTTGTGCAATGCATCGAACTGAAGCGAGAACTCCAGACCTTCGTTGGTAACGTTGCCACTGTTCACCAGCTGTTGTGAGAATCCGCTGCTTGACGGTATGGTAACGTTCTGCAGCAGGTCGCGCGTTTTCTTATAGTAATAGTCAACGGTTAGTTGCAGCCGGTTGTCGAACCATCCGAAGTCGATACCCGCATTCACTTGCGATGTGGTTTCCCACTTCAGATTCGGGTTTTGGGGGCCGCGCCAGTCAATCATAGAGAATCCGCTTGAGAGAGTTCCGTTGTAGGGGTAGTTGGCAGCCTGCAGCACGGCCAGTGTGCGGTAGGCACCGATGCCCTGGTTACCCGTTTCGCCGTAAGAGAGTCGGAACTTCAGGTTTGAGAAGATATTCAGGTCTTGAATGAACTGCTCGTCGCTGGCACGCCATGCAAGGGCACCGCTCAGGAAGGTAGCCCACTTTTTGTTTTCTTGGAATGCCGAAGAGCCGTCGGTGCGAACAGATGCTGTGAAGAGGTATTTATCTAATAAGGTGTAGTTCACACGGCCCAAGAACGATTCCAGGTTCATCTTTGTCTCGGGGTCGCTTTTCACCACAGCCCTGTCGAGTGCCATCGACATGTCGGCCCCTTTTGTCAGGTCGTTGGGGAAGTTGGTGGCCATCATGCTCCACGATTCGCCGCGCCCGCTCTCGAAGGTGATACCTGCCACGGCGTTTATTTTGTGAATGCCAAATTGCTTGTCGGCAGTGAGCAGTGTTTCAGAGGTAAAGCTCTTCCAGGTGTTGCTGGCACGGCCTGCTTTTCCGTTTATCGGGCTCTTACCCTCTTGGCAGAGCCGGTCGTAGTAGGTGTTGCGTTGACCCGAATTGTAACCCAAGCCTAAGTTCTGCCGCAGCTTCAGCCAAGAAGTGATTTTAGCTTCGGCATAGTTCGACGAGAACCAGGATATTTGCTTCAGCTGGTCGGTGGCACCGTTCACATAGTTGGCCGGGTTGGCGGCCAGCCAGTCGGTGGCATCGGTTTCTTCTCGCACTGTGGGTGGGAAGATGAGGGCCGAGCGAATGATGCCGGTGTTTTCGGAATTGGTGCGTTGGAAGTCGGTGGTGGAGTTGGTGAAATGGCTGCTGGTTCCCAGTTCAAGCCAGTTGTTGATGTGCCTGCTGATGTTCATGGAAATGCCATAGCGCTCGTAGCCAGTGTTGCGGATGATACCGTCTTGCTTGGTGTAAGACCCTGAGAAAGCGTAGTAGCCTTGGTCCGAGCCACCCGAAACGGCGGCATTGTATTCCTGTTGCCAGCCTGTTTGGTAAATTTCATCTTGCCAGTTGGCACCCTCCACCACATCGGTGTTGCCATATTCGTCGGTTCTGGGTCCGGGCGAAAGGAAATCTTCGGGTGCAGGGTTGTATTTGCCCTGTGTGTATACGAACGAACCGCCCGTATAGGGATATTCCCATTCTCCCCGATAGGGGCTGCGACCGGTGCTTCCCTCATAGAGTGCGCTGTTGGCCGCGGCCTCGTTCTGATAGAGTGCGTATGTGTAGGGGTCGAGTGTGTTCACGCGTTTTCCAATGCGTTGCATGGTCCACCTCATGCCTGCCTCCACTTTCGGTTTTCCTGCCTGTCCTTTTCTGGTGGTGATGATAACCACACCGTTGGCACCGCGCGAACCATAGATGGCAGTGGCCGAAGCATCTTTTAGCACCTCTATTTTCTCTATGTCGTTGGGGTTGATCATCTGCAGGGGAGATGTTTGCTGGTTGTTGCCGCTGTTGGCATCGCTCTTTGGTGTGCCGCCGGGGTCTGTTCCGAAGGGTATGCCGTCTACGATGTAGAGCGGTTGTGAAGAAGTGGTGAACGAGTTGGCTCCGCGCACGGTGATGCTCACGCCAGCTCCGGGCGAACCGTCGCTCTGTTTCACCTCCACGCCCGCAATCTTGCCTTGAAGTCCGTGAGCCACATCGGTGGCACCACCTTGGCGCAGGTCGTCGCCCTTGATTTGCGAGATGGCTCCCGACAGGTCGCGTTTCTTCATGGTGCCATAACCCACCACCACCACCTCGTCCATGGTTTGAAGGTCTTCTTCGAGGGTGATGTTGAGCTGTTCTTTTCCTTTCACGTTTATAACCTGTGTTTTATAGCCAACCATGGAAATTTGCACAATAAATTTGCCATCGGGCATGGGCAGTTGAAAGTTTCCGTCGAGGTCGGTGATGGTTCCTGCCGATGTGCCCGGCACCTTGAGTGTGGCACCAATGAGCGGTTCGCCGGCGGCTGAGCCATCCATCACGCGGCCCGTGATAACAGTTTGTGCATGGATGCCAATGCTCCATGCAAGCAGCGTGAGTGTGATGAGAATGATTTTTTGCATAGTTAATAATAAGAATTAGGTTTTGATTGTTTTTTTATTGCGCAGACACAAGTTGGATGCGGGTGAGGGTGAACCCGAGTCCGGTTATCACCATCCCGGATGTTTTCAGATGGTCGAGTAGGGTGGGGTTATCGAAGGTGAGTACCACGTCGTTGCCGTCGAGTTTATACCAAACAGGTTCGTCGGCTCCGGTGATGTCGAGCCACTTGCCGCGGTTTTCGCGGAACGAGAGCTGTGGAGAATCGCAGTTGGGAAGCTTTTCGTATTCGATTACTATCACATCGTTTTCGGTACATTCTTGAAAAGGTTCGGCTGTGAGTCTGAGGTTTCCGCTCCAGTCGAGTGGGAATGTTTTCTCTCCGTGGAAGATTTCGCCGGGTTGCAGCTGATACTCGCGTGGTGCGCGTTGCACATTGGTGAGGTCTTCTGAACGTTCACCAACAAACGAAACAATGCCCACCTTGTCGAGTCTGTATCCCTTTCCACCAATGCGAAGGGCAGCGGGGTTGTCTTTTCCGGCCAGTTGCAGCTTGAGCAGTGGCTCTTCGTCGTTGATGTAGTAGATACATCCCTGCGGTCCCACGGGTATGCCGTCGGTTGCCGCTTCGAGCACATTCCAAGTGAAGTCCATAATTTTGGCTGCCGCACCTTCTTCAACCCGCGAGGCGTGGAGCACCAAGCCGTCGCCCATTTTCAGGTTCTTGAAGCAGGAGGCAGGCAGTTCGGCATTAACGCTCCAGTCGCTCTTCATTTGTTTGGCCGGCCCGCGCCACACAATCTTCTCTACAAATTCCTCGCCGGGCGTGAGTGTAACGCGCAGAATGCGGTAGTCGTGACCGCCAATGAAACAGCCACGGTTTTGCAAGCAGGCCAGAATTTCTTCGGTGAGTGTCATGCGAAAGGGACCTGCCACGTTGAAGCAACCATATTCCGGGGTTATGCCCTGCCAGTTCTGCGGGTCTTGAAAGGCAGCCTGCGCGGTGCGCTTGGCCTGGTCGGTATAAACGGTGACCACGTCGCCTGCTTTGGCCGTTGCAAAGTGACGGGCCTCGAGCAGAATGTTGTCTTTCCAACCCGAACCTATAGTCTTGGGTCCCAGCAGGATTGTTTTTTCGCTTGCGCAAAGTTGCAAGCTATGGCATAAGAGAAAGATGATAAATGATAAACTTATCAGATTTCTTCTTGTTTCTTGTATGTTCATCTTTCTGTTCATGAGTGTTTAATTCTTGCCGAGTGTAGCAAACTCAGCTCTGTCCATTACAGTTCCGCTGTTAAAGGCATCGTTCCACCATTCGCTGTCAGCAAACTGGTGCTCGTCGCTGCGGCCTTCGTTGTAGGCATGGTCATACCACGTCATAAACCACGACCAACGTGAGCCTTGTGCCCATATTTTCGACCAGAGCGACATTTTTACCTCATCACCATTGCCACATTCGGCCAGGGTAATCATTTTGTTGGGGTATTGTTGCTGAAGTTGCTGGAACTCCTTCATGAGGGGATACATGAGTGCAGCATAGTTGTCGCGCCCCACGATGTCTACCACGTCGTCGCCAGGGTACCATTCGCCATCGCCGGTTTGTGATGTCCAAACCCAAATCAGATTGTTCAGCTTGTGGTGAACCACCAGCCGGTTGTACATCCATCGCCAAAGTTTCTTGTACACTTCGGGTCCCTTGGCACCCCACCAAAACCAAGCTCCACCCCCCTCGAACTCGTAGGTGTTGCCGGCAGCTTCGTGGAATGGGCGCCAAATGACGGGTATTCCCTGTTGCTGCATGGTTTTCAGGTAGCCGGCCACCTGGTCTATGTCGTGAATGGCCTGCTTGTTTTCGGGTGTGCCATCTACATACACCTTCGAGGGGTCGAAGCTTGTCTCCCCAGGCTTGTCGCCCGGGGAGCAAGTTAGGTTGGTGCCATTGTTGGCTTTCACCTGCCAGTGCCACATGCAGCCCACAATGCCACCCAGCTGGTGCCACTGGTTTACGTGAGTCATGTCGGAATAGTCGAGCCACCCGTTGGGGTTCACGTCTTTCGAAGCATGGATGTTGATGAAGTCGAACACATTGATAACTGGCCAGTGTCCGGTCCATTTATGCACGTTTTCGGCTTCGCGTATGTTCCAGTCGATGTCGGCTACCACACCTGCCAGTGCTTTCTTTCCGTAAACGGAGCGTAGCTTTTGGTATAGCTGTTGTGCCTGCGTTGTGGCAGCTGGGTTGACCAGTTGGGTTGTGATGGGCGAAGAGTCGCTCGTTGGTTGTTCCTGCTCCTGTTCGTTGGGCAGCGGTTGTGCATCGGTGCTGCTACAGGCACAAAACAGAAACAGTGCCACGGATAATAGACAGTTTCTCATGTTCGTTTCAGATAATGTTTTGTTTATAATTCGTCGTCCCACACGTTGTATTGCCGGGCACCGAAGTTGTCGGTTTGTCCTTCGCTGATGGTAACTTCGGGATTGTCGCTCGCCTCGTTAAGTTCATTACTGGTAGTCATGAGGTGAACAACCTGTATGTCGATGGCCTTGGTGATGGGAGATTGATATGTCTTAGTCATAATAAATATGCTTATTTTTATTTCACAAAATATTTCTTGCCATTCTTGATGTAGATACCACGCTGGGGGTGTGCAACGCGCTGGCCGGCAAGGTTATACACGTTATTTTTGGCAGAGGTGCTTGCTTCGGTAACCATGCCTATGCTGGTTGTTTCGTCGTCGAAGCTGATGGCATAGCGTGAGCTGGCGGGCAGCTCGAAGTAAGCACGGTAGCCCTTGAGTGTGGCAGTAGAGCTTCCCTGCATGATTTTTCCGTCGGTGGTAACGCTATAGAGCCCTTCCATGTTGGTTTTGGGTGCAAACGTTCCGATGAAAATATCGTTCGACGAGGGGGTGGTAACCGTTATGTCAACATTCTTGATGAGAATAGCCTCGGCGGTTGCCTGAGCGTAGTAGGCCAGATATGGTTGTCCGGCAGTGAGCGAGTAAACCCTGCTGAATTTGAGCACATCGCCATCCTGCTCGCTGAAAGCATACACCTTGGTTGCTCCCAATGTTTCGGGAGTGGTGTTGAAAGGCAGGCAGAGCGTGGTCCATCCGGCTGTGTTGGGTCGGCACAGCTTCACATTGATGCCCGAAGCAGTGCCGAACAGCTCTTCCACGTCGGCATTGAGCACCAGATAGTCTATGTTGGTGTCTTCGGTGCTCACCACTTCAACACGCGAAATGGTGTAGGCCTGACCGCGCAGAACGAGTCCGCGCTCGGCAATCTCGGTTGCAATCTGTTCGCTTTCCACGGTGTAAGAGATGGTGCCATTGTCGCTTACGTTAACGCTGAGGTCGGTCCACTCCCAACCGTCGCCGGCCTTGTAGGTTACAACGTATTGAGGGTCGCCATAGTCGCCTTCGGTGCGAGAAGTGTAGATGTTAATGACATCGCCCTGCTTCAACGAGGTGAAGGTGTTGATTTCATATTGCTCTCCGGGAATGTCGGCACTCCACGAAATAGCCTGCGAACCTGTCCATACATCGGTGCTCGACTGCACCGTTTCTGTAATGGCTTCCACTTGTGCATCGGCAACCGTTTGAATCACTATTTTTGTGATGGTGTAGGCCTGTCCGCGGAAGATGAGTCCGCGTTCGGCAATTTCGGTGGCAATCTGTTCGTTTGCCACGGTGTAGGAGATGATGCCATCGTTGCTTACGTTAACGTCGAGGTCGGTCCATTCCCACGAGTCGCCAGCTTTGTAGGTAACAACGTATTGCGGGTCGCCATGGTCGCCAGCGGTGGCAATGGTGTATATTTTGATGATGTTGCCCGCAGCCAGTTGGCTGAAGATGCCCGAAGTGGTTTCGTACTGAGTGCCGGGTATGTCAGCGTTCCACGAAATGGGTTCGGTGCCTTCCCAAACGGTTTGCACGCGCTGGTCTTCAACAACCTCATCGTCGGTAACAATAGAAATTTTGCTGGCCACGTATGCTTGGCCGCGCAGAATGAGCCCGCGCTCGGCAATCTCGTTTGCAATTTGTTCGCTTTCCACGGTGTAAGAGATGATGCCATCGTTGCTAACGGTGATGCCGAGGTCGGTCCACTCCCATGCGTCGCCAGCCTTATAGGTAACAACGTAATTCGGGTCGCCGTAGCCTTCGTTCACCGATGTGTACACCAAGATGGTGTTGCCCGCAGCCAGTCCGGTAAAAGTGCCTTCGGGTGTTTCAAACTGGGTTCCGGGAGCTGCTTCATTGTTCCAGGAAATAGGTTCGGAACCTGTCCATACAACTGTTTCTTTGGCATAGATGCCAACAGATAGGAAGAAAGTGAGTAACAGTAAAAGATTTCTTTTCATAATTTGAATGTTTTTAATAATTAATAATGAATTATGCCGACAAAATTACATGGAAAAGTGCCAGCTTTCTGCTTTTTTCTTTGCAGAGGCTGACACTTTTCTTTTACTGTTCACATTTTCTATTCATCGTTAGTACTCAGATGAGTACTTTTGTTTTTTGGTATCTTTCGCGAAACTCGGTTGGATTGCATCCCTTGCGTTTGCGGAACAGACGATTGAAGTTGCTCAGTGTGTTGAAGCCGCAGGTGTAGCAAATCTCTGAAATGGCATCGGTGGTGTCTACCAACTTGCGTGTGGCGTTGCCCAGCCGCACATCCACAATATATTCGCTGAGGTTCTTGCCCGTGCTGAGTTTAAAGAAACGACTGAATGCCGAGGGGGTCATGCCCACCAGTTCGCTGAGTTCTTCGAGTCGGATTTCTTCCTTATAGTGGTGGCTGATGAACTCTTTCACCTTGAGCACGCGGCGCGATTCGCTGCTGATGTCGACCTTCGCAAACGAAGAGGTCGACAGCTCGCGGGCTTCGGTGAAGAGCGACAGTTCATACAGCACTTCAAAAAACAGCTGTGCAGCATGAAAGCTGCTGTTGTTGCGTGAAAGCTTTTTGAGCAGGTGATAAACCGTGAGCGATGCTTCCATCGGGAAAGCCAGTCCGCGCTTGGCCCGTTGCATCATCTTATAGATAGATTTGTAGGGATTGGTGCGGAATGGCATCTCCTGTTTTTCAAAAGGGATATAGAACTGCACGGTAATCTCGTGAATGTCGGTGCTCTTGCACTGGTGTTGCTCCCACACATGTTCAAGGTTGCTGCTGGTGATGAGCACCAGGTCGAGGTCGCCAATCATCTCGCTCGAATCGCCCACGATGCGTCTGGCTCCAGCTCCGCCTGCAATGAAATTCAATTCCATCACGTCGTGGCAGTGGATGGGATAGTCGAATGATTGCTTGTGACGGTCGGCCACATACAAGAAGTCTTGCTCGCCTAAGGGGGCTACTTCTTGAAGTACTTGAGTTTCCATGCTGTTTTTGTGTTTGTTGTTTATGTTTGAAGCAGAGATGTATATTATATAATAAGGTGTGGTTACATTGTTGTTGGGGGACAAAAGAAAAAGCAAGAACCGAGAAGTGCATGGGGTTGGATGCTCTCGTGTTCTTGCTTTTTCGTGTTATGCAATGCTATTTCTGGTAAATCTTCACCTTGGTGCCATCGTAGCCAACAGCCATGATGTAGCTGGCACCGCTGGGCCACTTCACGAAGGTATAGTTGTCTGTAGAGGTTCCGCCGTTGTAGCCAAACACGGTGTTGGCGATGTGTTCGCCGTTAGCATTGTAGGTTTCGTAGCCCACGGCTCCCGGCCACACGCCGTTGTCTACCCGGATGTAGTTCCCCGACTGTGTGCAGCCTGCGTTCAGGGTGCCTTCGGTGAGTGCCACCTTGTTGCGGAAACGGTCCATGTTGTAGGCGGTGAGCCAGTGCAGGCCTTCAGGTGCGGTGGGGTAGTTTTTGGCTTCGATATACTGTTTCAGGTTATCGACCATGGCCTGACTGATTACAATCCATCCGCTCGAATAGTCGCTCTGGTAGAAGTGAGCGGGTTTGAGCAGACCTGCTTTCTCGAAGAAGGGCAGGAAGTTAATTTGGGTTGAATCGCAGAAGGTGCGCATGAACTTGATTTGCTGTTTGCCGTTGGTAGAGTTCTCGTTGCCGGTGTAGGTGCGCAGTCCTTCGAACAGCTTGGCGTATGCATCAGGACTGTAGCCGCAGGCATCCTTTTCGGTGTAGAGCAAGAGTTGCCACAGGGGCACCAGCTTCACAAACACGTCGTGGTTATATTCGGTGGTGGTCACCGCAGGCAGGGCATTGCCGTTTTCGTCGGCATCGTTCACACTTCTTTCACTGAAAGTAGAGTTGTAGCTGTCGGGACCGGGCTGCAGTTGCCAGAGCTTGCCCATGCGTATGCCGTGTTCAAGGTAGGCTTCGATGCGTTCGCCGCGCGGACCGCCCCAGCTCTCATCTTCCAGACGGTGATAGCCACCCTGCAGGCGATGCTGGCACCAAGCCGAATGAATGTTGTTTGTTACCTCGGTGAGACCCGTGTAAACGAAGCCCTGCGTTTGGTTGTTGTGCCCCAGTTCGTGGGCAGGTCCCCAGAATTCGAATGTGGCTGCGGTTGACGGCCCGGAGAGCGCGTTCACCGGCACGCAGAAACCATCGTTGCTGGCATGATAGAGACCACCGCTGGTGGCCACGGTAATCACCGTCTGGTGGTTCTTGGGGCTGCGGCCGTATTTGAAGAGTCCCATCACCTCGCGTTCAACGCGCACAATGTTGTCGTAGTCGGTGGTGAGCTTCACACCATTGTTGGGCGTGTTCTGCTTCAGCGTGGCTACGGGGAAGGTGCCAATGATGTACTGTCCCTTGAAGTCGAAGCAGTCGCCGGGTGCATTGTTCAGCATGCGGGCCCAGTCGGCATTGGTGTCACCTGCCATCAGGTCGAAGAATCCGTTCACTGTTCCGTTGAAGATGTGAATGGTTACGTTGGGAGCAGTTTTGTAGTTGGGGGTGTAGTAGTTGATGTAGCCGTTACCCTTGTTTTGTGTTTTAATCACGTTGATGCCGTTGCGCAGCGTGTAGGTGCTGGTGGCAAACACCTCGGGACCGAAGTTGCGAATCTGCAATGAAAGCGGGTCTTCTTCCAGTCCCTTCACGATAACTACCACGCTCTCGCCCTGTTTGAAGGTGATGCCAGTGGGGTTTTCGTGGTTACAATAGGTGTGAGCGTTTTTCAGCTCGTTGCGTAGGTCGGCGATGGGGCGGAAGGGCTCGTATGAGGCCAGACGATACTTTGTGTCGTAATCGCCTTGCAGCAAGGTGTAGACGAACTTCTTCACGAGCGGTGTTTTGATGTTGGCGAGGCTGGCCATGGTCACGCCATCTTTCAGCTGGGTATACAAGTCATCGGCAAAATATTGTTGTAGTTCGTTTTCGAGTGTGCGGTCTTTCTGGAAGAACTCCATCTCGGCACAGGCAGCGAAGTTGTTTGCACCGCTTTTCACGATTACGCGCACATTTTTCACATCATCTATACCCTCTTCGCCAAATGCGATGCTGGTGGCCGCACTGCTTCCTCCAAGATCAATGTCTTTCAGTTTCACCCAAGTGCTGGGAGCCGAGTTCAGTGCATATTCCACTGTAATGCTCTGGAAGTTGCCGTTGGCATTGCCATCCTGTCGTGGTGTGTACACCATGTAGTCTACATGCGAAGCTGTTGCCAGGGTGTAGGTGAGTGTGATGGGGAATCCGCCTCCACTCCAATTGGAATGGTAGAAGGTACTCACATTTCCGTCAATTGAGGCCGAGGCCGCATATCCGTTTTGGTGGTTGGTATCGGATGCTGAGCTCACGGTGAGTTTTACGTCGGAACTGATGTTGCCGATGGCATATCCACCCTGTTTCACGGCAATTGTTCGCGTGTAGGACCCGTCGGCCGATGTGATGGTGGCTGTGCCGATGCGCTGTTCGGCATCGAAGTTATAAGCACTGAAAATAGTCAGGTTGCCGTTGTTCTCTTTCTTCGGGGTAATCCAGCTGTCGTCGGCAGCCACATTGTATTCGCAGTTGGCAGCCACGGGAATGGTGATGAAGTCGCTGTTGTAGCCCAGGCTCACGGTGTCGGCGGCAGGCACAATGTAAGGTTCTCCGTTCATGCCGTTCATCTTCAGGGTTTGCCCCTGTGCGACTGTTGCCCAGAGTGCCAATGCGAAAATAGTTGAAAATATGTTGTTAAGTTTCATAATGCTATGTTTTTTTGTTATTTGATAATCACTTTCTTTCCGTTAATCACATAAACGCCTTTCGAGAGTTGTTTGCTGTCTACCCTCACCCCCGAAAGGGTATACAGCTCGTGTTTGTTGTTGGCAGCATCGGCTTTAGTCAGGCTGATGGCGTTGGGGTCGGCCACAGAGAAGTGCTGCGAGAATATTTCAACGCCCGGATAGTAAGCCTCGGAAACGAGTCCGATATAGGCGTCGGTATGTGGTGTTAAGAAGTTGATGTTTCTGGCTTGGGTGAAGTCGGTATTCTCCACCAGCGGAGTGCCGTCGCCTTCGTATGCTTTCACGGTGAAGCGCACATTGGATCCCCATCCGTTCCTTATATATTGGTTCAGGTTGATGGCCGTGTTGGTGTTGGTGGTTTCAACCAGGAAGAAGGGGCGTTGCGGTGTGAGCACCGCATTGATGGGACGGTTCTTTGTGTTGATGGTTGGGAAACTGTTGAAGCAGAGGTCGTTGTTGCTCACATCAAAGTTCTTGAGTGCCAGATAGCTGCTGGCGGCACTGGTGCTTTTCCATTTCAGTCCCGAGAGTTTGTTGTTGGGAGCCGCCACTGTTATCAGTTCCAGCGAGCTGCTGAAGTCGAGCGTGTCAATCTGGTTGTTGGCAATCCACAGTTCCCGCAGCCCTGTCAGCTTGGTCAGGTCGAGTTCTGTCAGTTGGTTGTCGTCGGCCACCAGGTTTTTCAGTTTCTTGGCACTGTTCAGTTTCAGTGAAGCCAGTTTGTTGTTTTGTGCGAAAAGAGAATTGATGACTGAGAGCGATGTAATAAAAGGAATTGTCTCAATCTGGTTGTTGGCAATCACCAAGTTTTTCATGGCAGCCGAGAGTATGTAGTTGAGCTTGGTGAGTTGGTTGCCGGCACAGTTCAGGTTTTCCAGTCCCGTCACGTTCATGGCAAATTTCAGTGTGCTGAGCTGGTTTTCCTGCACGTCAACGTCGGTGAGCTTGCTGAGATTAGAGAGGTCGAGCGTGGTGAGTTCATTGTTTGGGCAGTAGAGCTTTTTCAGTGTGCCCTTCACCCCCTCGAGGTTCAGTTCGGTGATGCCGTCTTCCGGCATGTAGAGACGTGTGAGGTCGCTCTCGGTAGAGAGTGTGAGCGAAGCATCCTTCACGGTGAAGGTTGCCGGCTGTCCGTCAGAGGCGAACTGTTCTTCGGTTCCGTTGCCCCATTTCAGGGTGATGTTGATGTCGGCATCTGCCGCAATGGTGAACGGGTCGCCAATGGCTTTCTGCGTAGTAACGATTACGTCGCCTGCCATCATGTTCAGTGGAAGGCACAATGCGGCGCAGGTTAGTAATAAGGTGTTCAGTTTTTTCATAAATTGCAATTTATTAGTTGTTTAGGATTCTTTGTATTTAAAATATGCGGCAAAGATACAGAAAAGATTCCGTTTGCCAAAACATTTGGCGTTTTTCTTTTTCAAGGTTGTTGGCGTTTATAAAAAAACGGGAGGGTGTGTCAAAATTGAAGTGCCCCCAAGAAGTTGGACGTTAAACACGTTAATTATTCCCTAAGGTATTGAGCTCGGTATTGCACCGGGCTCATTCC
>CACXFT010000083.1 GCA_902767045.1 uncultured Prevotellaceae bacterium | reverse complement strand
GTTCGTGTAATCAAAACTATTCACTGTTCACTGGGAAAAGTTACACGAACCACCCCTAACCCCTCCTTTATGAAAGGAGGGGACTACGCGCTGGGAACCATGCGCTGGGGGCATTCGATGAATAATGCAGGTTAGACATAGTAACAGAATAAAAGATGGGACTTATGTTATGTTAGTATGTTATTATGTCTTTTATTCTGTTGGTATGTCTTCGTGGTTATGATGTCTTTAAACAAAATTAACTGTTTTTATTTTGCTGTTAGCGGAAAAGTCTTTACTTTTGTGCCAACTACTACTATATGGGGGCAATAGGTGTTTACAGCCCCCTGTTCTTTTTCGACATTAACTAATATATTTAATAACTTAAACATTCAATTTTTATGAAGAAAAACTATCTGAAACCTTTGTGTGCGGTTGCACCCATGGATGGGTTGCAGCTGATGGATGGGTCGATTAATGTCTATAATCAGTCCGTAACAACGACTTATTCTTCAAATGCTATCGGTCTCTCTCGTGGTGACGACAACTATGATGATGGCGGAGCCATTTCGACCCGCTCAGTATGGGATGACTAACCTTTTCTAAAAGTATAAAATTAAAAAGGTTAAAAAGTAAAAAAAGAAAAAAATCAGACAATTTATGAAAAGAATTACTACAATACTATCTTTCCTCATGCTCGTTTGCATGGGGACGTGGGCAATAACCATTACTTATAGCACATCGACGGGCACATATACTGCTGTTTCTGGTAATGGTTTGTGGGCAAGTAGGTGGGAATCTACAGCAAGCCCCAAAGTAACTATTAGTGTTGGTGCGAATAATATTCAAGTTTCAGATGGCGCAATATATTCTGGTGCTTCTGAATGTACTTACACAATCAGTGTTGCCACCGGATATTACATCACAGGATATACACTAAAAGGTACATCAAATGAGGGAAACCAGACCTTAACACCTGCCGCTGGTGGCAGTGCAACAACATTTGAAGCTGGCGTTGAAAATACTCTTACAGTGTCGGGATTGAAAGTTACAAGCACAAGTTTCAACCAAAGTACACCAAATAAAGGAATTAAAATAGCTTCTTTTACAATAGAGGTAGAACAGATTGATCCTGAACTTATAGCTGCAAAGGCTGCCATCACTTCAGGCTATACTTATAGAATATACACCTATAACAACGGAAGCGAAGAGGGAAGCACGAAATACTATTTGACATCTTCAGGTACCTTGACAGACTCGGAATCAAGTGCGGGTGCATTCACTTTTACCGCAACAACTTCAACTCAATACACTCTTGCTGGATACGCCTGGTTTGTTAAATGCAACGGTGTCGCATTTTCAAACCCAAATATGGCTACAAGAGACGCAAATATCCATAGAAGTAATAGTAGCACCCGTCAAGACTGGGATGCCCAAGTGTTCTATTTGAAGGATGGGAAATACGCTGTTAGAGCCACCAATGCAGAACCTGGTGGAGACTGGCAGCCTAATGCATGTTGGACAGTCAATACCGACGGAACTAATGGTGGAGTCAGCGATGGAATACCTGAAGCTGACTATGCTGTCACCCTTGATGAAAAGCATTATGTATGGCAGTTAGAATCTCCGATTTCCATTACA
The DNA here is from genome assembly GCA_902767045.1 of uncultured Prevotellaceae bacterium. Lineage (GTDB taxonomy): Bacteria > Bacteroidota > Bacteroidia > Bacteroidales > Bacteroidaceae > Prevotella. The sequence continues at coordinate 40,369 of CACXFT010000083.1, read as the reverse complement.
TATAACGTCAAGATGGGTGGTAACACTGTGGCAACAGGGTCTGTGAATCAATTGTCTGGAACCGCAGCCTCATTGCCTGCAAGTCTGCAAAACAATTATTGCGACTACGGAGACCCAGATGTTTCTACCGTTTCCTCTGTGAATAATGTTGTTAACTACAATGCCACACTAAAAGACGGTTTTCCGTTTGAATACTCTACAGATTATGAAAATGCCACCTGGTATTATTGGAAACTGAATGGTAACTATGCCTCTTATACGGCTGACGACACGGCATGCCCCATTTCAACAACGAAGCCAACAACAGACAATGGTTTGTGGGCATTCATTGGTACACCTTACGGAACGAAGATTATCAATAAGGCAGCCGGTGACGGAAAATATATGCAGAACACAGGGTCGAACCCCAAAATGACTTCGACAGAAACCTCATGGATTGTAGCCCGAAATTCGAATAAAGATATTGAATATTTTACTGTTCATAGCGGTGCCAACAACTACATGAACGCATCAGGGGGTAACATTGCATATTGGAATAGTTCTTACGGTGCTACCGATAACGGTTCAACATTTACGGTTGAGACCTATTCGTTGGAATACGCCACTGATGTAGCAACATACATTTCACCATACTTTGACACTCATGGCGAATATTTCTCACTGAAAGATGATGTCTATACGGCAAATTCCAGCACATGGACTGCGGCAAAGGAAACTTGTGACAAAGACACCTATGATGCCCTATATGCTATTGTCACCAACACAGACAACATCGTTTATCCTGCAACGGGCTACTATCTGTTGAAGAACAATAATACGGGCACATACTTAAATACTACAGCTTCAGTCGGATTAAGTGCGACCGACGATGCACCCTCTTCCATTGTACGCCTGACCAAGAACAACGACGGAACGTACTACATTGAGTCTCAGGGAATGTATATACACACGGCTGGTTCTCAGGAAAATGTTGTTAGAAGCGCATCTGCTTTGGCATACACACCTGTCATAGGAACAGCAAACAAAGTAGCCTTCTATGATGGCAAAAACAATGGTGCTTATGGCTATCTGGCTGCTTCTGGCAGCAATGTCATCAACTTTCCTGCACGTGGTATAAGCACTGACCCCCAATCATATTGGATTGTCGAGGATGCACCCACTTCTATTACTTTGCCCCTCACTGCCATTGGCGACAACACCTACGCAACGACTTACCTGCCGTTTGACGCCACCGTCAGCGGAAGCGACGTAACCGCCAATGCTGTTGTGACAACTAATGTGTATGAAGGCTATGTCCGTCCCACGGCTCTTGCTGACAACAAGATTCCCGCTGGCACACCAGTCATCCTGAAAGGATCCAGCACCAGTGCTACATCGGCTACGCTGACCATTAACACCAGTGATGCCTTCAGTGCCATCAGTGGAACATCAGCTTTGTCGGGTGTCTATGTCAACACCGACTTTGCTCTTAATGCAAAGGATAGTGAAGATAATGATTGCACAACTGATTATTTCCTCGGCATGCTTGGTGGAGCATTAGGCTTCTATCATTCCGCTATAGAGACAGTGGCAGAGTCAGGCAAATATACTTTGTCTGCCAACCGTGCCTATTTGCCCGCAAGTGTTGTTACTACAGCAGGTTCTCGTGGCTTCTCTATCAAGTGGAACGACGACGAGCTCACGGGCATCAGCGGTGCAAAGCACCTAAATGATCAATCAGAAATGATAAATGATAAGCAGATGTTCGACCTACAGGGTCGCCGCGTGGAGAATCCGCAGCGCGGACTCTATATTGTGGGTGGCCGCAAAATCGTGATTAAGTGAGTGTTGAGCATGAACTTGTTCATGCTCAACCGAACGTGAACGATTTCGAGCTTTAGCTCAAGGTTGTGATTAAGTGATTACCTTCATTTATAAGAAGCCCCGCACTTCATGTATTGAGGTGCGGGGCTTTTTTTTTGTTCGTATGTTATTATGTCTTTAAAAGATAGTTAGTATGTTACTATGTCTAAAAAAGACGTTAGTATGTTACTATGTCTAAAATAAAGACGTTGGTATGTCAACGGCCTACAGGTCGGCCAGTTCCACCACTTTGTCTACTGCTGCTGAGAGTCCGTCGAGGTTTTTGCCGCCTGCCGATGCATAGTGGGGCTGTCCGCCACCGCCGCCCTGGATGAGCTTGGCAGCTTCGCGCACCATCTGTCCGGCGTTCAAGCCGTGGTCTTTCACCATGTCGTCGCTGATCATCACGCTCAGCAGGGGTTTGTCGTGGGCTGTGGTGCCAATCACGCAGAGCAGCTGCTGGGGCATAGCCTCACGAATCTTGAACACCAGGTCTTTGGCCTGTGCAGCCTCCAAGGGCAGCACCGCCTTCACCACATGCACACCGTTCACCAGCTGTGCACGCTCCACCAGCATCTCCTTGGCACGTTCCACTGCCTGCGCCTGGAACTGTTCAATCTCTTTCTTCATGGAGTCGTGTTCCTCGATGTATTTCTTCAGCACCCCCTGCAGGTCTTTGGCATTGTTGAACAGAGCCTTCAGTGCCCGCATGTTGTCTTCCATCAGGTACATGGCCTCTTCGCAGTTCTGTGCTGTCATGGCCTCTATGCGGCGGATGCCGGCAGCCACGCTGCTCTCCGAGATGATTTTGAACATGCCGATGCGCCCTGTGCTGCTGGCATGTATGCCACCGCAGAACTCGCACGACGGTCCGAAGCGCACCACGCGCACCTTGTCGCCATATTTCTCGCCGAAGAGTGCGATGGCCCCCATCTTTCGTGCTTCCTCCAAGGGAGTGTCGCGATGTTCGTCGAGGGGAATATCCTCCCGGATCATGCTGTTCACCAGTCGTTCCACCTGTCGCAGCTCCTCGTCGGTAACCTTCTGGAAGTGTGAGAAGTCGAAGCGCAGCGTGTCGGGCGACACAAACGAACCCTTCTGTTCCACATGGTCTCCGAGCACCTGTTTCAGAGCATAGTCGAGCAGGTGAGTAGCCGTGTGGTTGGCAGCACTGGCATTGCGCTTGTCGGTGTCTACGCAGGCCATGAACTCAGCGTCGAGGTGCTGTGGCAGCTGTTTCACGATGTGTATGCTCTGGTTGTTTTCGCGTTTGGTATCGACGATGGTCACCGTTTCGTGTTCCGAAACCAGCACACCCTGGTCGCCCACCTGTCCGCCCATCTCTCCGTAGAACGGGGTGTAGTCGAGCACCAGTTCATAGAACGCTCCCTTCTTCTGTTTCACTTGTCGGTAGCGCAAGATGTGGCAAGTATGTTCGGTGTTGTCGTAGCCCACGAACTGCTGTTCGCCTGGCTGCAGTTCCATCCAGTCGCCGTTCTCCACCTGTGCGGCATTGCGGGCGCGTTCTTTCTGTTTCTGCATTTCGGTCTGGAATTGCTCTTCGTCGACGGTGTATCCGTTTTCGCGACAGATCAGCTCCGTCAGGTCGAGCGGGAATCCGTAGGTATCGAAGAGTCGGAAGGCCGATGTTCCGTCGAGCACCTTTTTGCCGTTGGCCTTCAGTGTTTCCATTTCGTTGTTCAGCAGGTTGATGCCCCTTTCCAGTGTGCGCAGGAACGAGTCTTCCTCTTCCTTCATCACGCGAGCAATCAGTTCCTGCTGAGCCGGCAGTTCGGGGAAGGCGTCGCCCATTTCGCCGATGAGCACCGGCAGCAGCCGATAGAGGAAAGCCTCCCGCTGTCCTAAGAAGGTGTAGGCATAGCGCACGGCACGGCGCAGGATGCGACGGATCACATAGCCCGCCTTGGCGTTAGAGGGCAGCTGTCCGTCGGCAATCGAGAACGCCACGGCCCTCAGGTGGTCGGCACACACGCGCATGGCCACGTCGGTAGGTTCGTCGGTACCATATTTCAGTGCGGTGATGCGTTCCTCTTCGCGGATGATAGGCTGGAAGATGTCGGTATCGTAGTTCGAGTGCTTTCCTTGCAACATGCGCACCAGTCGTTCGAATCCCATGCCCGTGTCAATCACCTTCATGCCCAGCTTTTCGAGTGAGCCGTCGGCTTTGCGGTTATATTGCATGAACACGATGTTCCATATTTCAATCACCTGTGGGTCGTCTTTGTTCACCAGCTCGCGCCCGGGCAGTCCCTTTGCCTTCTCTTCGGCCGGCCTACTGTCAACATGAATTTCCGAGCACGGTCCGCAGGGTCCCGTGTCGCCCATTTCCCAGAAGTTATCGTGTTTGTTGCCGTTGATGATATGGTCGGCCGGCACATGCTTCAGCCAAAACGAAGCCGCTTCGTCGTCGCGTTCCAGTCCCTCGGCGGGGTCACCCTCGAACACGGTCACATAAAGGTCTTCGGGGTTCAGTTTGAGCACGTCAACCAGATATTCCCATGCCATGTCGATGGCCCCCTCTTTGAAGTAGTCGCCAAACGACCAGTTGCCCAGCATTTCAAACATGGTGTGGTGGTAGGTGTCGTGCCCCACCTCTTCCAGGTCGTTGTGCTTTCCGCTCACGCGCAGGCACTTCTGTGTGTCGGCCCTGCGGCGCGGTTCCGGGTCGCGGGTACCCAGGATGATATCCTTCCACTGGTTCATACCCGCATTAGTGAACATGAGTGTGGGGTCGTCTTTAATCACCATCGGTGCCGAGGGCACGATGGCATGTCCTTTCGACTCGAAGAACTGCTTGAACGAGTCGCGGATTTCCTTAGCTGTCATCATTGTTATTTACCTTTGTGTATTTGCTTTTTTTATAATTTGGCTGCAAAGGTACGGAAAAGTTATGTAAAAGTTGTGAGATAAGTTAAGAAATTAAGAATTATTTCTTACCTTTGTGGGCAAAATAAACAAAGTATTATGGCACTGAATGTAGATAAGAATCTGAAGAAATACTATTCCATCAAGGAAGTGGCCGCCCGTTTTGGAGTTAGCGAGAGTCTTTTGCGCTATTGGGAGAAGGAGTTTCCCCATTTGCGGCCGAAGACTTCTTCGACGAACAACATCCGTCAGTACAGCGAGAAGGACATAGAGCAGATAAACGTTATCTACACGTTGGTGAAGAAGCGTGGTTTCAAGTTGTCGGCCGCTCGTAAGTATTTGAACGAGAACCGAGCCGGTGCCGACCGCAGTGCCGATGTGCTGAGCACGCTGTCGCAGGTGAGCGACGAGCTGCGTGCCATCAAGAAGCAGCTCGACGCTCTCACGTGAATTTATTTATCATTTATCATTTATCATTTATCATTTATCATTTAGCGCAGCGCCTTTAGCGCTACGCGCCCTCACACCTGCACGGCTTCCTGCATGTCGTCTATTTTCTTGAGCTGGTTGATGAGCGTTTCCAGTTCTTCGCGGTCGTGAACGCCCAGTTCTATTCTGCCTTCGAACACTCCGTCGGTGGCGCTCACGGTTATTTTGCGGATGTTGATGCTGAACTGGTCAGAGATGACGTCGGCCAGGTCGCGCAGCATGCCCTTGCGGTCTATGCCATGAATTTCGATGGTGGTATCGAAGTATTTCATTTTGTGCATCTCCCACTTGGCATCGAGAATGCGGTTACCGAAGCTCGACTTCAAGCGGTCGGCCACCGGACAGGCCCTCATGTGAATTTCCACATGGTTGTTGTCGTCGATGAATCCCAGTATGTCGTCGCCCGGTATGGGGTGACAGCAGTCGGGGAAGATGTACATGGGCATGGTTTCCTCGGTAATCACGCACGGAATTTTCTTGTTAAATTCCTTGGTAACGGTTAGCAGGTCGTCGCGCAGCTGAATGGTTTTCTCTTCCGAGTCTTCGTTCTTGCTTTTGATGAAGGGCACATAGCGTTTCCATCCTTTCGACTTTTTCTTTTTCTTTCCATACAGTTCGCTCAGGTCATTGGCCCCCAGAGTGATGTTGCCCTCGCCCAGCGATAGGAAGAAGTTCTCGGGCCGTTGAATCTCGTGAATCTCGCACAGTCGGTTCAGCACGGGTGTGGTCAGCTCCAGGCCGTTGTCGTTAATCCACTGTTGCAGAATCTCTTCTCCCTTCTTCTGCACCTCTCGGTTGTTGCGCCTCAGAGCAGCCAGCACCTTTCCTTTTGCCTTGGCCGTGGTCACGAAGTCCACCCATTCCGGTGCCACATGCTGTGCCTTGCTGGTGATAATTTCCACCTGGTCGCCACTGTTGAGCACATGGTTCAGCGGCACCAGTTTGTGGTTCACCTTGGCACCTATGCAGTGGCTTCCCAAGAAGGTGTGAATAGAGAAAGCAAAGTCGAGCGCCGTGCATCCCGCGGGCATGGTTTTAATTTCGCCCTTTGGTGTGAACACGAAGATTTCGTTGGCAAAGAGGTTCAGTTTGATGGTGTCGAGGAAGTCCATGGCATCGGGTTGCGGGTCGTCGAGAATTTCCTTGATGGTTCGCAGCCAGTTGCTCAGTTCGCCTTCTTCTTTAATTTCGTCGTCGCCATCTTTATATTTCCAGTGTGCGGCAAAGCCCTGTTCGGCCACCTCGTCCATGCGTGTGCTGCGAATCTGCACCTCAATCCAGTTGCCCTGTGCCGACATGAGTGTAACGTGCAGTGCCTGATAGCCGTTGGCCTTGGGTGTGTTAATCCAGTCGCGGAAGCGGTCGGGATGCGACCTATAGATTTTGCGCAGCGAGTTGTATATTTGGAAGCACTCGTCTATTTCGTCTTCCGGGTTTTTGCTTTCCGGTTCGAAGATGATGCGCACAGCCAGTATGTCGTAGATGTCTTCGAAGGCCACATGTTTGTTTTGCATCTTGTTCCATATAGAATAAGGTGTTTTCACGCGTGCCTTGATGGTGTATTTGAATCCCTTTTGGTCGAGCCGTTCGCGGATGGGCTTTGTAAACTGGTCGAAGAGCTGGTCTCGCTCTTCGCGTGTGAGGTTCAGCTTCTGCACAATCTTCTCATACTCTTCGGGGTGTTCGAAGCGGAAGCTCAGGTTCTCCAGTTCGGTTTTAATCTTATAGAGCCCCAGCCTGTTGGCCAGTGGTGCATAGATGTAGAGCGTTTCGCCTGCAATTTTATATTTCTTGTTGGCCGGTTGCGAATCGAGCGTGCGCATGTTGTGCAGTCGGTCGCAAATTTTGATGAGGATTACCCTGATGTCGTCGCTCATGGTGAGCAGCAGCTTTTTAAAGTTCTCGGCCTGCGCCGAAGCCTTGTCGCCGAAGATGCCGCCACTGATTTTGGTGAGTCCGTCAACGATTTGTGCAATCTTGGGTCCGAAGATGTTTTCAATGTCCTCCACCGTGTATTCCGTGTCTTCCACCACGTCGTGCAGCAGTGCGGCGCAGATGCTCGTTGAGCCCAGTCCCATTTCTTTGCTGGCGATGAGTGCCACGCTGATGGGGTGCATGATGTATGGTTCGCCCGAGAGTCGGCGCACGCCCTTGTGAGCCTGCCGTGCAAAGTTGAAGGCCGTGTTAATGATGTCCACCTTTTGTCGGTGGGGCGAGTTGGTGTAACTTTCCATCAGTTGTTGGAAAGCATCGTTAATCATTTTGTCGTCGGCTTCTTCGCGAGCCTTCGCTTTCAATTCAAGGTCGTCCATAGTAAGTAGGGGTTTGGGGGTTTTACTTCTGGTGGGTTCTGTTAATTCCCTTTTTTGTTTTTTAGCAAGAGTCTTTATTTTACTCTAATTTTCTTTCCGGCGCGTATGTTGTTGCCCCTGATTCCGTTCAGTCGGCGCAGTTTGGCAACGGTTGTATGGTTTCTTCTTGCAATTTCAGAGAGCGAGTCGCCCTTGCGTATGGTCACGTTTCTGCCGCCGCGTGCCCTTGAGCGGCCTCTTTTTCTCACCGACGTCTTTCTCACGGTGGGAGCCGGTTCGTTCACCTCCACCTCCTGTCGTTTGGTGAGCAGCTGGTCGGCTTGGTAGGCAAAAATAGAGTCTTGGTTATCGATGAAGGCATTCACATATTCCATGGGCAGTCGAATGGCCGAAGGCTTGTTATTGCCGTTCACGATGTTGCGTCGGTATTGCGGGTTCAGTTCTTTCAGTTGTTCTGTTGAGATGCCAATCACGCCAGCTATTTGGTTGAAGTGCACATCTTGGTTCACCACAATGGTGTCGGTTTTGGCCGGCAGGTTGGTGAGCATGGGGCAGATGTTATGCTCGCAGTAGTAGTTCATGATGTAGTTGGCTGCGATGAAGGCCGGCACATACCCGCGTGTTTCCCTGGGCAGGTAGGGATAAATTTGCCAGTAGTCTTTTTCGCCCCCCGCGCGGTGAATGGCCTTGTTGATGTTCTCCGGTCCGCAGTTGTAGGCGGCAATCACCAGGCTCCAGTCGCCGAATATGCGGTAGAGGTCTTTCAGGTAGTGTGCTGCGGCGTATGACGCCAGTACGGGATCGCGCCGTTCGTCAACGAGCGAGTTCACCTCCAGTCCGTATTGTTTTCCGGTGGTGAGCATAAACTGCCACAGTCCGGTAGCTCCCACTCTCGACACGGCGTTGGGGTTGAGTGCCGATTCAATCACCGGCAGGTATTTCAGTTCCAATGGCACGCCATAGCTTTCCAGAGCCTGTTCGAAGATGGGCATGTAGAAGTTCTGTGCTCCGAGCATGATGCTCACCGTCCGGCGCAGTCGTCCGCTGTATCGGTCAATGTATTTCATCACCACATCGTTGTAGGGCATTTCCATGACGGTGGGCATTCGGCGCAGTCGTTCAATGTATTCCTCTTTTTCGTATATGGGGTTGATGTTGGGCAGGTCGCAGTTGTTGTCGACCTGCAGGTATGTTTTGGTGCTGTAGAGCATCATCAGACTGTCTACATCGGCGTCGTTCATGCCGTCGGGCAGTTCAATATCTTCCTCATCGCCCTCTTCGTTGTTCACAACAACGGAGTCCTCTTCGTCGTCATCTTCAACAACAACGGTTGTTTCTTCTTCGTCGTCGTAATCTTCTTCTATTTGTGCATGTGTCACGCATGGACAATAGAACAGGGCTGCGGCCAATAATATTTTCTTCATTTTTCTTTCTTGTTTTAAAGGGTTAGGGGGTGGGGGGTGTGAGGGTGCGGGGGGCTTTGTTAGAAGTTCAAGCTGCATTGCAGACCCAGTGCCGACGAGCGGAGCGGGTTGCGGCTGCTTTGGTTGTTGAGCATGGTTGGCGAGAGCTTCATGCTCAGGTCTTTCGATATGTCGAATTCCGAGAGCGATGCATCCACATACGCATCGATTACCGAGAAGGCATAGATGCCAATCATCACGAACACGCTCAGGTCGCGCCATCGGCGGTAGCGGTCTTTGCGTTTCTTGAAGAGGTCTTTATAGCGGTCTTGGTTGGCGGCCGTTATCTGGTTGCCCAGGTGCATGAACTGGTCGTAGCTGTGGGTGTTGGGGTCGTCGTCCATGATGTCGAGGTAGGCCTGTGCATAGTCGTGATACATCTGGTTGTTCCAGTTCAGCGCATACAGACATCCCATGAATCCGCCGTAGATGATGGGCAGCTTCCAGTATTTGCGGTTGTAGATTTGTCCGGCCCCCGGAATAACGATGGCCAGCCACATGGCCCTTTTGGGGTCGGGTTTCCAGGTACTCCAGTCGCGTTTCTCTTTTCTTTTCTTCGTTACCACTATCGAGTCGGCCCCGAGCGTTTGCGCTATCGAGTCGGCCCCAAGTGCTTGCGCCAGCGAGTCGGCCGATATGCGTTGTTCTCCCGCCATGAGCATATCGTCGGGCGAGAGCGGTTCTCCCCCCGTTGGTGCCAGTTCGGGCGAGTGGGCATGGGCCGCGGCCTGATGCTGTTTCAGTGAATCCGCAACCGTTGCCACGGCTTGCTTTTCCAGCGAGTCGGCAACCTGCGTGTTGGCTTTCCCGTTTACAGCGAATGCCATTGCAGCGAGCAGGCAAGTGGTTTTGAGGATGAACTTTTTCACGCTTCTGTTTGTTCGTTCAGTTTATTGAAGAGTTCCATCAGGCGGGCAAGGTCTTCTTCGTTGTCGAAGGGTATGCTTATTTTGCCTTTTCCTTTTGGCGAGCATGAGAGCTGCACCTTCGAGCTGAAGATTTCCTGTAGTCGGTTCTTCATGCTGTCGAATTGTTCGGGCAGTGGTGTTTTTGGTGCCACCACCTTTTTGCCCATCTCAATGCTTTCACCGTTTTTCAGCTTCTGTGCCAGTTCTTCCACTTTGCGCACCGAATAGCCGTTGCGCTGGGTTTCTTTGAAGAGTTTTATTTGCAGCGACGGACTGTCAACGGCGAGCAGGGCGCGAGCGTGCCCCATATCAATCTCTTTTTTCTGCAGAGCCATCTGCACCTGCGCCGGCAGTCGCAGCAGTCGCAGGTAGTTGGTGATGGCGGTTCGGCTTTTGCCCACCCGTTCAGAAACCTTCTCCTGGGTCATGCCGCTGCCCTCCAGCAGGTGCTGGTAGGCCAGAGCAATTTCAATGGCGTTGAGGTCTTCGCGCTGAATGTTCTCAACGAGTGCCATTTCCATCACGTTCTCGTCGCTGATGGTGCGTATGTAGGCCGGCACTGCTTCCAGTCCGGCAATCTGCGAAGCTCTCCATCGGCGTTCGCCCGCAATAATCTGGTAGTGCCCTTCGCTCACCTGTCGGAGAGTGATGGGCTGTATGATTCCAATCTGTGCTATGCTGGTAGCCAGCTCCTGCAGTGCCTGTTCGTCAAATTCGCGGCGTGGCTGGTTGGGGTTGGCTTCAATCTGGTTGATGGGAATCTCGTTGATGGTCGACGACCCCTGCGTTTTCACGCCGGTGGTGTCGATGAGGGCGTCGAGTCCCTTTCCGCCTTCAATCTGGTCGAGTCCTCTTCCGAGGACGCTTCGGTTAAATTTCTTATGTACGGCCATTATCGTTTATCGTTTGGTGGGTTCTGTTAATTCCCACGGTTTTGTTTTACATTGGCGAGTGATTAACCTTTTGTCATCTTTCTGGCTCTTTTGTCTTTATTTTGTAAGTTTCATCAGTCGTGTAGCCCGCTACACTCCATCTTCAACTTACAAAATAAAAGCCAAAATAGCTCAGAAATATGCCAAAGCGAATTAATAGAACCCACCATTTCTCATTTAGCGAAGCGCAGCGCCGTCTACCGCTCTTTCGAGATGATTTCCTTGGCGAGTGCCAGGTGGTTTTTGGCACCTGCCGATTCGGCATCGTAGAGAATCACGGGCAGTCCGTGTGAGGGGCTTTCCGAAAGTTTCACGTTTCGCTGAATAACGGTTTTGAACACCAGTTCCTGGAAGTGGCGTTTCACCTCGTCGTAGATTTGGTTGGCCAGTCGCAGGCGCGAGTCGTACATGGTGAGCAGGAACCCCTCTATTTCGAGTTTCGGGTTCAGCTTGCTCTTGATGATTTTGATGGTGTTGAGCAGTTTCGAGATGCCCTCCAGTGCGAAATATTCACACTGCACCGGAATGATTACCGAGTCGGCAGCTGTCAGGGCGTTCACGGTGATAAGTCCCAGCGATGGTGAGCAGTCGATGAGGATGTAGTCGTATTCGCTGCTGATGGGGTCGAGCATCTGTTTAATCACTTTCTCTCTGTTCTCGAGGTTGAGCATTTCTATTTCCGCTCCCACCAGGTCGATGTGACTCGGAATGATATCGAGTCCTTCAATATCTGTTGTGTAGATGGCGTCGCGCACGTCGGCTTTGTCGATGATGCATTCATAGAGCGAGCAGTCCACCTCCTCAATGTTCACCCCCAGTCCGCTTGATGCGTTGGCCTGCGGGTCGGCATCCACCAAGAGCACAGTTTTTTCCAATGTGGCCAGTGAAGCCGCAAGATTGATGGTGGTGGTAGTTTTACCCACACCGCCTTTCTGATTAGCTAAAGCAATGATTTTTCCCATTTCTTTTCATCTTTTTACGATAATGATAGAGGGCGCGAAGTAGCTTCTTCGTACCTATATAGGGTGCAAAGATAGTAATTTTCTATCAAATAGCGCTTGTAAAAGATGCAATTTTATATTTTTTGTACATTTGGCAGGGTGAAAGTGAAGGCAACCCCTCCGTGTGGTGCGGGTTGAGCGCTGATGTTTCCCCCGTGCATGAGCACTGCGTTTTTCACGATGGCGAGTCCCAGTCCGGTGCCTCCGAGCTGTCGGCTGCGCCCTTTATCAATGCGGTAGAAGCGTTCAAAGATGCGTGAAAGGTGCTCTTGAGCAATGCCCTGTCCGTTGTCGGCGAATTGAAATCTCCACCTTTTCCCTTCGTTATCGGCACTGATGTTGATGGTGGTGTTTTCGCCTGCATAGTTGATGGCGTTGTCGAAGAGGTTTCGGAAGATGCTGTAAACGAGCATGGGGTTGCCCTCGGTGATGATGCTTTCGGGCAGACAGTTTCTCACCGTCATGTGCCTGCGTTCGAGTGCCAGCTGTGTTTCCAGCACTATTTCCTGCACCATCACCGAAACGTCTATGCGCTCTCGTGCCAGCATGTCGGCGGCATAGTCCATGCGGTTCAGCAGCGAAATGTCTTGCAGCAGCGCTGATAGCCTTTGCGCCTGCGCCCGCGTGCGTAATATAAAGCGGTGTAAGGTGTCGGGCGGCAGGTTGGGGTTGTCGAGCATGGTTTCGGCATATCCCAGAATGCTTGCTACGGGTGTTTTCAGTTCGTGTGCAATGTTTTGTGTGAGTTCGCGTCGCATGCGGTTCTCTTTCAGGGCCTGTTCCTGGCTGATGCGCTCGTCCATGCGGCGTGCATAGCGGTGCAGGATGAGGCTGAGCAATGCCATCACCACCAGTGAGAAAGCCAGCAAGTGCCAGTCGCTCACCTCGTCGAAGGGCTGAATCCAGCGGCGGTCGTAGTCTTCGAAGGCAATGAAGATGGCGGCATAGACAGCAAAGATGGTCATCACGATGGCAAACATCTTGCGCCCTTCCGAGAGGTGTCGGTGTTGTTGTTTTTTCATGGCATGCGGTTGTTAGGTTCGTTTTGCGTTTCAAAGATGTAGCCGAAGCCCTGCCTTGAAACGATGCAGCCAGCATATTGGCCCAGCTTCTTGCGCAGTCGGGTAATGTTCACGTCAACCGTTCTTTCGGTAACAATCACGTTGCTTGGCCACACCTCTTTGAGCAGTTGCTGACGGGAGAGCACCTCCCCCCGCCGGCCCAGCAGAAGGCGCAGCAGGTCGAACTCTGTTTTGGTGAGTTGGGTAGGTTCTCCGTCAACCGTCACCTGTATGCGGTCGAGGCTGATGCAGAGTCCGCGGTATATGAGCGTCTGTTCTTGTTTTGCGGCATGCTGCTCGCTGCGGTTGATAACCGCTTTCACCCGTGCCACCACCTCGCGCACCGAGAAAGGCTTGGTAACGTAGTCGTCGGCTCCGGCCGCAAATCCGTGCAGGGTGTTCTCCTCTCCATCCTTGGCCGTGAGAAAAATAATGGGAATGTGTTGTCCCTTCGGTCTGTGGGCAAGCAGTTCTGCCAGTTCGAAGCCCGATATGCCCTCCATCATCACGTCGAGCAGCATCAGACTGTAGTTGCATTCGTTCGCTGCAGCATTGTTGATGAGTTGCAGTGCTTCTTCGGCCGAAGTCGCCTCGTCAACCTCGTAGTTGGCTGCCGTGAGGTTGAAGGAGAGAATCTCGCGAAGGTCTTCCTCGTCGTCAACCACCAATATTTTCTTTTTCTCTATGTCGCTCATTCTTTTGCGGGTGTAGGGTTCGTGTGTGCAAAGATAATAAAAATTACTTCTTGGTTGTCCACACGAAGTAGGCAATCAGGCAAAGGTAGGCTGCAAGCGACGCCAGTTCCGAGAGGGGGTTCTCTAACCACGCTTCATTGATGGGGTTGTAGCCTGCAAAGCGCAGCAGTGCCGACACCACACCCATCAGGGCACCGCCGGCAATGAAGCCGCTGGCAATGAGTGTTCCTTTCTCGCTCCCCTTCACATACCAGTTGATGGCACCGCCCACCAGCAGGGGAATGTTCAGCTCCATGGGAATGAACATGCCCAGGGCAAAGGCCAGGGCGGGCACCTTCAGCCAGGTGAGCACTATGGCAAGCAAGGCTCCGATGGCATAGAGCAGCCAGGGGGCTCCCACACCATTCATGAGCGGGTCTATGACGGCTGCCATGGCATTGGCCTGCGGTGCGGCAAGCTGTCCGCTGGCAAAGCCGTAGGTTTCGTTGAGCAGCATCATCACACCGCCCACCGTGGCTGCCGAAACCAGCACACCTAAGAACTTCCACTGTTCTTGTTTGCGCGGGGTGGAGCCCAACCAATAGCCAATCTTCAGGTCGGTGATGAAAGAACCAGCCACCGAAAGGGCCGTGCACACCACACCACCCATGATGAGGGCTGCCAGCATGCCGCTCGTGCCTTTCAGTCCTACGCCCACCATCACCACCGAGGCTAAGATAAGCGTCATCAGGGTCATGCCGCTCACGGGGTTCGACCCCACAATGGCAATGGCATTGGCAGCCACCGTGGTGAAGAGGAATGCTATCACCGCCACCAACACAATGGCTACCAAGGCGAAGAGCATGTTGCCATCCATCACTCCGAACCAGAAGAAGAGGAATGTCAAGAGAATTGTTACTACCGAGGCCATGCCGATGAAGCGGAACGAAAGGTCGCGAGCTGTGCGGGGCATATCGCCTTCGGCGGTCTTGGTGCCTTTCATCTCCTGTGCAGCCAGTCCCACGGCACTCTTGATGATACCCCACGACTTGATGATGCCGATGATGCCCGCCATGGCAATGCCGCCGATGCCTATCGACTTACCGTATGAACGGAAAATCTCTTCGGGCGACATCTCGCCAACGGTCTTGGTGATGCTCGGGTCCCAGAGGTTCAGCACCTGGTCGCCAAAGAGCAGTGCTATGCCCGGCACAATGAGCCACCACACGGCGAGCGAACCCAAGCAGATGATGAGTGCATAGCGGAAACCGATGATGTAGCCCAAACCGAGCACTGCCGCCCCCGTGTTCACCTTGAACACCAGTTTGGCTTGGTCGGCAAGCTGCTGTCCCCACACCACCACGCGGGTGGTGAAGTTCTCGTTCCACCAGCCGAAGGTGGCAACCACAAAGTCATAGAGTCCGCCCACCAGTCCGGCCACCAGCAGCGGCTTGGCCTGGTCGCCCCCTTTCTCGCCGCTCACCAGCACCTGCGTGGTGGCAGTGGCCTCGGGGAAGGGGTATTTGCCGTGCATGTCTTGCACAAAGTATTTGCGAAAGGGAATAAGAAACAGAATGCCGATGATGCCGCCCAAGAGCGACGAGATGAAGATATTCACAAACGATGCCGACATCTCGGGATACTTGGCCTGTAGGATGTAGATGGCGGGCAGCGTGAATATGGCTCCGGCCACCACCGAACCCGAACAGGCACCGATAGACTGTATAATCACGTTCTCGCCCAGTGCCCGCGACCGTTTGGCAGCCGTCGACACGCCCACGGCAATGATGGCAATGGGAATGGCAGCCTCAAACACCTGGCCCACCTTCAGGCCTAAGTAGGCAGCGGCAGCCGAAAACAGCATTGCCATCACAACGCCCCATGTTACCGACCACCCGTTCACTTCCGGGTAGTTGCGGGCCGGGTCCATCAGCGGGCGATACTCCTCACCCTCTTTCAACTCTCTGAATGCATTCTCGGGCAGTCCTGCTGCCAGTTCTTTCTCTTCCATGTTGTTTTTGTTGGTTTATGAGCTTTTTGTTGGTTTATCGGCTTGCAAAGGTAATGTTTTTTTTATAAACAAACGACAGAGGGCGTGCCAAATTTCATTGGCACGCCCTCGTCTGCTTTCTGCTTTCTGCTTTCTTCTTTCTGCTTTAGTTGCGGAACACCAGCCCATCGCCGAAGTCGTCGATGATGACGGGCTTGTCTTTTCTCACTTCGCCGGCGAGCAGTTTCTTCGAAAGCTCGTTGAGCACATTGGTCTGTATGGCTCGTTTCACAGGACGGGCACCGAACTCGGGGTCGTAGCCGGCCTCGGCCAGGTAGTTGATGGCCTGCGGGGTCCACTGCAAGTGGAAGTCTTGCTGGGCGAGCATGTCCTTCACCTTGTTCATCTGCAGTGTCACCACCTCTGCGATTTGTTCCTTCGAGAGTTGCTGGAAGGTGATGATGTCGTCGATACGGTTCAGGAACTCCGGTCGCATGGTCAGGCGCAGCTGGTCGCGCGTGGCATTGCTCGTCATGATGATGATGGTGTTCTTGAAGTTGGCTGTGCGCCCCTTGTTATCGGTGAGCCTGCCATCGTCGAGCACCTGCAGCAGGATGTTGAACACATCGGGGTGCGCCTTTTCAATCTCGTCGAAGAGCACTACGCTGTAAGGCTTGCGCCGCACGGCTTCGGTGAGCTGTCCGCCCTCGTCGTAGCCCACATATCCCGGAGGTGCACCGATGAGTCGGCTCACGGTGTGTTTCTCCTGATACTCCGACATATCGATACGCGTCATCATCGATTCGTCGTTGAAGAGATATTCGGCCAGTGCCTTGGCCAGTTCCGTCTTACCCACGCCGGTGGTTCCAAGGAATATGAACGAGGCGATGGGTCGCTTGGGGTCTTGCAGTCCGGCACGGCTTCGTCTAACGGCATCTGCAACAGCGTTGATGGCCTCGTCTTGTCCAATCACGCGGCGGTGCAGTTCCTCTTCCAGGTGCAGCAGCTTCTCCTTTTCGCTCTGCATCATGCGGCTCACGGGAATGCCCGTCCAGCGGCTCACCACCTCGGCGATGTCGTCGGCTGTTACCTCTTCGCGCACCATGCGAGCCGACTCCTGTGTTTTCAGTTTGTCGTGAATCTGGGCAATGTCGTTCTCCAGCGCCTGCAGCTGTCCGTAGCGAATTTCGGCCACACGCTGGTAGTTGCCTTCGCGTTCGGCCCGTTCAGCCTCGTAGCGCAGCTGTTCCATCTGCTGCTTGTCCTGTTGTATGCGGTTCACCAGTTCGCGCTCGCTCTCCCATTTGGCTCGGAACTGTGTTTCCTGTTCGCGCAGTTCGGCAATCTCTTTGTCTAACTGTTCAATCTTCGGCACGTCGTTTTCGCGTTTGATGGCCTCGCGTTCAATCTCTAACTGTTTCAGCTGTCGGGTAATGTCGTCCAGTTCCTCGGGCACCGAGTCACGTTCCATGCGCAGTTTGGCAGCCGCCTCGTCCATCAGGTCGATGGCCTTGTCGGGCAGGAACCGGTCAGAGATGTAACGTTCCGAGAGCTTCACGGCCGCTATGCAGGCATCGTCCTGTATACGCACTTTGTGGT
Organism: uncultured Prevotellaceae bacterium; assembly: GCA_902767045.1. Taxonomy (GTDB): domain Bacteria; phylum Bacteroidota; class Bacteroidia; order Bacteroidales; family Bacteroidaceae; genus Prevotella. Next base: position 23,212 of record CACXFT010000083.1, on the reverse strand, counting down.
GATTCTCGTAGCGTTCCTTCAGTCCGCGCAGGATGGAGATGGCCGACAGCTCGTCGGGTTCGTCAACCATCACCGTTTGGAAGCGTCGTTCCAGGGCCTTGTCTTTTTCGAAGTATTTCTGATATTCGTTGAGCGTGGTGGCACCGATGGCCCTCAGTTCGCCACGGGCAAGGGCCGGTTTCAGGATGTTGGCCGCATCCATAGCCCCTTCGCCGCCGCCGGCTCCCACCAGGGTGTGAATCTCGTCGATGAAGAGAATGATGTTGCCTTCGGCCTGTGTCACCTCCTTGATAACCCCTTTGAGTCGTTCCTCGAACTCGCCCTTGTATTTGGCACCGGCCACCAGTGCGCCCATGTCGAGCGAGTAGAGTCGCTTGTCTTTCAGGTTCTCGGGCACGTCGCCCCGCACGATACGCTGAGCCAGTCCTTCCACGATGGCCGTCTTACCCGTTCCCGGTTCACCTATGAGGATAGGGTTGTTCTTGGTGCGTCGGGAGAGGATTTGCAGCACGCGCCTGATTTCGTCGTCACGTCCAATCACGGGGTCGAGTTTTCCGTTGCGGGCATCATCGACCAGGTTCTTCGCATATTTCGAAAGCGCCTGAAAGTTCTCGTCGCCGCTCACCGACTGCACCTTCTGTCCCTGTCGCAGTTGTTGTATGGCCTTTGTCATGTCGGCCTCTGTGCATCCGGCATCCTTCAGAATGCGGCTGGCAGTAGAGTTCACGCCAAGCAGGGCAAGCAACATGGGTTCTATGCTCACATATTCGTCGCCCATCTTCTGTGCCGTGTCCATGGCCCGCTGAAGCACCTGCGACGAGGTGTTCGAGAAGTAGGGTTCGCCGCCACTTACGCGCGGCAGGTGTTGCAGTTCGCTCTGCACCAGTGTTTCAATCTGTTGTTTGTTCACGCCCAACTTCTGGAACACGAAGTTGGTAACGTCGGCTCCTTTCTCCAGGATGCCCTGCAACAGGTGAACCGGCTCAATGGTCTGCTGTCCGGCCCGCTGTGCGGTTTGCACTGCCTGCTGCACCGCCTCCTGTGCCTTGATGGTGAATTTGTCTAATGTCATGGTGTTGTCTCCTTTCTTGTTTTGTAGTTTTGTTGATGCCCTCCATGCTTCAAACATTGTTCCAGTTAGTTCTTTGCTGACAGTATGACCTATTGGTATGCCATTGTGACATTATTTATAATCTTTTCGTTGCTTTCATGAAGCTTGACATTGTATAATATTCTTATTAAAAGCATTGCCGATAAAGAAAAATATCGTAACTTTGCACCAAGAGGGTTTCATTAAACAAAAACAAGATACTATGTTCAATCAGAATAATCAGAGTAATCAGAGTAATCAGAGTTTTCAGAGTTCTCAGAGTTTTCAGAGTTCTCAGAGTACTCAGAGTTTTCAGAGTTCTCAGAGTACTCAGAGTTCTCAGAGTTTTCAGAGCTCTCAGAGTTCTCAGAGAATTCAGAGACCTCAGAACAATCTTCCAACTTTTCTTGCCCGGCATGGCCACTACCGCCATCTGAGAGCCTATCAGGTGACAGAGATGATCTATGACATCACCTTCTACTTCACCCGCCAATTTCTTGGGCGGGGAGACCGCACAGTTGATCAGATGGTGCAGGCGGCCAGAAGCGGTAAACAAAACATTGCCGAGGGCAATCAGGCGGCAGCCACATCCTCAGAGACGGAAATTAAACTCACGAATGTTGCCAAGGCAAGCTTAGAGGAGCTACTCGATGATTATGAAGATTATCTGAGAGTGAGAAATCTGCAACAGTGGAACTGCTCACATCCCCGATACGAGCAATTGAGAACTTATGCTCGTAGCGAGAATCTCAAGAATACTTATGCTTCGAAGATTCAACAAATGACTGATGAGGAGATTGCTAACCTGTGCATCACACTCATTCATCAAGCCATTTCTCTTCTGCAAAGGCTGGTAGAGTCTATGCAAAGACGCTTTGTGGCCGAAGGAGGAATCAAGGAACGAATGTTTCAGGCTCGTACCGGCTACAGGAAACAGATTGATGACAAAATAGAAGAAATGGAACAGGTGGTTCGTGATCTCAAAAGCAAGCTGGCTGTGGCGCAAGAGGAAACTGCTCAATGGAAAACAGCATACCAGAACTTGAAACAGAGAGCACTCGAAGCCTTTAACCAACAAAGGCTGGAGATAGAAACGTTGAAAATAGAAATACAAAAAAAACAATGGCAATGAAAAAGCTTCTGACGGTCTTCATCGTGATGACGCTATCGATAATTCCCGTGACAATGGCAATGGCACAGAACTACAACGAACTGTGGAAACAGGTGGAAACGGCACGCTCGAAAGACCTGCCCCAAACCGAGATGAAGGCTCTCGACCGTGTGGTGGTGCTTGCTCAGCGCAAAGGCGACTACGGACAGCTGCTGAAGGCACAGTTGCGCCGACTGTCGGTGCAGGCTGAGGTGGCACCCGACTCTTTGCTCCCGGCAGTGGAACGATTGCAAAGTGCCGAACAGGAAGTGCGCGAGTCGCAGCCGGTGCTCTCGGCTGTTTATTGCTGTGTGCTCGGGCGCATCTACCGCGACAATCCTTCGCTGGCAGAGAACCATGCCGAACGCTCCAGACAGTATTTCGAACGTTCCTTAAACAATCCTGCTCTGCTCGCTGCACAGCAGTCGAAAGGCTATGAACCGTTAGTGGTGCGGGGCATCGACAGCAACATCTTCGGCCACGACCTGCTGCATGTGATTGGCTTCGAGGCTGCGGCCTTCGAAACCCTCTACACCTATTATCAAGGTGTGGGAAACCAAGAAGCTGCCATCACCTGCCGGGTGGAAGACCCTCAGCAATACAGCCGGTTCCAGCAGAAACCCGCCGGCGAGCGCCTGGCGCTTATCGATTCGTTGCTGCTGCGGTGGCCTGCATTGAAATCGCTCAACAGGTTGCGCAACGAACGGGAAAACATTATCGCGCCTATGTTCAGTGCCCACGCAACAAACAACCTGCTGCTGCCCGGGATGCCCGTGACGGTGGAAGTGAGCGAACGGCGCAACCTGCAGCGACTTTCCATCACCGTGCGGAAAGTAGACATTGCAGGTAACGACCGTTATGAGCTGAGCGACGAGAAACAGCTCGCCCGTCTGCAACAGCGCGTGGTGAAAGACTTCGCACCCTTGAAGGCCGAACATCGCTACACGGGAGAACAACCCTGGGAGGTGCTGCGCGATACGTTCCAGCTCGGCGGTCTGCCCCTTGGGGCTTATCTGGTGGAGATGAAGGGCGATGCCCCGGGAATGAAACCACAGTATGCCCTGCTCTATGTGAGCAACCTCTATGTGCTCAACGAAACACTGCCCAACAACCGGTTGCGTCTGGTGGTGGTGGATGCGAAGAGCGGACAGCCTGTGCCCGGGGCAACCATCAAGCTCTCGGCAGGCGGCTACTACGGTAAACCGGCCAACGTCACCCAACTCACAACCAATGCCGAAGGGGAAGTGCTCTACACCTACGGAAACCCAAGACCCAACCGCGTGTATGTGGCTACGGCCACCGACCGCACCTTCCCTGAACGCTATCTGAACGTGAGCTATGGCTATTACCATAACGAGAGCACCCGCCGCATGTGCTCACTCTATACCGACCGCGCCATCTACCGGCCCGGACAAACCGTGAACCTATCGCTCGTGGCATGGCAGGTGGAACATAAAACCCAACATAGCGTGATTGCCAACGAAACCATCACCCTGAGCCTGCGCGACGTGAACGGCAAAGAGGTGGCACAGAAACAAGTGACCACCGACCGGCTTGGCGTGGCAAGTGCCCAGTTCGTGCTGCCCGACCACTTGCTCACCGGCAGGTTCACGGTGGAGAGCTCGCTTGTCGGCAGCGTGAGGTTCTCGGTTGAAGAGTATAAGCGTCCCACGTTTCAGGTGGAGTTCGACGAGGTGACAACCGCCTACCATGTTGGCGACACGGTGGAAGTGAAGGGCACGGCACGCAGCTTTGCCGGTGTGCCCGTGGGTGAAGCCGAAGTGAAATACAGCGTGGTGCGCCGTCCCTCTTTCTGGTGGTGGCACCACACCGATGCTTCTGCCGAAGAACTTGTTGCCGACACCGCTACCACCGATGCCGACGGGCGCTTCACCATTCGTGTGCCCATGGTTGTTCCCAACCGCGAGAAAGAGCAGGCAAGGGAATCGTTCTACTACAACTTCCGCATCACCGCCGACGTTACCGACGGGGCAGGGGAGACTCGCCACGGCGAAACCTCTCTGCCGTTGAGCAACCGCGCAACCGCTTTCTCGCTGACCATGCCCAACCAGGTGGAGGCCGACAGTGTGGCCACGCTCACCTTCAACTACCTGAACAATGCCGGAAAACCCATCGAGGGTGTGGTGAACTACACCATCGACGGTGAGAAGCGCCAGCGCACAGCCGCTGCCAACAAGCCGGTGCAACTGCAGGCGAGCCGCTTGGCATCGGGCAGGCACACCGTTGTTGCTACCTGTGGCACCGACACCCTCACCCACGAGTTCGTGGTGTTCAGCATGCGCGACAAGCGGCCGGCGGTGGAAACCCACGACTGGTTCTATGCTTCGGCATCGGAGTTCCCGCTTGACGGAAAGCCCATCTACATTCAAATGGGCGCTACCGACAGCGTGCAGCATATTGTCTACACCCTGGTGGCGGGCGACCAGCTCATAGAAAGCGGAACCATCGACCAGAGCAATGCCATCCTCACGCGTACCTTTATATATAAAGAGGAGTATGGCGACGGGGCACTCTTCACCTGCGCATGGGTTCACAATGGGGTGCTCTACCGTCATCAGGCGGAACTGAAGAAACCCTTGCCCGACAAACGACTGCTGGTGGAGTGGACTACCTTCCGCGACCGGCTCACACCCGGACAGCAGGAAGAGTGGACACTGCGCGTTACACACCCCGATGGCACACCCGCTCAGGCTTCGCTCATGGCAACCCTCTTCGATCAGTCGCTCGACGAGATTCTGAAACACCAATGGACGTTCACACCCCTGATGTGGCGCAACATTCCCTTCACGGGGTGGTATGGGAGCGAGGCAGGAAGGCTTCATTTCTTCGACCAGCATTTTGGATATGCAGATGAGAACTTCCAGTTGAGCCGTTTCGACGATTCGGTGTTTCCACACCGGTTCTATGGCATGCGCATCCGCGGCACCCGCCTCATGAGCAAACAGGCTGCTCGAAACGATGTGGCGGTGATGGAAGCCGCCCCCATGATGGCTTCGGCCAAGGTGCAGCTGGCTGATACCGAAGAATCGGCCGACGAGCTTGCCGAGGTGGTGACCGTTGGCTATGGCAAACAAGAGAGCAAGGTCAAAACCGGTGCTGTTGACGACATGCCGGCTGGTATGCCTGAATCTCAGTTGCGCGAGAATCTCAACGAGACAGCTTTCTTCTATCCGGCTCTGCTCGCCGACTCCACAGGTCACATCGCCCTGCGCTTCCGTCTGCCCGAAAGTGTTACCACTTGGCGGTTCATGGGTCTTGCCCATGATGCCCAACTCAACTACGGACTGCTTGAAGCTTCGGCCGTGGCCAAGAAACAGGTGATGGTGCAACCCAACATGCCACGGTTCTTGCGCCAGGGCGACGAGGCCTCTATTGCAGCCCGCTTGGTGAACACCACCAACCAGTCCATCAATGGAACGGCACGCCTGCAACTCATCGACCCTGCTACAGACCAGGTGGTCTTTGTCACGGAACAGCCTTTCCGGGTGGAAGGTGAAAAAACGGGTAGCGTCAACTTCCATGTTGGGGCGCTCGACTCTTTCCACTTGTCGCTATATGTTTGTCGTATCACAGCCGAAGGACAAGGTTTCAGCGATGGTGAACAGCACTACCTGCCCATCCTGCCCAACCGCGAACAGGTGATTACCACCTTCCCCTTCACCCTGCACGGAGCGGGCACCAAAACCATTGAAGTCCCCAAACCAAAGGGAGAGGCCGGCGAAGGCATTACCGTGGAATATACCGACAACCCCGCCTGGCTGATGATTCAAACCCTGCCCACCGTGGCCGATGTCAACGAGAAGAATGCCGTTTCGCTGGCTGCGGCGCTCTATGCCAACACCGTGGCAGCACAGCTGTTGCAGCAAGACCCGCTGGTGAAGCGCACCATTGAATTGTGGCAGCGCGAAGAGGGACAAGAAACATCACTCATGAGCAGTCTGGAGAAAAACCAGCAGCTGAAGTCGCTCGTGCTGAATGAAACGCCCTGGGTGGCTGAGGCTGAAAGCGAAACTGAACAGAAGAAACTGCTTGTCCGTTATTTCGATGAGAACGCGCTCAACGCTCATCACTCAACACTCAACACCCAACTCTCAACGCTCCAGAATGCCGACGGGTCGTTCAGCTGGTGGCCCGGCATGCCCGGCAACCACTTCATCACCCTGCAGGTGGCTCACATGCTTGTAAGGCTGAACACCCTTGTGGGGCGACAGACCGATACCGAACAGATGGTGGCACGCGCCATGCGATTCCTTGCCGAGCGAACCCATGAAGAGGTAACAGAACTGAAGCGGATGGAAAAGAAAAAGCAACAGAACTTGCGCCCCAGCGAACTGGCGGTAGACTACCTCTATCTGCAGGCCCTCGACAGCACACGGCTCTCTGTCATGCAACGCGATGATGTCATGTTCCTCACACGGTTACTGTCTAAACAGACACATGCGCTCTCCATCTATGGCAAGGCTCATGCTGCCATCGTGTTGGCCAAGAATAACTATCTCAAACGGGCGGCAGAGTATTTGCAGAGCATCCGTGAATATACAGTCTACACCGACGAGATGGGGCGCTACTTCGATACACCGAAGGCGCAGTACAGTTGGCGCGACTACAAGATTCCCACCGAGGTGGCCGCCATTGAAGCACTGCGCTTGCTGCAGTCTGACGATGTGGTTACCGTTGAGGAAATGCAACGTTGGCTCTTGCAGTCGAAGCGCACACAGTGTTGGGACACACCTGTGAACACGGTCGATGCAGTGCACGCTTTCTTGGCCCCACAGGGTACAGCACAACTGCACCGCGAAGAGGGAACAGCGGAAACTCCCCATGTGACCATCAAACTGAATGGCGAAACCTTACAACTACCACAGGCTACGGCCGGACTGGGGTATATCAAGGCCCACCCCGACGCCCACCCCCAGCCCCTCCCTGGGGAGGGGAGTGATTTGCTCGATACCATTTCCTTTGAGAAATTAAATGGGGGAACGTCGTGGGGCGCTGTTTATGTGAAGCAGATGCTGCCGTTAGAAGAAATTCAAAGTGCTTCTGCCGGTTTGAAAGTGAAGCGGGAAATCCTCTCCACGCTCAACGCTCTACGCGTGGGCGACCGCATTCGGGTGAGACTCACCATTCAAGCCGAGCGCGACTTCGACTTTGTGCAGGTCATCGACAAACGGGCGGCATGCATGGAACCCGTAGGCCAGCTCTCGGGCTATCACTGGGGCTATTACTGCACGCCACGCGACAATGCCACCCACTACTACTTCGACCGTCTGCCGAAGGGGAAGCACATCATCGAAACCGAATATTACATAGACCGCGCAGGTAGCTACCAAACGGGCACCTGCACCGTGCAGTGCGCCTATGCTCCGGAATATAGCGCACGCGCTGCCATCAACACCATCACCGTAAAAGAATAAATGAATCAGCTTATGAATAAAATGAAAACAATCATGCTCACGGCCATGCTGTCTATGGGCACTCTTGCTGCCCATGCCCAGCAATTAGAGGTGAAGAGCCCAGTGATTAACCTGGGGCAGGTGCAGTTTCGCACACCTGCCACTGCCGAGTTTGAACTGAAAAACGTTGGCCACGATGCCATACGCATCAATAAGGTGCGCACCAGCTGCGGCTGCACATCTGTGCAATATCCGCGCAAGACCCTTGCCCGCGGTGAAGACTTCACCGTTGCCGCCACCTACGATGCCAACCAGATGGGGCACTTCCAAAAAGAGGTGGCGCTCTATACCGAACAGGGCGAACCCGTGTACCTCACGCTAAAGGGCATTGTGGTGGAAGAGGTGGTAGACTTCGTGGGCGACTACCCCTTTGACCTGGGTGAACTGAAAACCGACTGCAACAATGTGGAGTTCGACAATGTGAACCAGGGCGACCAGCCCTATGCCCGCTTCCACGTGATGAACAACTCACAGCGAGTGGCCGAGCCGGTGGTGATGCACCTGCCGAAATACCTGAAGGCCGAGGTGTCGCCATCGAAAATCTCACCGGGGCGCACGGGGGTGGTCACCATCATGCTCAACTCTTCAGAGCTGCGAGACTACGGACTCACACAAACTACCGTGTTCTTGGGACTCTATCCGGGCGACAAGGTGAACCATTCCAAGGCCATAGACGTTTCGGCGGTGATGTTGCCTAACTTCACAGAGATGACGGCAACCGACATGATGCAGGCTCCACATATCACCCTTTCGGCCGACAGCGTTCGCTTCGATGCCAAAGGTAAACAAAAACAGCGGGCCGACATTCAGGTGACCAACAGCGGGAAGTCGGAACTCGACATCAGCTCACTGCAGATGTTTACCACCGGACTGCAGGTGTCGCTCAACAAGTCGAAACTCCAGCCGGGGGAAACAGCACACCTGCGCATCACTGGTATGATGAAGGAACTGCGAAACCTGCGTGCCAAGCCACGAGTGCTCATGATTACCAACGACCCCGCCAACCCGAAGGTTGTTATTCCAGTTTATAGTGAACAGTGAATAGTGAACAGTGAACAGTGAATAGTGAATAGTGATATGCTACAGATAGAAATAGATGCGGGCAGCGGATTCTGCTTTGGCGTGACCACTGCCATTAGAAAGGCCGAAGAGGAACTGGCCAAGGGGGGCACCCTCTACTGCTTGGGCGACATAGTGCACAATGGTATGGAGGTGGAACGACTCCACGAACAGGGACTTGTTACCATCACGCACGACGAACTACGAGAGCTGCACAACGTGAAGGTGCTGCTGCGGGCGCATGGCGAACCACCAGAAACCTACGAGCTGGCACGCCGCAACAACATAGAAATCATCGACGCCACTTGTCCGGTGGTGCTGCAACTGCAAAAACGCATTAAAAAGCAGTTCGACGAGAGCAACGCACAAATTGTCATCTTTGGAAAACCCGGTCATGCCGAGGTGCTCGGACTGGTGGGACAAACGGGCGGCGAGGCCATCGTTATTGCCAACTTCGATGATGTGCGCAAACTCGACTTCACACGCGACATCTATCTATACTCACAAACCACGAAGAGTCTTGATGAGTTCCACCGCATCATCAGCTATATTCAAGAGCACATTGCTCCCACGGCGGTGTTTAAAAGTTTCGACACCATTTGCAGGCAAGTGGCCAACCGCATGCCCAACATTGCTGCCTTTGCCGCCCGCCACGACTTGATTCTCTTTGTGTGCGGCCGGAAGAGCTCCAACGGGCGTGTGCTCTTCAACGAATGCAAGAGCGTGAATGCCAACAGCTATCAGATTGAACGGGCCGAGGAAATAGACATGCAGTGGATAGAAGGAGTTCGGTCGATAGGCATCTGCGGAGCCACCAGCACCCCCAAATGGCTCATGGAAGAGTGCCGCGACCACATTCTGCGCTTCGCTAAATGATAAATGAGGCGCTGCGCTGCGCTTCGCTAAATGATAAATGATAAATGATAAATGAGGCGCTGCGCTAAATGATAAATGATAAACCGAACGTTCTTCCAGCCATAGGAATGGCTGGCTACCCCTATCTGATGCCTATGGCATCTATGTCTGAAAAATCCGTTAGTATGTTATTATGTCAAAAAACCGTTAGCATGTTATTATGTCTGTAAAACGTTAGTATGTCAATCAGTTGAAGAAATGTTCTATGCTGTTCATGAATCGGGTTAGGTGTCGCTGCTGCACTTCTCCGTGATAGTTTATGCGCGTGAGGCACTGTGAGATGTAGAGCCGGCGTTTGGCACGGGTCATGGCCACATAGAACTTGCGGGCATCTTCGGCAATGCCCGTTGCACTGTTGCGGTTGAAGAAGCTTGGATAGCGGTCTTCAACCGCATCGAAGATGATGACGTTGTCGAACTCCAGTCCTTTGGCTTTATGAACGGTAGAGACGAACACGCGGTCGGTGATGGAACGACTTCCGCACAGGTCGGCTTCTTTCAGTGTGTTCAGTTCTATGCAGTGAGCGGCCAACTGTTCATAAAGGCTGAGGCTTTCTTCACCTGCGAGCAGGTCGTTGGTGAGGAAGTTCACCACATAGTTCATCTGCCGGAGTGGTTCTATGAATTTATTCTCACAAAGTTGCTGATAAACCCGCAGCAGCTCGTCAACCAATGGTAGGTGTGCTCCTTCGGCCGTATCGAATCTTCGGCTGCGGCTATCTATATATAGTTGTTGATAGTTGCGCCGCAGCGTATCAACCCGCGCCTTCACCCGAGCTTGTCGCATAAACTTGCGCTGCTCGGGAATCACCTCGCAAGCCCGTTGGTAGCAATAGTTCATCAGCGAACAGGTAGCCAGCACGTCGGCATCAGCCAGGTGAGAGTTCTCGCCCTCTAAGTGCAGCTGGGCGAGCAGATACTTCAGTTTATACTCATGCAGGTTGGGCTGTAGCAGTCTAATGAGCTTCAGCGTATCGAAATAAACAGGTTGTGTATCGCGGAGCCGACATCCCAGATAGCGTTGAAGGTTGGCATCGAGAATGTGGTAGTCGAAACTGGCATTATGTCCCAGCAGCACATCGCCCGCGGCATAGTCGAGAAACTGCTGCAGTGCTTCGGCATGCGGCAGCAGCCGTTGGTGGCGGCGCTCTTCGATGATGGGGTTCACAACGTCGCCGAGCATGGCTGGAATCTCCCGGTCTGTTTCTATATACACATTAAACTCCGAGCCGGGCACCACCCTTCCCTGCCTCATGCGCACGGCCGCAATCTGAATGATGTCGTCGGCCGTGGTACTCAGTCCGGTGGTTTCGGTATCGAACACCACCACGTCGGCATGTTCGCACAGCCGTGCATACTCCTGCACATAGGTACTGTCGGTGTAGAGCAGGAAGTCGGAGGGCAGCATGGCGCGGTCGAGCAACAACCGGGTGAAGTTGCGGGCATAGGCATTCTGTTCGCACACCCGCAATCCCTTCAGCAGTCGGGCCCATGCAATGAAGTTGTGTTCGTTAGCGATTACGCTGAGGTGTGCGAGCAGCAGCTTCATTTCGTCGGAAGCAAAAAGGTCGTCGCCCGACACCTTGAAGTGCTGCACGCCCAGACTGAGCAGTTCTGCGCTCACCCTGTCGGCATCGCTGTTAGCGTTTACGATAATGGCCGTTGTTTCGTTGGGGAACGCCTCAGCAAGGTTCTGAGCCATGTGAGCCACGTCGAAGTACTCCGTTTCTATCACGTTGCTCCGCAGAATGCGCAGGGGGGAGGGGGGAGCATTGAGCGTGGAGGGAGCTGGTTTAGGAAGCAGTTCGGGATTGATGCCAAGCTGCCGGCTGGCATACTGGTTGAACACGTCGAGCAGGTATTTGGGCGAGCGGTGGTTGGTGCTCAGGTGGTGTATGTGTTTTTGGCACCGCTGTCGCAGCATGTCGAGTGTGGTGAGCTTTGCTCCCATGAAAGAAAAGATGGCCTGTTGCTCATCGCCCAGATAGACGAGTGTGCCAAGTGTGGTAACAGCGTCGATGATGGCAAGCTGCAGTGGGTTCAGGTCTTGCACCTCGTCTACCTGCACCCAGGAGTAGGTGCGTAAGTCGTTGGCACCGTGCATGGCGGTATAGGCCATGATGAGCAAGTCTTCGAAGTCGACCAGCTTGTTGTTCCGTTTATACTGTTCATATTGAAAGGCCAGCTGCATTTTTCTGAGTGTTCGCCCGGCGATGTTGCGCAAGCCGAAGTCGAGTTCGCTCACCTCCAGCGCATCTATATAAAAAGAGGTGTGGGTGTAGATGTCTTGGAGTGTTTCCACATCGAACGTTTTCTTATGTTCGGCACAGATGGCTTTCAGAGCCTTCACGTCGTCGGCATTCATACTCTCGGGGTGCATGCGCAGTTCCCGTGGATGTGCACAGACTGTTTGCGTGATGAAGTGCGAGAAGTGTATTACCTCGAAATAAGCATTCCGCCGGTTGGGTTGTTCGCGCACTTTGTTTTCGTCTTCATCGAAGTATCGTGCCAGAATGCTGATGGCATCATCTTCATCGATGATGGATGTTTCGGCCGGCACCACCCCATATTCAAACAAGAACTTCGAGCAGAACCGGTGAATGTTGCCCACATAGAGTTCGCCGTTTCCCACCTTTCCCATTTGTTGTTCTATTCGTTCCTGCATGCCCCGTGCGGCTCGGTTGGTGAAGGTGAGACAGAGCATCTGTTCGTAGGGCACCCCACATTGTTCATGGGCATGGCGTATGCGTTCGGTGAGTATTTGCGTTTTTCCACATCCGGGTGGAGCGAGCACCAAGTGGTGGCCGCCCTGCGCAAGAATCACCTTGCGCTGACTGGCATCGGGTATGAAATCGGCTCCTAAGCTTTCATTTATCATTTATCATTGCGTTAAAGCCCCCTAAGTTAGGGGGTTGGGGGTCTGTCTAAGCCCCCTAAGTTAGGGGGTTGGGGGTCTGTCAAACTCCCTAAGTTAAGGGGTTGGGTTCAGCAGCTTCACCATGATGCGTGCAGCATTGTCGGGTGCAATGGTGTTGCCGAGCTTTTCGTGCACCTGGCGATAGGCTTCGAGCATGGGTTCGCGCCCCTCGCCGTCAGGCAGAATGCGGCCCAGCTCTTCTATGATATTTTGAAGCTTGAACCGATCGGCGAGCAGCTCCTGCACAATCTCGCGGTCGGCGATGAGGTTCACCAGCGAGATATATTTGCACTTGATAATGTGTTCAAAGGCAAAGCGGATGAGGTGTGGCACCGGCGTTTCGTAGCACACCACCTGTGGCACGTTGAAGAGAGCCGTTTCGAGGGTTGCCGTGCCGCTTGTTACCAGGGCTGCGGTGGCATGCGCGAGCAGCTGATAGGTTTGGTTCTTCACCAGCGTTACATCCCATCCGGCGGTGAACTGCGCATAGTAGTCGTCGTTGATCGAGGGTGCTCCCGCCAACACCATCTGGTAGTCGGGATATTGGCTGGCAGCGCGGAGCATGGCCGGCAGGTTGTCTTTTATTTCTTGCTTGCGGCTTCCGGCGAGCAGGGCGATGATAGGCTTGTGCGTAGGAGCCTGTATGCGGCTGATGAAGTCTTCGAACGATTCTTGGTAGTTCTGCCGGAACTGTGCCACCTCGTATGCCGTGGGGTTGCCCACATAGTGTATGGGGAAGTGGTGTTTCTCTTCGAAGAAGGGTACCTCGAAGGGCAGGATGGAGAACAGCTGGTTCACATCACGTTTGATGCTCTTGATGCGCCATTCCTTCCATGCCCATATCTTGGGTGAGATGTAGTAGTAGACCGGAATCTGCGTGTGTGCATGCACATACTTGGCGATGCTGAGGTTGAAGCCCGGGTAGTCGACCAGTATCACCACGTCGGGTTGCCACTGCACGATGTCGCGTTTGCATACGGTCATGTTTCGGAAGATGGTTCGCAGGTGCAGCAGCACTGGCACGAATCCCATGTAGGCGAGTTCGCGGTAGTGTTTCACCATGGTTCCGCCTTCGGCTTGCATGAGGTCGCCGCCAATGAAGCGGAAAGTGGCGCCAGGGTCTGTGTCTTTGAGTGAGTGCATGAGGCCGGCGGCATGCAGGTCGCCCGAGGCCTCACCAACAATGATGTAGTATTTCATATATTTTCGAGGGTGCGAGGGTGCGAGGGGGTGCGAGGGTGCGAAGTGAACCCCGTTAGGGGTTTCGATAGGGGTAGCCAGCCATTCCTATGGCTGGAAGAGTATATGGTGTGTATCGGCGTGCCTTTAGGTACGCAATATTCCATTTGTTTGTGTTGCGTACCTAAAGGCACGCTGTGAATGGTGGTTTCCATCCCCCCAGCCATAGGAATGGCTGGCTACCCCCATCATGCCCCTATGGGGCATTCCCCGCTTGGGAATCCGCTTGCAGGGGCATATTTATCATTTATCATTTAGCGAAGCGCAGCGCAGCGCCTCATTTATCATTTATCATTTAGCGTAGCGCAGCGCAGCGCCTCATTTATCATTTAGCGCAGCGCATCGCAGCGCCTATCTCCTGTTCCAGCTTTTCCATATAGCTATATGCGGTGACATCTATCTGGGTGGGGGTGATGGCCACGAAGCCTTGCTCCAGTGCCCATTGGTCGGTGCCTTCGGTGCCGGGTTCGTCGTTGCGGTAGTGCCCCACCACCCAGTAGTAGTCGTAGCCGCGGGGGTGGTGACGTTTCTCCACCTCGTTGGTCCAGCTGCCCCAGGTCATGCGACAGGCCTTCACGCCGCGGAACTCCTGACGGGCGGGGAAGTTCACGTTCAGGCACACCCCCTTGGGCAGTCCCTCTTGCAGCACCCGTTTCACTATAGCCTCCACATAGGGACGCAGGGGTGAGAGATCGGCCTTCACATCGTAGTAGCACGACGAGAAAGCTATCGATGGTATATACTTCAGTGTTCCCTCCACGGCAATGCCCATGGTGCCGCTGTAGTGGTTGTTCACCGATGAGTTGTCGCCGTGGTTGATGCCGCCCAGGATGAGGTCGGGCTTACGTTCGGTGCAAAGCTGGTCGAGGGCAATCTTCACGCAGTCGACGGGCGTTCCCGAGCACGACCACACCTCAACGTGCTCGCCCAGGTCGTCGAGGTTCTTGCGCCGGCGCAGGGTGAGCGGGTCTACAGCCGAGAAAGCTCTGGAGAAACCCGAGCGCCCACCATCGGGCGCACAAATGAGCACATGGGCAAAGGGGCGCAGGAAGTCGGCCAGAAAGCGCAGACCGGGGGCATGATAGCCGTCGTCGTTTGAAATCAATATCAAGGGGCGTTGTTCTGTTATATTCATTGTTGTTGATTTTTGTTTCGAGGGTGCGGGGGTGCGAACGGGGTAACTGGCTGCAAAGGTAGTTATTTCTGTTCAATTGTAACTACATTGTAACCGATTATTTTTCTTGCATCGCCCTATAACCCATACCTTTGCAGCGCGAAGTGGACGATGAGAATTGCCAGCATCGAAAAGCAAGAAGATGCTACCGACCGCATGGAGATTGAGATTGCACGCTTTCTGGAACAGGTGAGCGACGACCACCTGAGCGACGATACCAAAAATAAAATCCGATTGATGATGCGCGAAATTGGAGAGCTGGAAAGCATCGGCGATGTGGGTTAACGGCGAGGCCTCGCGCTATAAGGCGAAGCCTCGCTATCGTCTGTTTTTGTTGCGGTCGGCATCTATGCGCAGGAAGATGAAGAGCAGAATGGTGAACCCCCACAGCGAAGAGCCACCGTAACTGAAGAAGGGTAGGGGAATGCCAATAACGGGCGTGAGGCCGAGCACCATGCCCACGTTGATGAACACGTGGAAGAGGAAGATGCTCAGCACGCAATAGCCATAGATGCGCCCGAAGGCATGCGGTTGTCGCTCAGCCAGGTGGATGAGCCGGAGGATGAGGGCGAGAAACAGCAGCAACACACTTGCCGAACCCACGAAGCCTTCCTCTTCGCCCACGGTGCAGAAGATGAAGTCGGTGTCTTGTTCCGGCACGAACTTCAGTTTCGTTTGGGTTCCGTTGAGAAACCCTTTTCCTCTCAGTCCGCCCGACCCGATGGCAATCTCGCTCTGGTGTACATTGTAGCCCGCCCCGCGAAGATCCTCTTCCAGTCCGAGCAGCACATTGATGCGCGTTCGCTGGTGGGGTTGCATCACATCGTTGAGCACATAGCTTGTTGCATTGAAAAAGACCATCGACCCCAGCAGAAACATGGCTATGAATAGATAGTTGCGCACGCGTGCTCCCAACCACAGCCACAGCAGCCAGAGTGCCATGAACACACACACCGCCAGCTGCACCCAGTAGATGTTGAAAGGAATGATGAATTTAGAAACGAGCAGTGCCAGCAGTGTGGTTCCTGTGCAGAAGGCAATCATCAGGGTGGCCTGCTGTTGTTCGCGGGTGTAGACGCGAACCATGCCAGCCGTGAACAGTTGTGCCGACAGCATCACCGCGAACTCTCCCAAGCTGGTGGGTGTTCCCCACAGCTGAACGCCTGCATATTTCACTCCCACTACAAAGTAGAACACCATGGCCACGCCGGTGAAGAGAATGCTGCCCGGCATGCCTTCCCGGTAAAACATCAGGAAGAAAGCCAAGTAAACCAGTGCCGAACCTGTTTCTTTCTGCGCCACAATGAAGAGCATGGGCAGCATCACCACACCTATGGCAGCAGCAAAGTGTTTCCATTGATGGATGTTGTAACCATAGGTAGACATGAGTTTGCTCACGGCCAGTGCCGTGGCAAACTTCGCGAACTCAGCCGGTTGCAGGCGCAGCGGTCCGATGACAATCCACGACCGCGACCCTTTGATTTCGTGTGGGTTGAAGATGGTGGCAAAGAGCAAGAGCAGCATCAGCGCATAGATGATGTAGGCAAACATGTCGTAGTATCGTTCTTCAGTCATGAAGAGTGCGAAGCCCAGCACGATGCTTGTTCCAATCCACATCAATTGCATGCCCGAGCGTGAATCCATGCTCAGGATTTCCGTTTCTCCGAAGGTATACGATGCCCCGCACACACTCACCCATCCAAAGGTGAGCAGTGCTATGTAGATGGCCACCGTCCACCAGTCTACCGACCGGAAAATGCTTCCTCCTCTATCTGTTGGCTGCTCCATAGGAAATGCGTTTGTGTTGGAAAACGGTCGCTTTTTCTTCAGAAGCCTGCGATAGTTTTCCGTTGATATATTGTTCCATGATGAGCGAACCGAGCGGCACCCCGTAGTCGGCTCCCCATCCACCGTTCTCCACATACACCGCCACGGCAATCTTTGGCTTCTCCATAGGTGCAAATCCCATAAACACCGAGTGGTCTTGTCCGCGGTTCTGTGCCGTTCCCGTTTTTCCGCACACGGCATAGTCGGCACGTTCGGCCGAGCGGCAGGTCCCCCTTTCCACTGCCGAGCGCATGCCGGCCACGATGTATTCGTAGGCTTGTCGGCTGGCTTTCGATACATGCTTGCGTGTGAAGGTGGTGTCGAGCGGTTCCCCCTTCACCTTTCTCACCACATGCGGCACATAGTAGTAGCCGCGGTTGGCGATGGTGGCAGCCAGGTTGGCAATCTGCAGGGGCGTGGCATTCACCTCGCCCTGTCCGATGGCGATGGAGATGATGGTGAGCCCGTTCCACGACTTGTTGTAGGCATTGTCGTAGTATTCGGCATTGGGAATGAGCCCGCGTCTCTCTCCGGGCAGGTCTATGCCCAGCTTATATCCGAATCCCATCGAAACCATATAGTCTCGCCATTTGTTCATGGCATCCTGCACATGTGGATATTTCTTGCGGTTGCCCATCATGTAGTAGAGTCCCCAGCAGAAATAGCCGTTGCACGAAGTTGAGATGGCCGGCACCAGTGGCAGCGGCGAAGCATGTCCGTGACAGCCCACTCGCAGTCCGCGGTGCACAAACCCGTGGTGGCAGGGTAAGAGCGTTGTGGGGGTTATGATTCCTTCGCTGAGGAAGGTGAGCGCCTGTGTGGTTTTGAAGGTGGAGCCCGGCGGATATTGTCCCATGATGGAGCGGTTGAGCAGCGGTTTCCAGGTGTTGAGCGCCAGTTGGCGGTGGTTCTTCCCTCGTTGTCGGCCCACCATGAGTCGGGGGTCGTAAGAAGGCGACGACACCATGCACAGCACCTCACCCGTGGCCGGTTCTATGGCCACGATGGAGCCAATCTTTCCTTCGAGGAGTCGTTCGCCGAGCGCCTGCAGGCGTATGTCGATAGACAGTGTGAGGTCTTTTCCCGGAATAGGTTTGCGGTCGAAGGCCCCGTTTTGATATTTTCCCTGAATGCGCCCGTGTGCATCGTGCAGCAGAATCTGCACCCCTTTTTCTCCGCGCAGCTGTTTCTCATAGAATCGTTCAATGCCCAGCTTGCCGATATAGTCGCCAGCCTGGTAGTAGGGGTCTTCCTCAATGTCGCCTCTGGAAACCTCGCCCACATCGCCGAGCACATGCGCAGCGTAGGGGTATTGATATTGTCTGATGCTGCGCCGCTGAATGTAGAAGCCCGGGAAGCGGAACATCTTCTCTTGGAACACCGAAAACTCCCTGTCGGAAAGCTGACTCATGAAAATCTGCTGTGTGAAGCGCGAATAGCCGGGGTTCTTGTCTTTGTTCTTGATGTCGAGCATGCGTTTTTCAAACTGTTCGCGGGTGATGCCCAGTGTGGCGCACAGTTCGAGTGTGTCTAAGTGCCCTGCCATTTCGTTGGTGACAACCATAATGTCGTAGGCAGGCTGGTTGTAAACGAGCAGCTTGCCATGGCGGTCGCGAATGACTCCTCTCGAGGGGTATTCTATTTTTTTGAGAAAGGCATTCGAGTCGGCATTTTTCTTATAGTCGTCGCTGAGCAGCTGCAGCATGAACAAGCGGATGATGTAGACCACAATAATGAGAATGGCCACACCACCAATAACCAGTCGGCGGTTTTCGAGTTCGAAGTTATTCATGAGTCACGCAGGGTTTCAACAACAACAATGAGCAGTATTGTAATCACGCTGCTTCCCACTACGTTGAGCACCAATTGCAGCATATTGAAAAAGCTGAAAGCTTCAAGTGTGAAGAACACCGTGCAATAGATGAACACGCACAGCGTGGTGTAGTTGACAAACTTTGAAAAGCCAATGCTGCTGACAGAGGGGTGCAGGTCGGCCCCGTTGGGATTGTCGCGGTGCACGAAGAGCGATAGCAGCATGGGTTGCAACATTCCTAAAAGGGTCATGCTGCCCGCCGCCAATCCCGGTGTGTTGTTGAACATGTCTATCACCAGTCCCACCACAAAGCAGTATGTGATAATTGCCCATCGTGGAAAGTCACGCGGGAAGAGCAGGGCTGCATATATATATATAAGAGGTGTAGCACAGCCGAATAGATGCACTTGATTGAACACCAGCGCCTGCAGGAGCAGCAGTCCAATGGTGAACAGTGTGTTTTTAAAAAATTCTATATTCATCTATTCATGCTTGTCTGTTTTCAACGAATCTTGTGCTTCACGCATCACCCTGAGGCGTTCGTTCATAACCGTGTCGTCAATCACGCACACGTCGCGCAGTCGGGTGAAATCGGTCGAAAGTTCCACCTGCATCCGATAGGAGATTCCGTCGGGCGAGTTGTAGACATGCAGAATCTTTCCCACCAACACCCCCGGAGGAAACACCGACGAATAGCCGCTGGTGACCACCTTGTCGTAGAGCCGGAAACGGGCATGGCGGGGAACATCGTCGACATAGGCCAGCTTGGGCGAGCCGCCCGTCCAGTGGAGGTAGCCGAAGTAGCCGCGGTTCTGTATGGTGCAGCTGATGTTCGACTTGCTGCTCAGCACAGGAATCACCACCGAGTAGTGTTGCGAAACCAGGTATACAATGCCCACCACGCCGGTGCCGCACACCACGCCCATGTCTTTGCGCACACCGTCGGCAGCACCTTTGTCAATGGTGATGAGGTTGTCGGCCCGGTTCACCTCGTTGCTCACCACCTTGGCCGGAATCATGGTGAAATTCTCTCGCAGTCGGCTCAGCTCACCGGTCATGAGGGAAGAGTCGGCAGTGGCAACCTCCAGTTGCGTGGTCAGTTGTTGCACTTTCTGCTCCAGTTCAATGTTTCGCTGTGTGAGCTTTTCATTGAGTGCATTCAGGGTGAAGTATGATTCCACCCCCGAGCGGACTTCGAAAACCTTGCCCGCCATGTAGTTGGCCGATGAAAACCACACACTGCCCTGATAGCTGTTGTAGTGAAACAACAGCACAGCACTAACAACCTCAAGCAGGCAGAACACAAACCAGTGGTTGTTTTTTACTAAGAAGGCAATAAGATTTTGCACCCGGTATCTTAGACGAAAGAGAGGTGAAACTTATTACTTATTGCTCGAACCAGTTGTGGATGGCAGTGTCGTAGTGACTGCTCACGCCAAAGGCAGCTGCAGCAAACTGACGGCGCTGTTCGAGTGTGGTTTGCGCTCCCTGTTCGTTCAGGATGCTGAGAAGTTGACCGTATTGTGCCTTGCTGGGCACAATCACCACGTCGTTGAAGTTTTTGGCTCCTGCGCGAATGAGCGAGATGCCGCCAATATCTATTTTCTCAATGATGTCTTGCTCTTGGGCACCACTGGCAACGGTTTGCTCAAAGGGATAGAGGTCTACAATCACCAGGTCTATTTCCGGAATGTCGTATTGCTGCATCTGCTGGCGGTCGCCTTCTTCGTTGCGGCGTGCCAATATGCCGCCGAACACTTTTGGATGCAGTGTTTTCACTCGCCCGCCCAGAATGGAGGGATAAGAGGTGAGGCTCTCCACTGCCTGACATTCATAACCAAGCGACTCGATGAACTTCTGTGTTCCACCGGTTGATAGAAATTTCACACCCTCGGCATTCAGCTTGGCGAGCAACTCGTCGAGCCCGTCTTTGTGGAATACCGATACCAATGCTGTCTTGATTTGTTTTGTGACTGCCATGTTTGTTCCTTTTTTCGTGTTCCACCTAACGGGAAACACCTATTCCGACTGCAAAGTTACTTGTTTTTTTTTATTCGCTGAAATTATATACAAGAATTTTTCTTTTTGACTGTAGGATTTGACTTTAGACTTTAGACTTCAGACTTTAGACTATAGACTTTAGACTATAGACTATGGACTTTAGACTATAGACTTTAGACTATAGACTATAGACTATAGACTTTAGACTATAGACTTTAGACTTTAGACTATAGACTTTAGACTATAGACTTTAGACTATAGACTATAGACTTTAGACTTTAGGGTGTGACGAAATCTCCGAAGGGGTCTTTTCCCCTCCCTTGGGAGGGGGTAGGGGTGGGGTCGTGGAGGGGTTAGGGGTGGGGTCGTGGGGTCGTGGGGTCGTGTGGTCGACACACAAGAGATGGACCGCTTCTCACGAGGCGGCCCATCCAGAAAACACAGTAATTAACTCAAAAATTTCAACTTCTCTGCTAGTTTTTAAATACCTAAACCTTTTATCAGGTGGAGTTGCCTATTGAAGAAAAACTACTATTGAAATTGACATAAACAAAAACTCATTTTAATCTGCTGCAAAGGTACTACATAATATAATAAGGTGCAAGTTTATTCAACGAACTCCCCGATTTCTTCAACAAACGGTCCTAAGGGGAGAGTCCAGGAATATAGCAGCACCCCAAATTGGTTATTAGAACATAGCACGCTCTAAAAACCCTGAAAGGAGGAAGAACTACAGGCAGGTGGTGAAGAAAGGGCGACAGAATTACAGGCAGGCGGTGGAGCGAAGCGGCGCTCGGCCCGCAGGGACGCTTGCCTAAAGCAAGAACCCCTGCAAATAGGGCATTTCAACAACAAAAACCCCGAAGGGGTGACATCATTGAATTGTTCAATGATATGATGTCACCCCTTCGGGGATTTCGTCACGCCCTAAAGTCTAAAGTCTATAGTCTAAGTCTAAAGTCAAATTCTCTATGGGCTGCTTGCTAACAGGTTATCTCATCAGGAACGAGAAGCGGTTCACGTTCTTCAGTGCAATGCCGGCACCCTTGGCCACACAGAGCAGGGGGTCGTCGGCCACATGGAACTGGATGTTGATCTTGTCGGTGAGGCGCTTGGCCAGTCCGCGCAGCAAGGCACCGCCACCGGTGAGGTATATGCCGTTTTTCACAATGTCGGCATAAAGTTCGGGCGGTGTGTTCTCGAGCGCCGAGAGCACGGCTGTTTCAATGCGTACAATGGTGCGGTCGAGACAGTGTGCAATCTCTTGGTAGCATACCGACACTTCCATGGGCAGTGCTGTAATTTTGTTGGGACCAACCACCACGAAATCATCCGGAGCCTCGTCGCCCAGGTCGGGCAGTGCTGAGCCCACACTAATTTTGATGCGTTCGGCCATGCGCTCACTGATGCGCACGTTGTGCTGTCGGCTCAGGTATTCCTGAATGTCGGCGGTGAGGTCGTCGCCTGCTACTTTGATGGAGTTGTTCGACACGATGCCGCCCAGCGAGATAACGGCAATCTCGGTGGTTCCGCCGCCTATGTCAACAATCATGTTTCCTTCCGGAGCTTCCACATCGAGCCCGATGCCTATGGCAGCTGCCATGGGTTCAAAAATCAGGTACACGTCGCGTCCGTCGGCATGTTCGGCACTGTCGCGCACGGCGCGCAGTTCCACTTCGGTTGAGCCGGAGGGAACACCGATAACCATTCGCAGCGAGGGTGTGAAGAAACGTCGGCCAGAATGCACCATTTTAATCAGTCCGCGCATCATCTGTTCGCATGCAGAGAAGTCAGCTATCACACCGTCGCGAAGTGGGCGTATGGTTCGTATGCTGGGTTGTTCTTTTTCATACATCATTTTTGCCTTGGTTCCAACGGCAATCATCTTGTCGGTTCGGCGGTCGAGGGCCACCACAGAGGGTTCGTTCACCACAATCTCGTCGTGACTGATGATGATGGTGTTGGCGGTTCCCAGGTCCATGGCTATTTCTTGAACAAAACTAAAAAATCCCATATTCTTTTCTAATTACCTATTAATTTCTTGAGTTTTCGAGCTTTTGTGCTACCTACATTCATTCAGCTTGCAAAGTTATACATTTTTTTTAATACGCAGAAATAATCGTAGAGAAATTTAGTGTTTAGACGATGATGTATTATTGCTGTGCGGTAAACGTTCACAGAGAGCACGCCGAAGGTGTGCACTTTCAGTAACCGGGGGTGCGAACGAAGCGAGTACCCCCGGGAACTGCTAACAATACAATGTAACGACCCTGAAAGGGTCGACGAACTTGGCATTCGGGCACTCTTTCAGAGTGCATACACTTGTTAGAGGTTTTAGTCCGGGGGTACTCGCTTCGCTCGAACCCCCGGTTACTGAAAGTGCACACCTTCGGTGTGCTGCCCCATGAAAATGACCAGCCCTTGGTCATCTGCCAATCTATATTGTTTCTCATGGTATTAGGGTATTAAGTGGAATATCGCGTACCTAAAGGCACGCCTGAGATACACCGAACGTTCTTCCAGCCATAAGAATGGCTGGCTACCCCTATCTGAT
>CACXFT010000082.1 GCA_902767045.1 uncultured Prevotellaceae bacterium | reverse complement strand
TAATGTCTTTCAATACCTTTGCACAAAAACAAGTGACCATTAAGGCAGGAACCATTGTTCCCCTTCAGTCGGTAAGACAAGTTAAAGTAAGGGCAAAAGCATGGTGTTTGAATGCTTTTGCCCTTACAGGGCGACAATTTTGCAATAAATGCTTTTCCAGGGTGCCACTCTGGGCTAAGAGCTTTCTGCCCTTTCAGGGCGTGTTAGTATATTATCCCAAACCCATATAAAGGATTCTCCCTTACACCAGTAGAATAAAAACGCTACCATTTATAGAGGAAATCGGTCATTAGAATATAACACTCATCAAAATTTCGTCACACCCTAATGACCAATTTGGGATTATTATGTCTAAAATAACGTTAGTATGTTATTATGTCTAAAATATCGTTAGTATGTTATTATGTCTAAAATAACGTTAGTATGTTATTATGTCTAAAATAACGTTAGTATGTCTACTGTCCGCCGAGCCGTTCGAAATAGGTTATCACCTCTTCCCATGTTTTCATTTCGTCGGAGCCGAAGGCGATGCGGGTGCCCATGAAGTCGCGGGCGGGTGCCGGGTCGATGAGATAGTCGCCATAGAGCAGGTGGCGCTGGTTGGTGAACACCACATGGTTGTGTGCCGGTGTGCTCAGCTCTTCTTCTATCCAGGTTTGCATGTCGGTGATATAGCCGTGGTTGGCCGTGGGTGCCTGACAAACAATATACACGTTGTAGCTTTCTATGAGCATGAGAAAAGCCTTGCGCAGGCTGGAGAGCGGTTTGCGGTAGCCATCCATAAGTGTTTCGGCAGCAATGTAAACGATGGGGCGCTCGCGCCCCTCCTGCCGGTCGTCGATCCACCGGATCACGGGCACCACGCCGTTGAGGAAGGAGTGGTCGTCCATTCGGTGCTCGCCATGGAAGCGAATGGCCTGTGTGTAGTGCTGGCGGAACAGGTCGTAGGTGTGCACCAGCGGGTCGCGGTCGCCGAAGAGTCCGAACACGCGCTGCTGCTCTACTTCATTCACCTGAGCGAAGCATTGTTCGCTCACCAGTTTGTATTCTTTCACCAAGGCTTTATCTACATAGAACTCCTGCACCCCGTCTTCACGGGGCGCAAAGAACTGTTGCTTGCCCGTTAGTCCATGTTCGTGCATGGTGTCGGCTATCTGGAATGCGGGATTGATGAGAATGCGGTCGAAGCCATAGAGCATCTCGGCATACATGCCCCCCATGGAAGTGCCGATGATGAGGTTTGGCTGCAGTTCGTTGGTTTTCTCGCGCAGCAGGTTCATGGCCTCTTCGGGATGAATGGGCAGGTCGAAGGCTACCACCTCGGCCTGAGGAAACGTAGAACGGATTCGGCTCACCGTTCCCGACTGGGCCGATGAACCGAATCCGTGTACATACATGATGCGCTTACCGCACATCAGAGAAGGAAAACTCTTCATTGATTAAAGGTGTGTTCTATTAATTAATAAATTCTCTATGAATTATAGAACCCACCTAAAACTTATACACCGCGAAGGTTTTGGCGGGCACCGTTACCGTAGCCGTGTTCTGGTCGATAGAGAGGTCGAAGCCCTTCTGTTCAACCGGCACGATGGCATTCTTCTTCTCGATGGTGTTGCACGTCATGGGGTTGTCGCTGTGCAGTGTTGTCAGCTGCACGTTCTCTTTGGCAGGCAGCGTTTTCAGTCCTTTGAAGGTGAGGGTGATCTGCTGAGGTTTATCGCCCAGGTTCACAATCTTCACGATATACTTGCCGGTAGTTTTGTCGAGCACAGCGCTGGCACAGAGTCCGTCTTGTCCGGTAACGGGCTGTGCCTTAGCCTTCTTCTCCCCTTCTTTCTTCACCATTTCGGTGAGAGCGAGCACGTTTGTTCCCGGGTTCATGGCATAGAGTTGCTGCACATAGTAGTTGGGAGTGCGCACCGAAGTGAGGTTGTCAACCCAGATGAGGTCTGGCCGCCACTGCCATCCCTCCACATGAGCGAATAGCGGGGCGTAGGTAGCCATGTGCACGATATCGGCATTGCGTTCGAAGCCCGTCATGGCGGCAGCTTCGTGCAGGGCGGCATCAAACACGTTCATGCCCTCGGCAGTGGGTTGTGGTTTCTCTTTGATGTGGCAGGCATATTCGCCGGCAAACACTTTCGGCCCCTTGCGGTTATAGTTGTCGTAGCGTGTAACGCTGTTGCGGAACCATTCCTGGTTGCGGTAGTAGTGTTCGTCTACGAGGTCGGCCTTCAGGTTGGTCATCTGTTCCCATCCGTAGGTGAACCGCTTGCCGCCCTTGTCGTCGGGGTCAGGACCGCTGGAGCCCACAATCTTCATTTCGGGATATTTGGCGCGAATGGCAGCAATGAACTTCTCCAGGCGTTCGGGATAGAGTTCGCCCCACTGTTCGTTGCCCACGCCAATCTGCTTCAGGTTGAAGGGAGCGGGGTGCCCCATGTCGGCACGCAGTTTTCCCCATTTGGTGTCGGTGCCACCGTTGGCAAACTCAATCAGGTCGAGTGCATCGTCGATGTAGGGTTTCAGGTCGTCAACAGCCACATGCACGCGTGCAGCATCCTTGTCGTCGTTCTGATACTGGCAGGCCAGTCCCACGTTGAGCACGGGCAGCGCCTGAGCACCAATATATTCTGAAAGCAGGAAGAACTCATAGAAGCCCAGTCCGTAGCTTTGGAAATAGCTGGGGAACAGGCGATGAGGGAAGGTATAGTTCCAGCGGTTTTCGTTGAGCGGCCGGTTTTCCACCTGTCCAACGCTCTCTTTCCACTGATAGCGCGAAGCCAGGTCGGTACCCTCCACGATGCATCCGCCGGGGAAGCGGAACACGCCGGGGTGCAGGTCTTTGAGGTCTTGCACCATGTCGGCCCGCAGCATGCCCTGCCAGGCATCGCCGGGGAAGAGGCTCACATGGTCGAGGTCGGCACTGTTCTTTCCTTCAAGGTACACACGCATGAAGGCTTTCGCATCGGTGCGCGGAGCGGTGAGCTCGGCGGTATATTTCTTCCAGTCTTGTCCGTTGATGTCGACAGTTTTCTTGGCCATCACCTCGTTGTCGCTGCCAACCAGTTCCACGCGGATGCGTGCGTTCTGTGCATTGCGTGCACGGGCGGTAACCGAGAATTTATAATTGAGGCCCTTCTTCAGTCCCATGCCGAAATAGCCGTGGTTCTCCAGTCCGGTTTGCTTTTCGCGGTGTCCGTCGTCGTTGAGGGTCACATAATGCGGGTTACGGGCAAAGGCCGGACTTTCCTTGGCCAGTTGCACATTGCCGAAGGTTTTCCAGTCCATCAGTCCTCCGCTCAGGCGTTCGCCGGCCGGGGTGATATGTAGGGGGGCTTCAAACGAGCGGTTGCTCACCAGCTCGGCATAGAGTCCGCCGTCGGCACCGAAGTTGATGTCTTCGAAGAAAATTCCATACATGGTAGGTTGAATAGGGGCACCGGGTTTCGTGTTAATCTGAAACTGGTGTGTGGTCTGTGCCGAAGCCGTCAGACCGAGCGCGCAGGCCGCAAAAGCTGCAAACAGGTTCTTTTTCATTTCGATTAGCTTTTTGTTGATTAGTGTTTGATAGCGCAAAGATAAAAAGAAAGTTTCAAACACCAAAACGATTTGGAAACATTAACCTTTATAGGTGCTTCAACCAGAACGCTGAAAGCGCCTCATGAAGAAAGCAGGCTCACCCCAAAAGCTCAACTCTCAACGCTCAACTCTTAACGTTTTGGGTTCGTACATGTCGCGTGTAGCAATGCTACATGTGGTTTGTAGCAATGCTACATGCGACATGTAGCATTGCTACACGCGACATGTACGAACCCAAAACATATATTATTATTCCCCAAAAGCAGTGATTTCTCAGATTTTTTGCTTACTTTTGCCCTGTGATTGATGTTTATAGCATCAGCATGTTAATTACCCGAACAGTAACAATCAAAAACAGATAACAGACATGAGAAACTTTAAGAAACTTCTAATGGCACTTGTGGCCGCTACGTTAACGGTCAGTGCAAATGCTCAAACAGTAGACGACGAGGGCATTCGCCCGTTCATCAGCCTGCAGGGGGGCGCAACCCGCTCTTATTTGCAAGAGGGAATAAACCGCAAGTGGATTCCCATGGGAGCTCTCTCCTTTGGTGCCTACTTCACACCCGCCATTGGTGCACGCATTCAGGCCAACGGATGGAAATGGAACCAAGACAACACCATCGTGGGAAAGAAAACCAAGAACCTGTTCTACGGGGGAATGGTAGACATGATGCTCAACCTCTCGAACATCTCGCGCCCGCGCTACGGCAAGCCCGTGAACGTGGTGCTCATTGGCGGTTTCGGACTGCACTATGCCGAAACGAAGTTTGAAAACCTGCCCGGCTTCAACGGTCTCACCAACGACAAAGACGAGCGGGTGTGCCCCAATCTGCGCGGGGCTCTTCAGGTAGACATCAAGCTCTCTCACAACCTGGCTCTGTTGGCTGAGGGTGGCTACCACATCGTGTCGGACCACTACGGAGTCAGCGCCACCAAGGGAAAGGCATGGCCCTATGCCATGGCAGGCATCGCCTATAAGTTTGGAAAGAAAAAGGCCAAGCCTGCCCCCACAGCCGCCAACTACCTGATGGAAACAGCCGAAAACCAGTCGGCCAACACCTCGGCTGCCACACCCGTGGTGACAGAGCAGACGGAGAAGCCACAGCCTCAACCAACCGCACTCGGAGCGGTGGAGATTAAGAAACCCGAAACCACCACACAGAACATTCACTTCACCATCGGACGGAGTGCCGTTACTGCCCAGAACAAGAAAATGCTGGCTCAAATGGCCGAATGGGTGAAGGCGCACGAGGGAGCCACCGTTTCCCTCACCGGCTATGCCGACAAGGGAACGGGCAATGCAACCATCAACCAGAAGATTTCCCGGCAGCGCGTAGAGGCAGTGAAGGCCGAACTCATCCGACAGGGGGTTAATGCCAGCCGCATCACCACCGATGCCAAGGGCGACACCGTGCAGCCCTTCGCCGAAAACGACCAAAACCGCGTGGTTATCGCCATCTGCGAAGAGAAATAAAAAACATTTTTCGCGACAATTATTTTGCCGTTTGGCCAAGTTGCGCTAACTTTGCACTTGTATGGAAAATCTACAACAAAACATCAAGTGGCCCGAGAATGTGATCATCGCCGATGCCGACTATATAGACAGCGTGGCATTTAACCTCTCGGTCAATTTCGAACGCATGCTGGAACGACGCATCGACAAGGCCGACCTCGCACGGTGGATTGACTGCGTGGCGCTCGACGGCGGACTGCGACCGGGCAACAACAACACGCAGGTGGTGCTCGTGCACGGCAAAGAAACAACTGCGCTTGAAAACTTTCTGCCCGCCAACTATAAAACCGAACTCGACGGCATGGCCTTCACCGACCAGCTGGGCGAGTTCTGCATGGCTGCACTCAACGTGGAAGACATGGTGCAACACGACGACTTCCTGCTCGACATCATCGGCACCGTGTGCCAACAGCGTGACGTGCGCCGCATCATGATCATACCCAATGCCGAAGAAGGCACACTCTATAACGACATCTGCGAAACGCTGAGAAGGCTTGATGCACAAATCGACGACAAGCGCATCACACTCTTCACCATGGAACCCCTCAGGGGCGGCAACTTCAGACAGGAACTGCTCGGCTATTCGCTCATGAACGCCCTGGGCATCAGAGGCGACGAATTTGCTCAGAAAAACTAACTTTCAACCGCACAGCATGGCCCGATTCTATAAACTGGAACGCGACACACTCGACACCGTGGCCGAGCGAAAAGAAGGGGAGCAGTCAGACATGTTCCGCGACTTCCTCTTCAGAGTAACCAAACAAACAAACAACTGCATTATCAAAGAAGAAAAAAGAAATATGAGTAGAGTTTTAATGATTGGCGCCGGAGGCGTGGCAACAGTGGCCGCCTTCAAGATTGCGCAAAACCCCGACGTGTTCACCGAATTCATGATTGCAAGCCGCCGCAAGGAGAAATGCGACAAACTGGTGGCCGACATTCATGCCAAGGGATATAACATGGACATCAAAACGGCACAGGTGGATGCCGACGACGTGGAACAGCTGAAGACGCTCTTCGCCGACTACAAACCCGAACTGGTGATCAACCTGGCACTGCCCTACCAAGACCTCACCATCATGGAGGCGTGCCTGGCATGCGGATGCAGCTATCTCGACACGGCCAACTATGAACCCAAAGACGAGGCGCACTTCGAATACTCGTGGCAGTGGGCCTACCGCGAACGTTTCCGCCAAGCCGGACTCACGGCCATTCTCGGATGCGGATTCGACCCGGGCGTTACAAGCATCTTCACTGCCTATGCTGCCAAGCATCATTTCAACGCCATTGAATATCTCGACATCGTAGACTGCAACGCCGGCGACCACCACAAGGCATTTGCCACCAACTTCAACCCCGAAATAAACATTCGCGAAATCACACAGAAAGGGCTCTACTGGGAAAACGGCAAGTGGGTGGAAACAGAACCGCTGGAAATTCACCAACCCCTCACCTACCCCAACATCGGACCGCGCGACAGCTACCTGCTGCACCACGAAGAGATTGAGTCGCTCGTGATCAACTATCCCACCATCAAACGGGCACGCTTCTGGATGACCTTCGGACAGCAATACCTGAAACACCTAGAGGTGATTCAGAACATTGGCATGAGCCGCATCGACGAGGTGGAATATGAAGCTCCCCTGGCCGACGGCTCGGGAACAGCCAAGGTAAAAATCGTTCCGCTGCAGTTCTTGAAAGCCGTGCTGCCCAACCCGCAAGACCTGGGCGAGAACTACGAAGGGGAAACGTCTATAGGCTGCCGCATTCGCGGTGTGGGAAAAGACGGCAACGAACACACCTATTATATATATAATAACTGCTCGCACCGCGCCGCCTACGAAGAAACGGGCATGCAGGGCGTGAGCTACACCACCGGTGTACCCGCCATGATTGGGGCCATGATGTTCTGCAAAGGACTCTGGCGCAAGCCGGGTGTCTTCAACGTAGAAGAGTTCGACCCCGACCCCTTCATGGAACAGCTCAACAAACAGGGACTGCCCTGGCACGAACTGCACGACACAGACCTGGAGCTGTAACACATTCACTTGCGGAAAGTTGAATAATCCCAAATCGGTCAATAGAATGTAACACACATCAAAAGCCCCAATGGGGCGACATAATCAAATCGTTCACTTGATGATTTATTGATGTCGCCCCGTCGGGGCTTTCGTCACACCCTAATGACCGATTTCCTCTATAAATGGTAGCGTTTTTATTCTACTGGTGTAAGGGAGAATCCTTTAT
>CACXFT010000081.1 GCA_902767045.1 uncultured Prevotellaceae bacterium | reverse complement strand
CAATTTGGAACGGGGTGTAGCGCAGCCCGGTAGCGCTCCTGGTTTGGGACCAGGCGGCCGCAGGTTCGAATCCTGTCGCCCCGACAATTGCGTGTAAGCTCTTAGTCTCATAAGCAGCTGATGCATTTAAAATGTTATAACAAGCAGCCAGTCGTTTTTTAGCGGCTGGCTTTTTTCTTTGTTGTTTCTTTTATGAACATGCAGCATGACTATAATAGTCGCAAGGCTAAAACGAGTGTTTGACGTTTTGCCCGCGATAAGATTTTTTTGACGGTTGACGAACCACACTATATATATAGTGGTTCGTCGACCGTCAGAAATCGACAACAATTTTCTGTCAACAACGCCATTTATCGATAATCGACCGATAACCGACAAAAATCAAATTATTCAACTTTGCTTACCCCGAAAGCCTTCTTTGGCATCCCCGAAAGCGGTCTTTGGCATCCCCGAAAGCCTGCTTTGACAACCCCGAAAGCGGTCTTTGGCAGCGCTGAAAGCCTGGCTTGATAGTTAAATAATACAAACAATTATCACAAATGCGGGCATAATTCCAAGAAAATTGGTAAGTTTGCAATCTGTATGAAGAAAATGAAGAAATTCTTGGCACGCGGCTGGCATCAAGTGAGGTTGTTGTGCAAATGGTACAAAGGGTTGTTTGTGGGAAGTGCCTGGTATACCAAGGCATTTGCCTCAGTTGTTTCGTTGATTGTGGCGTTCCTGCTCTATCTTGGCATGGTGGACATCAATTTCCTCTGGCTCTTTGGAAAGTCGCCGGGATTTATAGAAGGACTGGAACCACAAATCAGTCAGGCATCGGAAATCTACAGTGCCGATGGCAAGATGATTGGCAAGTTCTTCAACGAAAACCGCACTCCGGTGAAATATGAAGACGTGAACCCCGTGTTCTGGAAGGTGCTCATCGATACCGAAGACGAGCGCTTCTACAGTCATTATGGCATAGACCCCATAGGCATGTCGGCAGCAGCCAGAGACGCCATTCTGCATCACGAAGCACGCGGTGCTTCCACCATCACACAGCAGCTGGCCAAGAACATGTTTAAAATGCGCTCGAAATATTCCAACGGCCTGCTTGGATACATTCCGGGAGTGAGGATGCTCATCATCAAAACCAAAGAATGGATTATTGCCACCAAGCTGGAAATGCTCTATTCGAAGCAAGAAATTCTGACGATGTATGCCAACACGGTAGACTTCGGGTCTAACGCCTTCGGCATAAAAACAGCCTGCAAAACCTATTTTGGTAACACACCCAAGGATATAACCATTGAACAGTCCGCCGTTTTGGTGGGCATGCTCAAGGCCACCACCTATTATAATCCTATATCGCATCCCGAAAACTCGCTGAACCGCCGCAATGTGGTTTTGAGCAATCTCTATCGGCTGGGCGACATCAACAAGCAGGAACTCGATTCGCTGATGCTCATTCCCATCAGCCTCAAATACAGTGTAGAGAGCAATTATGACGGGCAGGCCACCTACTTCCGCAATGCCGTGGCCGACCATCTGAAAGACTGGTGCCGCGAAAACGGGTATGATTTGTATAACAGCGGACTGAAAATCTATACCACCATCGACACACGGCTACAGAAATATGCCGAAGACGGGGCCATCAAGCAGATGAAACAGGTGCAGCGCAACTTCAACAACCATTGGGGAAACAATGAACCCTGGACCGACGAGAACCACCGTGTGATACCCGGTTTTATAGAAGGCATAGCCCGCAGGCAACCCGTGTATAAATACCTGGAAAACAAATATGAAGGTAATGTTGATTCAATCAACTATTATCTGAACCTGCCCCACACGGTGAAGCTCTTCGACTATGAGAAGGGCACCATAGAGCGTGAAATGTCTACCATGGACAGCATTCGCTATATGGTTCGGTTCATGCACTGCGCCTTCGTGGCCATGGAACCGCAAACCGGACATGTGAAAGCATGGGTGGGCGACATCGACTTCAATTCGTGGAAATACGACAAGGTGACTGCCATGCGACAGCCGGGCTCTACGTTCAAGCTTTTCGTCTACGCAGAGGCCATGAACCAGGGACTAACCCCCTGTGACAAGCGGCGCGACGAGTATTTCTCGATGAAGGTTTACGACCCGAAAAAGAAAGAAGAAACCGTGTGGGCACCCACCAATGCCAACGGCTATTTCACCGGCGACTCCATTCCCTTGAAGGCAGCCTTTGCACAGAGCATCAACAGTGTTGCCGTGAGGCTCGGACAGGAAATGGGCATCCGCCGCATTATTGAAACCGCTCACAAAATGGGCATCAAGAGTCCGCTCGACGAAACCCCGTCGCTCTCACTGGGGGCAAGCGACGTGAACCTGCTGGAGCTGGCCAATGCCTATTGCACCGTTGCCGGCGACGGCCTGTTCCACGAACCTGTGCTTGTGACAAGAATCTTAGACAAAGACGGGCGCGAAGTTTATGTGAACTCCGACCACAGCGAACAGGCCCTTTCATACAAGACGGCATTCCTCACACAGCAGCTCCTGCTGGCGGGTTTGCGCGAACCGGGGGCCACGTCGATGAATCTGTGGGGCTATATCCGCCAGCACAACGATGTGGAGTTCGGGGGGAAAACCGGAACTTCCAACAACCATTCCGATGCTTGGTTCATGGCGGTGAGTCCGAAACTGGTGGTTGGTGCCTGGGTGGGTGGTGAATACCGATGCATACACTTCCGCACCGGAGCGCTCGGACAAGGGTCGCGAACGGCATTGCCCATTTGCGGAAACTTCATACAGTCGGTTCTCGACGACCCCGCATTCAAGCACTATCACGCCAAGTTCAGAAAACCATCTTCAGAGGAGGTGGCCTCGGGCTTGTATAACTGTCAGAGCTATTACTATTCACGGTCCGACACGCTCGATGCCGATACCGTCATCGCCGATGAAGTGGATGAAATGCAGAAAACAGAGGCTGCAGAGCCGGGGACTTCTTCCTCAACCGGTTCTACCACTGTTTTAAACGAGTTTTGATTTTTCTTCATGCAAGCCGACCCATCCATCGATCTCGACAACCAAGAATTGCAGAACGCACTGCAAATGATCAAGTTTACCCGTCGCTCGCTTTTCCTGACAGGAAAGGCAGGCACGGGTAAGTCTACTTTTCTGCGTTACATCGCTCAAACCACCAAAAAGAAACATGTGTTGCTGGCCCCCACAGGCATTGCAGCCATCAACATAGGCGGAGTAACCCTGCACAGCTTTTTCAAGCTGCCCTTTCATCCGCTGCTTCCCACCGATTCGCGCTACAGCGTTAGAAACATACGCGATACGCTGCGCTACAACAGCGAGAAAATCAAGCTCATCCGTGAAGTGGAACTGATCATCATTGATGAGATTTCGATGGTGAGGGCCGACATCATCGACTTCATCGACAAGGTGCTCCGCATCTACAGCAGAAACATGCGCGAGCCTTTCGGCGGAAAGCAACTGCTTCTGGTGGGCGACATCTATCAGCTGGAACCCGTGGTGAAGGAAGAAGAGAGGCAGCTGCTCAAGCCATTCTATCCTTCGGCCTTTTTCTTCGATGCCCGCATATTCCGTGAATTTCAACTCGTTTCAATCGAACTGCACCACGTTTACCGGCAGCGCGACCCCCTGTTTATAGATGTGCTTAACCACATCAGAACTTCACAGGTTTCGCTTGCCGACCTTCAGCTGCTGAACCGTCAGGTGGTGAAAGAAGAGGAAACCGCAAACCCTGCAGCCGACGAAGAGGGTAGGGGCTTGCAGATTACGCTCTCCACCCGGCGCGACACCGTAGACTATATCAATGGCAAGCACCTGGCTGAACTGCCCGGGCAGAGTGTTATTTTCAATGGCATCATCAATGGCGAATTTCCCCAAAGCAGTCTGCCCACCCCCATCGAGTTGGAACTGAAGGTGGGAGCGCAGGTGCTGTTTATCAAAAACGATAAAGAAAAACGGTGGGTGAACGGAACACTGGGCACGGTAATTGGGTTCAGCGAAGAAGGCGAAGACGGAGTGATTTATGTGCGCACCGAAGAGGGCGAAGAGTTTGATGTGCAGCGCGAAATATGGAGCAATATGCGATACACCTTCAACGAGGTGGAGCAGAAGATAGAGGAAGAGGAAATAGGCAATTACGAGCAGTTTCCCCTTCGGCTTGCCTGGTCTATCACGGTGCATAAGAGTCAGGGCCTCACCTTCAATCAGGTGAAGATTGATTTCACCGGCGGTGTTTTCGCCGGCGGTCAAACCTATGTGGCGCTCTCGCGTTGCACATCGCTGAAAGGCATAAGCCTGAAGGAACCCATTCGCAGGGAAGATGTGTTTGTGCGTGCCGAGGTGCAGCAGTTTGCCCGCCACTATAACGACCAGGCTGTTATTGCTTCGGCTTTGAAACAGAGCAAGGCCGACAAAGAATACTTCGATGCGGCAAGAGCTTTCGACCGGGGCGACATGCAGCGGGCACTCGACAATTTCTTTCTCGCCATTCACAGTCGTTACGATATTGAGAAGCCTGCCGCCAAACGTTTGCTGCGCCGTAAGCTCAATAAAATCAATCTTTTGCAAGAAGAAATAAAACTGTTGCGTGAACAGCAGAAACAGAAAAATCAATACCTGAAAGAGCTTGCCGTGGAATACCTTGTGATGGGCAAAGAGTGTGAACAAGAAGGCATGAAACAGGCAGCCATCAGAAACTACCAGAAAGCCATGAAGCTGTGCCCCGAACTGCCCGAAGCCAAGCGCAGGCTCAAGAAGCTGGGGGGGAAGTAGGTGTGAGGGGTGCGAGGGTGCGAGGGTGCGAGGGCTTTTTTAAACAGATTTTACTGAAAAGTATGTAGTTATTCAAAAAAAAGTTATACCTTTGCACACTAAATGAAATTTGCACACCAAAAAGGGCAAATCAAATTAATATAACGTTATAAATATTTTTATGTATTCAACTTTGTTAATTACCGTTTTACTAACGGCTGTAACTTTGGTGCTCGGCGCATACGTCGTGGCCAAGCTTATCGGTCCGCGTTCGTACAATCCGGTAAAAGGCGAACCATACGAGAGTGGTATTCCCACTCGCGGCAGCTCGTGGCTTCCCGTATCGGTAGGTTTCTATCTGTTCGCCATTCTTTTCCTGATGTTCGACGTTGAGACCGTGTTCCTCTATCCCTGGGCAGTCGTTGTCAAGCAGTTTGGTTCGATGGCACTCGTCAGCATCGGCTTCTTCCTGCTGGTACTTGCATTTGGCCTGGCCTACGCCTGGCGGAAAGGAGTGTTGGAATGGAAGTAAGAAAACCGCACATCAAGAGTATTCCTTATGACGAGTTTAAGGATAACGCCTCGCTGGAGAAGCTTGTTGACGAGCTTCACGAAGGTGGCGTGAACGTGGTGGTAGGCTCGCTCGACCAGGCCATCAACTGGGGGCGCTCCAACTCGCTCTGGTCGCTCACCTTTGCCACATCGTGCTGCGGCATCGAGTTTATGGCTGTGGGCTGTGCCCGTTACGACTTTGCCCGCTTCGGGTTCGAGGTAACGCGCAACTCTCCCCGCCAGGCCGACCTGATCATGTGCGCCGGAACCATCACCCACAAGATGGCACCCGCACTGAAGAGACTCTACGACGAAATGGCAGAACCCAAGTATGTGATCGCCGTGGGCGGATGCGCCATCTCGGGCGGTCCCTTCAAGTCGAGCTACCATGTGGTGAAAGGCATTGAAGAGATTGTGCCCGTAGACGTGTTCATTCCCGGATGCCCGCCGCGCCCCGAAGCCATCATGTATGGCATGATGCAGCTGCAGCGCAAAGTGAAGATAGAGAAATTCTTCGGCGGCATCAACCATAAGCAAAACGAAGAAGAACGCAAGCTGGGCGTGTCGAACGA
Source organism: uncultured Prevotellaceae bacterium (assembly GCA_902767045.1). Classification (GTDB taxonomy): domain Bacteria; phylum Bacteroidota; class Bacteroidia; order Bacteroidales; family Bacteroidaceae; genus Prevotella. Next base: position 15,859 of record CACXFT010000081.1, on the reverse strand, counting down.
AGAACTCATCTACGGCAAGAAGAAACCCATTGTGGTGACAGACGTTCCCAAAGAGTTTGCACAAGAACTGAAGGAGCAGAAGGCTGCGGCCCAAGCTAAAAGTGTTGAACCAAAAACTCAGGAGGCTGCGAAATGAAACTGAACAACCTTGTATTTGATTTCGATAAGTTTGCCTCTGAAATGGCAAACCTCAAAGAAAAGAAACACTTCGACTATCTGGTTACCATCATTGGTGAAGACTTCGGCGAAGAGGGGCTTGGATGCATCTACATCCTGGAGAACACCGAAAACCACGAACGCACTTCCGTGAAGATGATTGCACGCCAGATTGACGGCGAGCATGTTATTCCTTCAGTTCTGGGCTTGTGGAAGAGTGCCGACCTGCTGGAACGCGAGGTGTTCGACTTCCTTGGCATCAAGTTCCTCGGTCACCCCGATATGCGCCGACTCTTTCTGAGAAGCGATTTCAAGGGATTCCCCCTGCGCAAAGACTTCAAGAGCGACGACTCGTATACCCTTGAAGACGACCAGGAACCCGACTACGGATGTGAATACGCTATCGATAAATATGGCAAGCTCAAGGTGAAGAAAAACCCACTCTTCGGCGACGACGACTATGTGGTGAACATTGGGCCGCAGCACCCCTCTACACACGGCGTGCTCCGACTGCAGACTGTGCTCGACGGTGAAACCGTGAAGCACATCTATCCTCACTTAGGTTACATTCACCGCGGCATCGAGAAGATGTGGGAGTCGATGACCTATCCACAGACCCTCGCACTCACCGACCGACTCAACTACCTTTCGGCCATGATGCACCGCCACGCGCTGGTGGGTGTTATCGAAGAGGCCATGGGAGTGGAACTCACCGACCGCATCAAAACCGTGCGCACCATCATGGACGAGCTGCAGCGACTCGACTCGCACCTGCTCTACTGCGGTTGCACGGCACAAGACCTTGGTGCGCTCACTGCCTTCCTCTACTGCATGCGCGACCGTGAACATGTGCTCAACGTGATGGAAGAAACCACCGGAGGCCGACTCATCCAAAACTACTACCGCATTGGCGGACTGCAAGACGACATAGACCCCAACTTCGTGAAGAACGTGAAAGACCTGTGCCGCTATCTGCGCCCGATGATTCAGGAATACATGGATGTGTTCGGCGATAATGTGATCACCCATAACCGACTGGAAAAGGTGGGCGTGATGAACCAGGCCGACTGTGTGAACTTTGGTGTGACAGGCCCGGCAGGGCGTGCCGCAGGGTGGAAGAACGATGTGCGCAAAAACCACCCCTACGACATGTACGACAAGGTGGAGTGGAAGCAAATCACCATGACCGGCTGCGACTCGATGGACCGCTATCTCGTTCACATTCAGGAAATGTATCAGAGCCTCGACATCATTGAGCAGCTCATCGACAACATCCCCGAAGGCGACTTTTATGTGAAGCAGAAACCCATCATCAAAGTTCCGGAGGGACAGTGGTACTTCTCGGTAGAAGGTGCAAGCGGAGAATTCGGTGTTTATCTCGACTCGAAGGGCGACAAGAGTCCCTACCGCATGAAGATGCGCCCCATGGGGCTCACCCTCATAGGAGCGCTCGATACCATGCTGCGCGGACAGAAGATTGCCGACCTGGTGACCACCACCGCCGCCATTGATGTGGTTATACCCGATATCGACCGCTAATTCCATGGGGCAACGTAAAAAAGTAACAATGTAAAAAAGATAATTTATATGTTCGACTTTTCTATCATAACACAATGGTTCGACAGTCTCCTGCGCGACACACTCGGGTTGGGCGACTTCTGGTCGATACTGATAGAGTGCGTGCTGGTGGGAGTGGCCATCCTGGTTGGATATGCCCTGCTTGCCATCGCACTGATCTTCATGGAGCGCAAGGTGTGTGCCTACTTCCAGTGCCGACTGGGCCCCATGCGAGTTGGTCCCTGGGGAATCTTCCAGGTGTTTGCCGACGTGTTGAAGATGCTCATCAAAGAAATCTTCTTCGTCGACAAGGCCGACAAATTCCTCTATGCGCTGGCTCCTTTCCTTGTTATCATCGGCTCGGTGGGAACTTTCTCGTTCCTTCCCTGGAACAAGGGCGCCGAGGTGCTCGACTTCAATGTGGGCCTTTTCCTCATCACCGCCATCTCGTCAATCGGCGTGCTGGGCGTGTTCCTGGCTGGCTGGGGTAGCAACAACAAATATTCTGTGGTGAGCGCCATGCGTGCTGCCGTGCAGATGATTTCATACGAAATGTCGCTCTGCCTGTGCCTGATAACCGCCGTTATTCTCACCGGCTCCATGCAGGTGAGCCAGATTGTTGACTATCAGACTGGTCCCTGGAACTGGCTCATCGTGAAAGGGCACATTCCCGCCATCATCGCTTTCATCGTGTTCCTTATTGCCGGTAATGCCGAGGCCAACCGCGGTCCGTTCGACATGGCAGAGGCCGAAAGCGAACTCACAGCCGGTCACCACACAGAATATTCGGGCATGGGCTTCGGCTTCTTCTATCTGGCCGAATTCCTCAACCTCTTCATCATTGCCGGCATCGCTTCCACTGTATTCCTCGGTGGATGGGCTCCCATCAACATCGGCATCGATGCCTTCGACACGGTGATGAACTACATTCCCGGTATTGTTTGGTTCCTGGGCAAGGCTTTTGCCGTGGTTTGGTTGCTCATGTGGGTGAAGTGGACGTTCCCCCGCCTGCGTATCGACCAGATTCTGAAGCTCGAATGGAAGTATCTCATGCCGCTTTCGCTCATCAACCTGGTGCTGATGACCGTTGTGGTGGCTCTTGGTCTTTATATATAATAATGTATAAGAAACAATGGAACAGAATAAATCATACTTCGGTGAAATCGTCGACGGAGTGAAAACCCTGGCCACCGGCATGAAGGTGACCCTGAAGGAGTATTTCACACCCAAATCGACCGAGCAATATCCCGAAAACCGTAAAACCACGTTGCATGTTGCACGGCGCCATCGCGGCCGTCTGGTGTTCAAGCGCAACGAAGACGGTAGCTACAAGTGCACGGCATGCACCTTGTGCGAGAAAGCCTGTCCGAACGGAACCATTAAAATTGCCGCTCACATGGCCGAAGACCCTGAAACCGGCAAGAAGAAAAAGGTGCTCGACGACTATCGCTACGACCTTGGCGACTGCATGTTCTGCCAGCTTTGCACCAATGCCTGTAATTTCGATGCTATCGAGTTCACCAACGATTTCGAAAACGCCACGTTCAGCCGCGACTCGCTGGTGCTGCACCTCGACAAAGAGGTTTACAAGGGCGGTTCGCTTCCCGGGCTCATCAACGGCGGAGCCGAACTCACAATCGGAAAGTTTAATACAAAAACAAAGTAACGGAATATGGCAAATTTAGTAATGTTTTGCATCTTGGCAGTGGTCATTCTGGGCTCTGCCATCATGTGCGTGACAACCAAGAGAATCATGCGAGCTGCTACATTCCTGCTCTTTGTTCTCTTTGGTGTTGCAGGAATCTATTTCCTGCTCGACTACACATTCCTGGGTGCAGCCCAAATCAGCATCTATGCCGGAGGTATCACCATGATGTATATCTTCGCCATTCAGCTGGTGAGCAAGCGAACCCTGCAGGGGCTGGAAGAGCATGTGAAGGGAAACCGCGTTATAGGCGGGGCACTGGCAGCGCTCATCGGTTTCGCCACTGTTATTGGAGTGTTTTTCAAAAACCAATTGTTTGACCGCATGGCCACTATGACCGAAAAGCCCGAAATTCCCATGCAGGAAATAGGTATGGCGCTGGTTGGGTCTGAGAAGATGCAGTATGTGCTCCCCTTCGAGTTCATCTCGCTCTTCCTGCTCGCCTGCATCATTGGTGGTATCATGATTGCAAGAAAGGAGGATAAGCAATGATTACTGTAGAATGTTATTTCGTGCTGAGTGCCATGTTGTTCTTCATTGGCTTCTTCGGCTTTGTGACTCGCCGCAACCTGATTGCGATGCTCATCTCTGTTGAACTTGTACTTAATGCGGTAGACCTTAACTTTGCAGTTTTCAACCGCTTCCTCTTCCCCGGACAGCTCGACGGCTTCTTCTTCACCCTCTTCTCAATAGGAGTGAGCGCTGCCGAAAGTGCTGTTGCTATAGCCATTATCATTAACGTTTACCGCAACTTCCACAGTGACCAGGTGAACAGTATTGAAAACATGAAGTGGTAATTCCTTCCATCAAAAGAATAAAAACATTCAAGGATTATGTACGAATATTCATTTTTGATACTTCTTCTCCCGTTGCTCTCTTTTCTTGTGCTGGGACTTGCGGGCATGAAGATGGCACATCGCACAGCCGGACTGATTGGCACCTGCTCGCTTGCAGCTGTAACGCTGCTCTGCTATGCAACGGCTTTTCAGTATTTCGGTGCCGACCGCGTGAATGGTATCTACCAGACCATCGTGCCTTATAACTATACTTGGCTGCCCTTGGGCAACCTGCATTTCGACATGGGCATACTGCTCGACCCCATCAGCGTGGTTATGCTGATAGTCATCTCAACGGTGTCGCTCATGGTTCATATCTATTCTTTCGGCTACATGCACGGAGAGAAGGGATTCCAGCGCTACTATGCCTTCCTTTCGCTCTTCACCATGTCGATGCTCGGACTGGTGCTCGCCACCAACATCTTCCAGATGTATATGTTCTGGGAACTGGTGGGTGTGAGCTCATACCTGCTCATCGGATTCTATTATCCGCTGCATGCTGCTGTGGCTGCCTCAAAGAAAGCATTCATCGTGACGCGCTTTGCCGATATGTTCTTCCTCATCGGTATTCTCATCTTCGGTTATTACACCGATTCGTTCAGCTTCTCCTTTGCCGGAGACATTGTAATGGGACAGGGCACAACACCCTTCATTGCCGGTGTGCCTGCCAAGGCCGTGGCTGCCGGGGCCTGCATTCTGCCCACCGCACTGGTGCTGATGTTTATCGGTGGTGCCGGTAAGAGCGCCATGTTCCCGCTGCACATCTGGTTGCCCGATGCCATGGAAGGTCCTACGCCTGTTTCGGCTCTCATCCATGCTGCAACCATGGTGGTGGCCGGTGTGTTCCAGATTGCACGTATGTTCCCGCTGTGGATTGAGTATGCCCCTGAAGCCATGTCGATTATTGTATGGGTGGGCGTGTTCACTGCCTTCTATGCAGCAGCAGTGGCTTGTGCACAAAGCGACATCAAGCGTGTGCTGGCCTTCTCTACCATTTCGCAAATAGCATTCATGATGGTTGCCTTGGGTGTTTCGCTGCCCGGCCACCACGGCGCCGTGCTCGACAACCACACACAGCTGGGCTATATGGCCGGCATGTTCCACCTGTTCACTCATGCCATGTTCAAGGCTTGTCTGTTCCTGGGTGCCGGTTGCATCATTCATGCCGTTCACTCAAACGAAATGTTCTACATGGGCGGCCTGCGCAAGTATATGCCCATCACCAATGCCACCTTCCTTATTTCTTGTCTGGCCATTGCAGGCATCCCCTTCTTCTCGGGTTTCAGCTCGAAGGATGAGATCATCACCGCCTGCATGGAGTATAGTCCGGTGGTGGGCTATATCATGACCGGCATTGCCGCCATGACTGCCTTCTACATGTTCCGCCTGTACTATGGCATTTTCTGGGGAACCGAGAATGTGGAGGCTCACAAGCATCACACTCCCCACGAGGCACCGCTCACCATGACCATACCCCTCATCGTGCTCACGGTTATCACTGTGGGTGTTGGTGTTTACACCACGCTGGCCGGTTTCTGCGATTGGGGCGGCTCGTTCGGTTCGTTTGTTTCTGCTGCCGGCACCGACTACACCATCCACTTCGACATGAAAGTGGCTGCCACCTCTACAATTGTTGCCATTCTGAGCATTTGTCTGGCCACCTATATATATAAAGGTGAGAGCCAGCCCATTGCCGACCGCCTCTATAAGCAGTTCCCGCGGCTGCACCGTGCTGCCTACAAGCGTTTCTATCAAGACGAGATCTGGCAGTTCGTTACGCATAAGGTCATCTTCCGTTGCGTTTCGATGCCCATCGCCTGGTTCGACCGCCGCGTCATCGACGGAACGTTCAACTTCATGGCATGGGGTGCCAACGAAGCAGGTGAAAGTCTGCGCCCCTGGCAGAGTGGCGACGTGCGCCAGTATGCCGTTTGGTTCCTCACGGGCACGGTGGCATTAACTTTAATTCTATTGGCCTTATAAGAATAGACAGATTATGAACATTTTAAGTATATTTGTATTGATACCCGCCCTGATGTTGCTCTTCCTTTGGTTGGCACGCAACTTGAATCAGGTGCGCGGTGTAATGGTGGTTGGCTCTTCGTGTCTGCTGGCACTTTCCATTTGGCTCACCATTTACTTTGTTCAAGAGCGTGCCGCAGGCAACACCGACGTGATGCTCCTGCAAGAGAGTGTTAGCTGGTTTGCCCCGCTCAACATCTGCTATGCAGTGGGTGTAGACGGCATCTCGGTGGTGATGTTGCTTCTTTCAAGCATCATCGTCTTCACCGGAACATTTGCTTCTTGGCAGCTCAAGCCGCTCACCAAAGAATATTTCCTTTGGTTCACACTGCTTTCAACGGGTGTTTACGGGTTCTTTATCTCTATAGACCTGTTCACCATGTTCATGTTCTATGAGGTTGCCCTCATCCCCATGTATCTGCTCATCGGCGTGTGGGGAAGTGGTGCCAAGGAATATTCGGCCATGAAGCTCACGCTCATGCTCATGGGTGGTTCGGCACTGCTCATTCTGGGAATCCTGGGCATCTATTTCTTCTCGGGTGCCACCACCATGAATGTGCTTGAGATTGCAGCCCTGCACAACATTCCCGTTGAAATTCAGAAGGTGTTCTTCCCCTTCATCTTTATCGGATTTGGTGTGCTCGGTGCCATGTTCCCGTTCCACACATGGTCGCCCGATGGTCATGCTTCGGCACCCACGGCAGTGTCTATGCTGCATGCCGGTGTGCTCATGAAGCTGGGTGGTTATGGATGTTTCCGCGTGGCTATGTATCTGTTGCCCGAAGCAGCTCAGGAGCTGGCGTGGATCTTCCTCATCCTCACCACCATTTCGGTGGTGTACGGCGCGCTTTCGGCTTGTGTGCAAACCGACCTGAAGTATATCAATGCCTACTCGTCGGTGAGCCACTGCGGACTGGTGCTCTTTGCACTGCTCATGACAACCCAGACAGCTTGCTCGGGTGCCATCCTGCAAATGCTTTCCCACGGTTTGATGACAGCCCTCTTCTTTGCACTCATCGGTATGATTTATGGTCGCACCCACACGCGTGACGTTCGCCGCCTGGGTGGACTCATGAAGATTATGCCCTTCTTGGCTGTTGGCTATCTCATTGCCGGTCTTGCCAACCTGGGACTTCCCGGATTCTCCGGCTTTACTGCCGAAATGACCATCTTTGTGGGTTCGTTTGAAAATGCCGACACCTTCCGCCGCGTGTGCACCATCATTGCCTGCACATCTATTGTGGTAACGGCAGTATACATTCTGCGTGTTGCCGGCAAGATTCTGATGGGCAAGGTGGCCGATCCTCACTACGAACTGCTCACCGATGCTACTTGGGATGAGCGTGTTGCCGTGGCCTGCCTCATCTTCTGCGTGGCCGGCCTTGGACTCTCGCCGTTCTTCTTCAAGCCCATCATCGACAATGCCGTAACTCCCATTCTCGGCAATATCCTCTAATGCTAACCAAGAAATAAAAGTAAAGAAGATATGAACTACGGACAATTCTTAAATATGATTCCCGAGGCAACACTCGTTGCTGCCTTGATTATTGTATTCATTGCCGACTTCGCATTGGTGAAGAGCGCGAAGAAACACTCATCGCTTGCTATGCTCACAGATTTGCTGCTCATTGCGCAGACAGCCGTTTGCGCCTTGGCCTGCGAACCGGCCGAAGCTTTTGCCGGCATGTATGTTACCACTGAAGCCACTGCTGCCATGAAGGTGATTCTAACCGCCGGAACGCTCATCGTTTGCATCATGGCTCAGACTTGGCTCGAGAAACATCGCTACGAAGGCGAATTCTATATGCTGGTGCTTTCAACCCTGCTGGGTATGTATTGCATGATGTCGGCAGGCCACTTCCTGCTCTTCTTCCTCGGTTTGGAAATGGCAAGCGTGCCGGTGGCATGCCTCGTGGCCATGGACAAATGGAAACAGCTGTCGGCCGAAGCCGGTGCCAAGTATATCCTCACCGCAACCTTCTCAAGCGGTGTGATGCTCTTTGGCATTTCGTTGATCTATGCCGGAACGGGCACCCTCTATTTCAATGATGCTGCCAGAGCATTGCAAATGATCAGCATGCACACCTATTATGCACCCGTGCTGATGATTGCCGGACTGGTGTTCTTCTTCAGCGGACTGGGCTTCAAGCTCTCGCTTGTGCCCTTCCACTTCTGGACAGCCGACACCTATCAGGGGGCTCCCACTGCAGTTACCGGTTACCTGAGCGTTATTTCAAAGGGCGCCGCAGCCTTCACGCTGTGTGCCATTCTCATGAAGGTGTTCGGCTCGATGACCGACTACTGGGAGTATCTGCTCTATGTGACCATCGTGCTCTCTATCACAATAGCCAACCTGTTTGCTATCCGGCAGAGCGAACTGAAACGATTCATGGCTTTCAGCTCCATCTCGCAGGCCGGCTACATCATGCTCGCCGTGGTGGGCAACAGCGCAATGGGTGTTACCGCACTGATGTATTACACCCTGGTTTATGTGGTAGCCAACCTTGCCGTGTTTACGGTAATCAGCGTGGTTGAAAACAATAACGGAGGAACCACACAGATGGACAGCTACAACGGGTTCTATCAAACCAATCCCCGCTTGGCATTCCTGATGACGCTGGCACTCTTCTCGCTGGCAGGCATTCCGCCCTTCGCCGGCATGTTCTCGAAGTTCTTCGTGTTTATGGCAGCCGCACAGGAAGGGTCGGCAGCAGCTTATATCGTGGTGTTCATTGCTTTAATCAACACCGTGGTGTCGCTCTACTACTACCTGCTCATCGTGAAGGCTATGTACATTAAGAAAACCGAGACCCCGCTGCCTGCTTTCAAAAGCGACTGCAACACACGTTTCGCTTTGGCCATCTGCACGGCTGGAATCGTGCTCTTTGGTGTGTGCTCGTGTGTGTATGGTTGGCTGAGTGCGGCCGCAGGTCTTTAATCATTTGAAAACAAAACCCCAGAGGGGCTGCGATTCCACTCCGTCTAAGTGGAGTTCGTGGCCCCTCTTTTAATCAAGCTATAGGATACATGAAAATTGGCGATCAAGTAAGATTCCTCAGCGAAAAGGGTGGGGGACGTGTTGTGGGATTCCAAAAGGGCGGCATCGTGTTGGTTGAGGATGCCGACGGATTTGAAATTCCCATGCTTGCCACTGAAGTGGTGGTTGTTGGCAATGAAAACTACGACACCGCCCGCATGGTTCAGAAACATGAGGAAAAGAAAAACAACACCTCGTCGGTGAAGGCTTTGTTAAACACTGGTGATAGCGACGAAGCAGCAGACAGCGAGGAGGAGGAAGAGTTCGATTTTTCGAAGGTTACCTTCAAGGCACCTGTTGAAGAGCGCAAAGGCGGCAATCAGCTTTCGGCCTACTTGGCTTTTGTGCCATTAGATGCCAAAATGCTCTCGCAGTGCCAGTTTGAATGCTATTTCGTGAACGATAGCAACTACTATATGCGCTACACCCTGTGTGCTGCTGAGGGAAACAGCTGGGTGCTGAAATACCACGGCGAAATTGAACCCAACACCAAAGAGTTCCTCTATGAATTGGGTAGGGAAGACTTGAACACCCTCGACCGCGTGGCTGTTCAGGTGATGGCCTATAAAAAGGAGAAAGCTTTCGTGCTGAAACCAACCATCGACGTGCAGCTGCGCATAGACCCCATCAAGTTCTTCAAACTTCATACCTTTAAAGAAAACGATTTCTTTGAACAGCCTGCGCTCTTATACACCATCATTGAAAACGACCAGGTGGCACGTGCGCTCGTGGTAGACCCGCAACAGCTGAAACGCGAAATGTATGCCAAGAACGGCAACAGCCATGAAAGCAAAGACGCACAGGAGCAAGTGAAGAAAGAGAAGCGCGAAATCAAGAAACGTCGCGGCGATGAAGATGTGGTGGTGGTTGACTTGCATGCCCATGAACTTTTGGAAACCACCATCGGCATGTCGGCTTCCGACATTCTTTCCTATCAGCTGGAAGTGTTTCGCAAAACACTTGCACAATACAAGAGCAAGCGAGGACAGCGCATCATTTTCATTCACGGAAAGGGTGAGGGGGTGCTCCGCCGCGCTATCGTCAACGAACTTGCCTACCGCTACAAGCAATACCAGTATCAGGATGCTTCGTTTCAGGAATATGGCTATGGAGCCACTCAAGTAACCATTAAGTAACCATCAAAATTACACTAACATCACACAGCTCATGAAACACGGATTTATTAAAGTTGCTGCCGCTGTGCCCACAGTGAGCGTTGGCGATTGCCAATACAATCTGATGCAGATTGAAAACCTCATTGCACAGGCCGAAGGCAAGGGGGTGGAAATTATCGTTTTTCCGGAACTTTCACTCACTGGCTATACATGTCAAGACCTCTTCCGACAGAATCTGCTTATCGACGCAGCTGAGCAGAGCGTGATGATGCTGCTCGATTTTACACGGCAGCTCGACGTCATTGCCATTGTTGGTCTGCCCATTGCCGTTGGCGACCTGCTGCTGAATTGTGCAGCAGTGATTCAAAAGGGACAACTGCTGGGGGTGGTGCCCAAAACATATCTGCCTAACTATAGCGAATTTTACGAGAAGCGTTGGTTTGCTTCTGCACAAGACCTGCGTCACACTACCATCCGGTTTGCCGGTGCCACGGTAGTGGTGTCGCCATCACCTCAGCTTTTCCGCACTTGCGATGGGGTGGTGTTTGGTGTGGAAATCTGTGAGGATGTGTGGGCACCCGTTCCACCAAGCAACAATCTGGCCATTGCCGGTGCCGACATGGTGTTTAACCTTTCGGCCAGCGACGAACTCATAGGCAAGCACAACTATTTGTGTTCGTTGCTTTCGCAACAGAGTGCACGCACCATCACAGGTTACATCTATGCCAGCAGTGGCTTTGGCGAAAGCACCCAAGATGTGGTGTATGGCGGTAATGCACTCATTTATGAAAACGGACGACTCATTGCCGAGGGTGAGCGCTTCTCGATGAATGCCCAGATGGTAACGGCACAAATTGATGTGGAAATGCTGCGGGCCGAACGAAGGGGAAACTCCACCTATGTGAATGCACAACGAGATTTGAAAGCTGTGCTCTCGACCAACCTGATGGGCAACAGCTCTGCCAACAGCTTGTCGCTTATAGAATGTCGCACTACCGACCCACACGACTTCTGTTTAGAACGTGCCATCGACCCGCTGCCGTTTGTGCCACGTCCGGGCGAGATGTCACAAAGCTGCCGCGATATCTTCACTATCCAGCAAATGGGACTGGCCAAGCGACTGGTGCACACGGGATGCAAGAGCGTGGTTATAGGCATCAGCGGCGGACTCGATTCTACGCTTGCACTGTTGGTTTGTGTAGGGGCTTTCGACCGGCTCAAGCTGGAACGCCGCGGCATCGTGGGGGTAACGATGCCGGGATTCGGAACCACCGACCGAACCTATCACAATGCCATGTCGCTGATGAAAGAACTGGGCATCTCTATTCGTGAAATTTCCATCAAAAAGAGTGTGATGCAACATTTTGAAGACATTGGGCACAACGCCGACAACCACGATGTAACCTACGAAAACTCGCAGGCGCGCGAGCGCACTCAGATTCTCATGGATGTGAGCAATCAGGTGGGAGGATTCGTGGTGGGAACCGGCGACCTTTCGGAACTGGCGCTCGGATGGGCCACATACAATGGCGACCACATGTCGATGTATGGGGTGAATGCTGGGGTACCGAAAACGCTCATCCAGCATCTGGTGCGACATGTGGCAGGCCAATATGCCGAGAAAGCCGATGGACAGGAAGTAAGCCGAACACTGCTCGACATAGTAGATACGCCGATAAGTCCGGAACTCATTCCTGCCAATGAAAAAGGTGAAATACAGCAGAAAACAGAGGATTTGGTGGGGCCCTACGAGCTTCACGACTTCTTCCTCTTCTATTTTCTCCGTTACGGCTTCTCGCCGGAAAAAATCTTTCTCCTTGCCCAGCAGGCATTCCAACAGAAAGAAGTGTTCAACAGAAATGCCGGGCACTACGACGATGCCACCATCCGCCATTGGCTGAAGACGTTCCTGCGCCGATTCTTTGCACAGCAGTTCAAACGCTCGTGTCTCCCCGACGGACCCAAGATTGGAAGCGTGAGCCTTTCGCCCCGTGGCGACTGGCGCATGCCCAGCGATGCAGCCGCCAACATCTGGCTTCGACAAACAGAAGAACTTGCATAGAAGACATCATAACTGTTATAAGACATAGTAACATACTAACAAAAGACATAGTAACATACTAACAAAAGACATAGTAACATACTAACAAAAGACATAATAACATATTAACAATTTTTTCTGTTAGTATGTTATTATGTCTAAAATAACGTTAGTATGTTATTATGTCAAAAATAACGTTAGTATGTTACTATGTCTAAAATATCGTTAGTATGTCACTAATCGAGTAGCTTGTCGAGGAATGAGTCGAGGTCTTTACCGAGGCCCTCCATCAAGTCGCCGCCAATGATAACCGTGTCGTCGTCGGCCACATACAGTTCGGCAACCGTTTCCTTGTCGTCGTTCTCCAGCACAAAACTATAAGGTTTCAAGATGCCCAGATTGTCGGCAACCTTATGCATGTTTTTCAATTCCTTGCGCAAGATGGCCGTCACCTGATTATAGAAATCCTCTTCCTTGTTGTCAATCCATTCCTCAATGACGCAGCGGTTCACTTCGTTCTCGTCGTCGTCAAAAGCCAACAGCTCGCCACTATCCTGAATGGCACGCAGATGAATGTCGGTAATCACCGACGGCTCGTCGGTTGAAGGGAATTTTTGCGCAATCTTGTTAATGGCGCGTTGAATTTGCTGAGAAGTTTGTTCCGATGCTTTCATATTCAGTATAAGATGATGTTCACGAATGCAAAAATACTTGAATTTAGGCAATGAACCAAATAAAAACAGCATTTTTATCTTTTTTCTGAGAACTTTTTTCGTTGTTTGAATAAAATTATGTACTTTTGCGAAGTTATCTGAATACACATGTTCATATTAAATGTAATATCATACTAAACAAACCTATCAATATGAAACAAACAATTTTGGTTACAGGTGGAACCGGTTTTATCGGTTCTCACACAACTGTTGAACTGCAACAAGCCGGCTACAACGTGGTGATTGTTGACAATCTCTCTAACTCAAAGATTGAAGTTCTTGACGGTATTGAGAAGATTACAGGCATTCGCCCTGCTTTTGAAAAAGTAGACCTTCGCGACTTTGATGCAACGGAAGGCGTTTTCAAGAAGTACCCCGAAATTTCAGGAATCATTCACTTTGCAGCTTCCAAAGCTGTGGGCGAGAGCGTTGAAAAACCTCTTCTCTATTATCGTAACAACATTGTTTCTTTGATTAACTTGCTGGAACTGATGCCCAAATACGATGTGAAGGGAATCATCTTCTCGTCGAGTTGCACCGTCTACGGACAGCCTTCGAAAGAAAACCTTCCCGTCACCGAAGAGGCTCCCATTCAAAAAGCACTTTCGCCATACGGAAACACCAAGCAAATCAATGAAGAGATTATTGCAGACTATATCCACTCCGGAGCTGCCATCAAGAGCATTGTGCTGCGCTACTTCAATCCTATTGGCGCACACCCCACGGCATATATTGGCGAATTGCCCAACGGCGTGCCCATGAACCTCATTCCCTTTGTTACCCAAACAGCCATTGGCGTGCGCAAACAGCTCAAGATTTTCGGTAACGACTATAATACACCTGACGGAACTTGCATTCGCGACTACATCTATGTTGTAGACTTGGCCAAGGCTCACGTGAAGGCAATGACACGCGTGCTCGACCAGGAAACAGAACCGCTGGAATTTTTCAACATCGGAACCGGAACCGGACTCTCAACACTCGAAGTGGTGCAGAAGTTTGAAAAAGCCACCGGAGTGAAAGTGAACTGGGAGTTTGCACCCCGTCGCGAAGGCGATATTGAAAAGGTATGGGGCAATGTAGATAAAGCCAACAAGGTGCTTGGCTGGAAAGCAGACACCCCTGTGGAAGACGTTCTTGCCTCGGCATGGAAGTGGCAAAAGAAACTCCGCGAAGACGGTATCATGTAAGAGAATTTATTAATTAATAGAACACACCTTTAATCTCCTATTATAAAACGGTTATGCAAAAGACCGTATTTTGTGTTTGTGTTGTTGTTATCCCTCGGCGTGAGCCGGGGGATAATTTGTTAAGTAAACTTAAATGTTTGCAAATAATTGATGCTTATACCCATAGAGATGGTTCAGTATCAAGAAAAAATAGTAACTTTGCAGCCGCTATTACGAGATAGTAGCATCTCATTCAATTCTAATTAAAAAACATTTTAAAAAACAATGGCAACAAAAATCAGATTGCAACGTGGCGGACGCAAAGGTTATGCAGTTTACCGCATTGTAGCCGCCGATGCAAGAGCACCACGTGATGGTCGCTTCATTGAGAAACTGGGAACCTACAACCCCAACACCAATCCAGCAAGTGTAGAACTGAATTTCGAGCGTGCCCTGTATTGGGTTGAAACAGGTGCACAACCTACCGACACAGCCCGCAACATCCTGAGCCGTGAAGGTGTTTACCTGATGAAGCATCTCCGTGGAGGTGTGAAGAAAGGTGCTTTCGACGAAGCTGCTGCCGAAGCCAAGTTCGATGCTTGGAAACAGGCCAAAGTGAAGGCTGCCGAAGCAATTCGCGAAGGCGAGGCAAAAGCCAAGAAAGAGGCAGCTGCCAAAAGTCTGGAAGCAGAAAAGAAAATGAACGAGGCTATTGCTAAGAAAGTGGCCGAAAAGAAAGCTGCCGCAGCAACTGCTGCTGCTGAAGCTGCCGCAGAGGAAACTCCCGCAGAAACCGAGGCATAAGTCATCTGACTTTTCTGAAAAAACAAAACACGAACGGGTGGTAAACTGTCAGTTAACCACCCGTTCGTTACGTTTTAGCTTCGCGTTGCTTACTGATCAAGCATTGTTTGATGACATCTTTACTGACACTCATATAAATTTTATTTTATAGGAATTGCACAATTTTATAAAGTTTGGTTTACAAAGATAGGTATTTTTTATAAAACAAGATTAACAAACCCTGTCTTTTTGCGATAATTTCACACTTTTTTATCACAAATCATTTTCCCTGCCTATTATATTTCCAATTAAATACGCACTGAAATAGCCAAAGTTTGACATTTACGAAAGTCTAAAACACTTTCACATGAATTCTTCACCAATGGCATCAGACGTGCCGACCATGAAGTCCACGACATTGCCGATGGCAGATATGATGGGCGAATTCAGAAGTTCCAGCAAGGGATGTCAAGATAGGCCGCTGTTATATGATAGCAGTCCGATAAATTGGAATTTGCATGTCCGATTTCTGGCATCGCCTCGGCAGAGTCCAAACACGTTTGGCTCTGCTCTCGCTTACTCGCTGCTTTATGTTCTCTCAGTGGTGCATAAATTCTTGATGTATGTAGGTTAAGTCTGTAAGAACATCACTCTTCATTTACTTTAATCTTTAGTAAATCGAAGTACATCAGACGGGTATTGAGGGGCAAACGACCAACGCCAAT
>CACXFT010000080.1 GCA_902767045.1 uncultured Prevotellaceae bacterium | reverse complement strand
CTAAAGGCACGCCTGAGATACACCGAACGTTCTTCCAGCCATAGGAATGGCTGGCTACCCCTATCTGATGCCTATGGCATCATCATAACCATGTAGAGATTATTCACTTGCGAAGGTTGAATGAATGATAAATGAGATGGAGGGAAAACCCAGATGGAGGGAAAAACATGATGGAGGGAAAACCCCGATGGAGGGACGCTGAAAGCGTCCACTCTTAGTAACCGGGGGTACGAGCGTAGCGAGCACCCCCGGATAGCAGGGCAGTACAATGAAACGACCCCAAAGGGGTCGACGAACTATACTTCAGATGACTCGGGCACTCCTTCGGAGTGCTGATATGTCAGCCACGCATAGCATCCGGGGGTGCTCGCTACGCTCGTACCCCCGGTTACTGAAAGTGGACGCTTTCAGCGTCCGTTCCCCCGGTTACTAAGAGTGGACGCTTTCAGCGTCCTTCCATCGGGGTTTCCCCTCCATCTCATTTCTCATTTAGCGTAGTGCTTCATTTATCATTTAGCGTAGCGATTTAGCGTAGCGCTTCATTTCTCATTTCTCATTTATCATTTATCATTTAGCGTAGCGCCTCATTTAGCGTAGCGCCCGTAGCGCCCTTAGTGCCCTGCACTAACCAACTGTAACTTTTTAAAGGCTTTTTTTATCAAATTCTAATTAGTTGGAGGGTTTTTTGACAATCATTTCGTTAAAAAATGTATAAATCCGTACTCTTTTGCTGACATTATTTGTGTACCCGCACAATTTGATGTACCTTTGCACTTTGTTATCTCTGTTAGCATAAAAATGCACACCTCAATCAGGAAGTAGTGTTTAAGGTTAGCAAATTGAAAGTAAAATATAAGTATTAGTTTAATTAACAAGTAAAGAGAGACTTTATGGAAAAAAGATTAAGCATGATTCTGGCAGGTCTGTTCCTATGCATAGGAATGGCACTCGGTCAGACGAAAATCACTGGTACCGTAATCTCTTCAGAGGATGGCCAACCCATTATTGGAGCCACTGTGATGATACAGGGCACCAAGCAGGGAACCGCCACCAATGTCGACGGCCAGTTTTCACTCTCCGGAGCTGCCGGCAAGAAGATTGTCGTCAGTTCAGTGGGTATGGTTTCACAAACCGTTACAGCCAAGGACGGAATGACCATCACCCTGCATCCCGATGCCACACAGATTGAAGAAGTGGTGGTTACGGGTATGCAACAGATGGACAAGCGACTCTTCTCTGGTGCATCTGTGAAGGTGGATGCCTCTGAAGCCAAGCTTGATGGTATGGCCGACATCAGCCGCTCGCTCGAAGGACGTGCTGCCGGTGTGAGCGTGCAGAACGTGAGTGGTACCTTCGGTACTGCCCCGAAGATTCGCGTGCGTGGTGCCACCTCCATCTATGGCTCGTCGAAACCCCTATGGGTGGTGGACGGTGTGATTATGGAAGACGTGACAGACATCTCGGCCGACGAGCTTTCGTCGGGTGATGCCAACACGCTTATTTCATCTGCCATTGCCGGACTGAACTCCGACGACATTGAGAGCTTCCAGATTCTGAAAGACGGTTCCGCTACCTCTATCTATGGTGCCCGCGCCATGGCCGGTGTGATTGTTGTCACCACCAAGAAAGGTAAGGCAGGACAGGCTCACATCAGCTATACCGGTGAGTTCACCATGCGACTGAAACCCCAATACCGCGACTTCAACATCATGAACTCGCAAGACCAGATGGCTGTTTACCAGGAACTGCAGCAGAAAGGCTACCTCAACTATGCCGAAACCTCTACTGCCATGAACGGTGGTATCTATGCCAAGATGTATGAAAAGCTGAACACCTACGACCCCGCCACTGGACAGTTCGGACTTGCCAACACCGCTGAGGCACGCGCCGCTTATCTGCGCGATGCTGAGTATCGCAACACCGACTGGTTCGACGGACTCTTCTCTAACGCCATCATGCACAACCACTCGGTGAGCATCTCGGGCGGTACCGAGAAGTCGCAGTACTACGCTTCGGTGTCGGCCATGTTCGACCCGGGTTGGACCAAGCAGAGCTCGGTGCAACGCTACACCGCCAACCTGAACACCACCTATCACATTTCCAAGAAGATTGACGTGAACCTCATCAGCAACGCCAGCTTCCGTAAGCAGCGTGCACCCGGTACGCTGAGCTCTGAAATCGACGCTGTTACCGGTGAGGTGAAGCGCGACTTCGATATCAACCCCTATTCTTACGCGCTGAACACTTCGCGTGCCCTCGACCCCAACGAGTTTTACACACGCAACTATGCTCCCTTCAACATCTACCACGAACTGGAGAGCAACTACCTCGACCTTGGTGTTACCGACTTCCGCGTGCAGGGAAGCGTCGACTTCAAGCCCATCCAGAAAGTGAAGATCACCTTGCTGGGTGCCGCCAAATACACCACCACGTCGAACGAACACTATATCCTCGACGATTCTAACCAGGCACTGGCTTACCGCGCCATGGGAACTTCAACCATCCGCGATGCCAACCCCTTCCTCTATACCGACCCCGACAACCCCTACGCACTGCCTATCTCGGTGCTCCCCGACGGTGGTATCTTTGAGCGTTCCGACAACCGCATGTTCGGTTGGGACACCCGTCTTTCGTTATCCTATAACGACGTGTTCAACGACGACCACATCGTGAACTTCTACGGAGGTATGGAAACCAACTCCATCAACCGCCACTCCACCTGGTTCCGCGGTTGGGGTATGCAATACAGCATGGGCGAACTGGCCCGCTATGCCTACCAGGTGTTCAAGAAGGGTGAGGAAGACAACTCTGCCTATTACACCCTGAGCAACACCCGCTCGCGTTCGGCTGCTTTCTTCGCCACCGCCACCTATTCGTGGAAAGGCCGCTATTCGGTTACTGCCACCGGACGTTACGAAGGAACCAACTCGCTGGGTAAGAGCCGTTCGGCTCGCTGGCTGCCCACCTGGAACGTGTCTACCGCATGGAACGCCCATGAAGAGCCCTGGTTCGAAAAGACCTTCCACGATGTGCTCTCGCACGGAACACTGCGCCTCTCTTACTCGCTCACCGGAGACCGTCCCAGCGTTACCAACTCGTTGCCCATCATCCGTTCCAACACTCCCTGGCGACCCTTCACCAGCGTGCGCGAGAGCGGACTGCGTATGGAAGATCCGGGCAATGGCGACCTCACCTACGAGAAGAAGCAGGAGTTCAACATCGGTGCCGACCTGGGATTCCTGAACAACCGCATCAACCTTTCGGCCGACTGGTACACCCGTCGTAACAAAGACCTGATTGGTTACACGCCTACCGACTTCTATGGCGAACAGCCTCTGAACGTGGCATCGATGAAGTCGAGCGGTTATGAGCTTTCGCTCTCTACCACTAACATTCAAACCAAGGACTTCACCTGGACCACCAGCTTCATCTACTCGCACACCAAGAACGAGGTTACCGACCTGCACACCGTATCGCGTGTGATTGATCTGGTGAGCGGTAACGGCTTCGCCCTCGAAGGCTATCCCGTGCGCTCGCTGTTCTCAATTCCCTTCAAGGGACTGAACAACGAAGGTCTGCCCCTCTTCCTCGACCAGGATGGCAACATCACCTCTACAGGCATCTGGTTCCAAGAGAGCGACCCCGAGAAGATTGGATTCCTGAAATATGAAGGCAGCGTGGACCCCACCGACGTGGGTTCGTTCGGAAACATCTTCCGCTACAAAGGCTTCACGCTGAATGTGTTCATCACCTACTCGTTCGGCAACGTGGTGCGTCTGGACCCCGTGTTCTCGAACACCTACGACGACCTTATCTCCATGCCTAAGGAGTTCAAGAACCGTTGGGTGGTGCCCGGCGACGAGAACATGACCTCTATTCCGGTTATCGCTTCGAAGCGCCAGAATAAGAACGACACCAACCTGAAATATGCCTATAACGCATACAACTATTCTACGGAACGTATCGCCAAGGGCGACTTCATCCGCATGAAGGAAATCTCGCTCGGCTACGACTTCCCCTCTAAGCTCGTTTCGCACATCGGACTCGGTTCGGCTTCGCTCAAGCTGCAGGCCACCAACCTCTTCCTGATCTATGCCGACAAGAAGCTCAACGGACAGGATCCTGAGTTCTTCAACACCGGTGGTGTGGCAGTGCCCGTGCCCAAGCAGTTCACCCTCACTCTCCGTCTGGGACTCTGATGGTTTAGAGATTAATAAACAATAAGAAATTCAAGCAACAATATGAAAAAATATATAGGATTATCAATCATGGCGCTCAGTCTGGGACTTACCTCGTGTAACGACTTCCTCGACACCACGCCCGATAACCGCGCCACCATCGACAGCGAAGAAAAGGTGGAGAAGCTGCTGGTGTCGGCCTATCCCGACAATGCCATCAGCATCGTCACCGAGCTGATGTCGGACAATGTTGATGACTATGGCGAGAACAACCCCAATACGAATCGCTTCTTCGACCAGGTGTATCACTGGGAAGATGTGACCGAAGACGACATCGAGTCGCCGTACGCTTTCTGGGGGGCTTCTTACGAAGCCATCATCAATGCCAACCTCGCTCTTGAGGCTGCCGAGGGCCTGCCCGACTCACGCAACGCACAGGCTGCCCGTGCCGAAGCTCTGCTGGCCCGTGCCTATAACCACTTCATGCTGGTGAACATTTTCTGTAAAAACTACAATGCCACCACCAGCAGCACCGACCTGGGTGTTCCCTACTTAGATGCTGTGGAAGACAAGCTCGACGCTCACCACGAGCGTGGAACCGTGGCCGAGGTGTACGAGAAAATCGACAAAGACTTGCAGGAAGCCCTGCCCATGGTGGGCAGCGAATACATGACAGTGCCCAAGTATCACTTCAACCCCAGGGCCGCTTACGCTTTCGCTTGCCGCTTCTATCTGTTCTACGAGAAGTGGGACGAGGCCATCAAGTATGCCAACCTCTGCTTAGGCGAAGAGACTGCAAGTCAGCTGCGCGACTGGCAATATATGTCGACCCTCACCTCCGACCCTGATGTGTATGGCAACCACTACATCGACGCCTCACTCAACTGTAACCTGCTGCTCATGACGGCCTATTCGAAAATGGGACTCGTCTTTGGTCCTTACTACTTCGGTAAGCGTTATGCCCACGGTACCTATCTGGCTTACAACGAAACAGTGCTTGCCCGTAACATCTTTGGCAGCGAGGCCGATAACTACTACACCCGTCCGAAGGAGTACTCGGCTACCAACCTCGACTGCGTGATCTTCTGGAAGCTTCCCTACCTGTTCGAATACTCCGACCCCGTGGCTCAGATTGGTTATCGCCGCACCGTTTATCCTGCGTTCACCACCGACGAGGTGCTGCTGAACCGTGCCGAGGCCTACGTTATGAAGGGAGAGTATGCAAAGGCAGCCAAGGACCTCACCATTTGGAAGAACAACATGGTGAAGAACACCGAAGAGCTTACCGTAGAAGGCATTGTTGATTTCTATAATAATATGCCCTATGCATACGAGAAAGTGGCTGTAAACGATGAAAACAAGCCCGTGCTCGATTCAGAAGGCAACAAAACATACGTTTACGATGCGCTCGTTTCGGGCATCAAGAAGCACCTCCATCCTGCTTTTGCTATTGAAGATGAGGGAAGCACCCAAGAGGCCATGCTGCAGTGTGTGCTCGGCTTCCGCCGCATCGAAACCCTGCAGACCGGTCTGCGCTGGTTCGACATCAAGCGCTACGGCATAGAAATTGTGCGCCGCGTGATTGGTGCCGACGGTAATCCCGCCAAGGCCGTTGACGTGCTCAAAGCCGACGACCCCCGCCGTGCTGTCCAGATTCCTGCCCGTGTGCGCGATGCCGGTATCGAAGGCAACCCCCGCAACTAATCATCGAGTCTTTTTAATTCTTTATAAAGTAAATAAGGTATATGAAAAAGTATATAGTCTATTCACTGATGTTTGCGCTTGCAGCAGGCTCTTTCACCGCTTGCTCTGACGACGACCTCGACTCGAAGTCGGTGATCGTTACCTCGCAAACCAACCAGAACGATTTCGACAAGTGGCTCGATGCGAACTTTGTGCAGCCCTACAACATTGTGTTTGCCTATCGCTACGACGACATCGAAACCGATGCCAACTACTACTCGGTGCCTGCCCGCTACGACGATGCCGTGAAGCTGGCACACATCCTGAAGTACACTTGTGTGGACACCTACAACGAGGTGGCAGGTCCCACCTTCACCCGTCAGTACTTCCCCAAACTGTTCTACCTCACCGGCGAGTGGTTGTTCCGCAACAACGGAACCTTCATCCTGGGTACTGCCGAGGGCGGTAAGAAAATCTACCTCCACGGCACCAACTACCTCTCTGAATATATGAAGAGCGTGGAAACACTGAACGAGTTCTACCTGAAGACCATTCACCACGAGTTCACCCACATCCTGAACCAGACCAAGAACTACGACGAGGGCTTCCAGCTCATCACCGGTTCCACCTATCTGGCCGATGCCTGGAGCTCGGAAGAGGGTGAAACAGGCTATCTGCAACGCGGCTACATTACAGACTACTCGCAGCACTCCCACCAGGAGGACTTCGCCGAGATGGTGTCTACCTATGTAACCAACACCCCCGAGCAGTGGGACAAGTGGATGGCCGAGGCCGGAAAAACCGGTTCCGGACTCATTGCCCAGAAGCTGGAAATTGTGCGCAACTACATGCGCGACGCATGGGGCATCGACCTTGATGTGCTTCGCGCCTCGGTGCTCGCTCGTGAGAATGATGTGGTGAACGGACGCGTTGACCTCGAAGATTTGTCACTTTAAAACGTTAGGAGGATTTAGAATATGAAAACAAACAAAATATTGATTTGCCTGTTGATGGCGCTGCCCACGCTGCTGCTCACTTCATGCTTGAAAGACCAGTCTGACACGTTCGACGGGGCTTCGGCCAACCGCGTGCAAGACTATCTGAACGAAACCAAGCAGGTGCTCATCAGCTCTGAAAAGGGATGGGCTTTCGAATACTATCCCGACCGCCAGCAGAGCTATGGCGGATTCCAATACACCGTGCGCTTCACCGAAGACTCGGTTTATGCCCGCACCGAAATGGCCGATGCCGCCAAAGAATATGCCAGTCTTTATAAGATGGGAACCGACAACGGACCTATCCTCTCGTTCGATACCTACAACAAAGCTCTGCACTACTTTGCCACACCGAGCAGTCAGCTCTACGAGGCTTACGATGGCGACTTCGAGTTCATTATTCTCAACATCAGCGAAGACAAGAACACCATCACGCTCAAGGGCAAGCGCAGCGGAACCCTTTCCTACATGCGCCGGCTCAACAAAGATGCCGAAGAGTATCTCACCAATGTGCAAACCTGCATGGATTCGCTGCAGCTGAGCACTGCCGTGGGTAAGGTGGGCGAAGACAGCATTGCCATGAATCTCGATTACGACAGTCGTCAGGTGACGCTCCAATACTTCACCGCCGGTGCAGCTGAAGATGAGGAACCCGAAGAAGCAACGTCGGCTTTCATCTACACCGAGAACGGTATTCGCCTCTATTCGCCGCTGAAGTTCGGCAACGACTATGAGATTTCAGAGTTCACCGGCAACTTCGAAACCAACCAGCTCAACACCTCTGTGGCCGGTCAGCCCCTCACGCTGCAGCTGCAGAAGCCTATCGGCTGGATGAGCTACGAAGAACTGGCCGGAACCTACGAACTGGCCGGCAAGGGCCGCAATGTGGTGGTCACTCCCAACGCGGATGGCAAGACCTTCATCATCTCTAATTTCGGTCGCTGGGAATCACAGAACTTCTCGTTCCCCATCAAGGCTACCTACAACCCGGCCTTCGGCTCGCTCAACATCTCTCCGCAAATGGTAGGCACAGCCGGTCCTTACGGCATCTGGTTTATTGCCTTCGACGGCGACTACGGGTCCTACGATTCCAGTATCGTGTTCAAGGGCGTGAACAGCTACGACAAGAACGGCAAATTCACCATCACCTTCCGCAACTCAGCCTGGACAACCCTCTGGCTCTTTGCTTTCGAAGACCAGAGCGAACAGCCCGACTGGGATAAAAAAGCCGGCCGTATCGAGGAGCAGGCCAATGTGATGAAACTGGTTAAAATAGAGGAATAATCACCTAACAAACAGAAAGCAATATGAAAAAGATATTCAGTTTCTTCGTTCTCCTTGCAGGCGTGACTTCGTTCACGGCCTGCAGCGACGACGATTCGTCTAATCCCTATGCACACGAGTCGACCGTGAAGGTGGTGGGTGTCTCCAACCTCGACCTTACCAGTGCCGGCGGTGAGGGATACATTGTGGTTGACGCTCCTGCCGGAGCTACCGTCACCTCTTCTAAAGAATGGGCAACAGCCACCATGGTGGGCGATACCGTGAAGGTGTCGGTCGACCTGAACTCTTCACTCCACGACCGCAATGCGGTTATCACCATTGCCAGCGGCAACGACAAGGCTACGGCCATCGTTCATCAGCTGGGCTTCGTGTTCCGCTCTGAGGCTCCCGCCAAGCTTGTGTTCTCGGCCAACGGCGCTCGCTCGGCTTCTTACTATATCAACCACTCCAGCGACTTGGATGTGTATGCCGATGTAGATTGGATTGAAGCCGAAATGGTTGAAGACTCGCTCTTCATCAACGTGTTCAAGAACGAAAGCAAGCACCTGCGCACTGGCTATGTGTATATGCAGTCGGGAGAGTTCCGCGACAGCATTCTCATCAAACAGGGCCTGGCATCCTATTTCGTGAAGAAATACTACATTCTGCAGGGTGAGAACGTGTATTACGACCCGGAAGACCCCGAAGACAGTCCATACGTTGCCGTGCTGGCACACATCACGGGCACATCTACCAAGGCCAAACTCGAATTCCCCGACTACGACTGGGAGGCTGCCGGTGTAACCATCGATGCCAACAACCTGGAGATTGCAATTGTGCCGGGCTATGTGGGCACTTTCCGCCTGAGTGGAAACAACTACAACATCGGGCTCTGTGCTTTGGATATCGAGCAGGGTTCTCTCATTTGGGATTCCACTCCGGTGTTGCCTTTCAACATGCTCTATAACGAAGAGAGCGAAGAAAGCGGTTACATGTATGGCAGCTTGTATGACAACGGAACCTGGGAAGGTGGTAAAACCACGGGTTTGGGCTTCTCGGCTTTCAGCAATGCAAACCTCGATTCCTATCTGGGTTCGCTCATGCTCATGGCCAATCCGGTGCTCACAGAGTATGACTACGACCCCAGCTCTGCTTCGGCTCGCAAGCGCCTCAAGGCCGACCTTGCCAACCGCAAGGCCCTGATGATGCTGCACAGATAATATTCTGGAAAGTATTGCATAAAAAATGGACGCTCTCGCGAGAGCGTCCATTTTTTGTTTATCCCAATTCGGTCATTAGAATCTTTACATGGTTATGATGATGCCATAGGCATCAGATAGGGGTAGCCAGCCATTCTTATGGCTGGAAGAACGTTCGGTGTATCTCAGGCGTGCCTTTAGGTACGCGATATTCCACTT